>DATJTL010000075.1:0-6132 GCA_035503415.1 Xanthobacteraceae bacterium
ATGTCGGAAGGCCCGCTGTCATCGGGCCCGTGGTCGTCGTTGTCGGCCAAGGTGATCTCGCGAAAAAAGGGTGCTGTCTGCTTAGCTGATTCAAGCGCCGCGCGCCACCCTCGCAGCGCCGCTACGCCAACCGTTTTTTATGTGGGGATTCAGTGCTTTACCGTCAAGCGCCATGGCGGTCTAGGCGCCCGATCATGGCGTCCTTGTGGCCGAGCAAAATAGGGCAATGTCAGATGAGGGAATCGACAGCATCCAGCTAGGAACCTCTTCGCGCCGACCGAATTCCACTGTGATGATGAAGCCTCAAAACCTCCCGCTCAGCGCGTTAGGTCTCGCACTGTTGTGTGTCGCGATTAGCGCCCCATCCGCTTGTCTCAACGCCCAGGAGATCGACCTCGGCCGCATCGGCGGGTTCAATTCCCTGGGTAACGGAGTGGTGAAAGGCGGCGCGCCACCGAAAACCTTGGTGGATGACAACGAGCAACACGCGCTAGTCCTGACGATCTGGGATTCCGATACCTCTGCGAAGGTCACGTGGAAACCTCTCAATGGAGGCGCGGAACAAACGACCGTCATCGACGGAACGGCTGTTCGCGCCTTTCAGATCGACGGTTCGTTCAAGATTCAAGCGCTCGGCGATAGCAATCGCCAAGTCAAATACGACTATGTTCTCCTTGGATTGACAAAAGAATAGCCACCCGCAGGTGCTACAACGCATACCGGAACGCCGCGCGGATCGTCTGCATGATGGTGGAATTGCTGCCCGCGGTGGCGCCGTACTCGAATTCGGCAAAGAGATTGGTGCCGGCGCGGGCACGCAGCCCGATCATACCGGTCACAAGGTTCTGCGACGCCTCAGCTTCATTGAGCACATAGGTCTGCCCCGCACCGAGATCGCTGTAGAACATCGCCTGATTGAAGCCGTCGTCGAGTTCGTGGCGGAATTCAAGACGCCCGGTCGGCGACAGCACGCCCCATGAGGTTGGAATATCATAGCTGCCGCGCAATCCGACCACGCCGCCGGTCGAGCCGAAGCTCACCGCGCCGTAGGTCAGCGCCAGGCTGCTCGGTCCCTGCTCGCCGTAACTCTGCAGCGTGGCCGTCATGAAATCCGCGCGCAGGTAAGGCGAAACCTTGAGCGCACCAGTGCGGAAATCCGTGCTCGCCGTGATCGAGCCGAACCATTCCGAGCCGCCGCGCGTTCCCGCGAACATCGAACCGCTGAAGCTGTCGAAGCGCTGGTTGTTGAAGCCGAGCGCGCCGTAGCCGGCGATCGCGTCAAAGAATATGTGGTCGAACGGCTGATAGCTCGCATAGAACATCGCGTCGGCATTATGCGCGATACTCAACGTGCCATCGGTGCCGACGTCGGTATGGTCCGAACCGTAACCGACGGCGGCGCCGACGATCAGCGCGTTGCTGATGCGCCCATCCAGACCGAAGGTCAGTCCGCCCGAGGAAAATTGGTTGTTGCTGCCGTTGACGCTGGTGGTGCCGAATTGCGCCGTGCCGCCGGTCCAGAACGCCAGCGGAAACTGGGTCGCCAGCCGGCCGGCGCAGGTGCCCGGCAGATTGCCGCGCGGCGCCTGCGGATTGGCGTTCGGATCGTTGGTCGGCAGTCCGGTCGTCGGATCGACGACGGTCACGCCGAGCCCGACATTGAGCATGCACGGATCGAAAGCGTCGTGCAGGCCCTCCAGGTGTCCGCCGACATTGGTTATCTGCGTGGCGGCGAATTGCCGGGCCGTTGCCGCCTGCGCGGCGACGAGCCCCTGCACGTCCGGATCGAGCGCCGGATTTGGCCGCACCTGGAATGCCGCGTAGGCACGGCTGCCGATGTCGCCGTTGGCGTCGGTCGCCTGGATCGTCACGCTGAACGAGCCCTGCCCTGTCGGCGTTCCGGTGATCTGACCGGTCGACGTATTGAAGGCGAGTCCCGGCGGCAGCGCGCCGGCGATGATCGCGTAGGTATACGGGCCGGTGCCCCCGGTAGCGGTCACGATCTGATTATACGGAGCACCCAATACCGCGGCCGGAAGACTCGCTGGATTGATGATCAGCGAATTTGTTCCGATCGACAGCGCATAGGCGCGCGAACCGGTATCGCCGTTGGTGTCCGTCGCCTTGACGGTGAAATTCGAAAATCCGTTGCCGGTCGGGGTGCCGGTGATCGCACCCGTCGAGACATTCAGCGCCAGGCCGGCCGGCAGCGCGCCCGAGGCGATCGCGTAAGTGTAAGAGCCATTGCCGCCGCTCGCGCTCAGTGTCTGATTGTAGGCCACCCCTTTGGTGCCCGCCGGCAGGCTCGCCGGGTTGACGACCAGAGAATTGGTGCCGACGTTGAGCGTATAGGCGCGCATGCCGGTGTTGGGCGTGGAGTCGGTCGCCTGGACAGTGAAGTTGAACGCGCCGTTTACCGTCGGCGTGCCGCTGATCGCGCCGCTCGAGGCGTTGAGCGCAAGCCCGGCAGGCAGCGCACCGGCGACGATCGCATAAGTGTAGGGCGCGGTGCCGCCGCCGGCCGTCACCGTCTGACTGTAGGCCGCGCCCTGCGTCGCCGCCGGCAGCGTGGCCGGGCTGATCGTAAGCGGCGCCAAAGTTATATCGACCGAATAAGAACGGCTTCCAGTATTGGCGTTGGCGTCGGTGGCCTGGATGGTGAAATTCGAGGTGCCGCTGCCCGTCGGCGTACCGGTAATCGCGCCGCTGTTCGTGTTGAGCGACAAGCCGGCGGGAAGCGCGCCCAAGGTGACGGCGTACGTGTAGGGCGCGGTCCCGCCGCTGGCCGTCACCGACTGACTATATGGAGTGCCCTGCGTGCCATCAGGCAGACTCGTCGGATTGAGAGTCAGCGAATTGGTGCCGATATTGACCGAATAGGACCGGCTGCCGGTATCGCTGAGCGAATCGGTTGCGGTGATGGTGAAATTCGACAGCCCCGTTCCGCTGGGCGTACCGGTAATAGCGCCGCTGCTCGTGTTGAGCGACAGGCCGGCGGGAAGCGCGCCCGAGGTGACGGCATACGTGTAGGGCCCGGTGCCGCCACTTGCCGTCACCGTCTGATTATAGGGCGTGCCCTGCGTGCCGTCCGGCAGCGACGTCGGGTTGAGCGTAAGCGAATTGCTTCCGATCGCCACCGAATAGTTCTGGCTGCCGGCGTCGCCGTAGCCGTCGGCTGCGCTGATCGTGAAATTCGAAACGCCGCTGCCGCTCGGCGTGCCGGTAATGGCGCCGCTGTTGGCGTTAAGCGAAAGCCCCGCTGGCAGCGAGCCGGAGCTGACCGAATAGGTGTAGGGACCGGTGCCGCCGCTTGCCGTCACAGTCTGATTGTAGGGCGTGCCCTGCGTGCCGTTCGGCAGCGTCGTGGGCGTCAGGCTGAGTGAATTGGTGCCGATATTTAGCGAGTACGTGCGGTAACCGGTATTACCATTCACGTCGGTCGCCTGCAGGATGAACCCGTAGGAACCGTTGACCGATGGCGTGCCGCTCAGCAGGCCTGCAGACGAGAGTGTCAGGCCAGATGGCAGCGAGCCCGACGATACCGAAAAGGTGTATGGCGCAGTGCCGCCCTCCGCCGTGATCGTCTGGCTATAGGAGGTGCCTTCCGTCACGGCGGGCAACGTGGTTGGCAGCAACGTCAGCGAGGCGGTGCCGACGGCGATGGAATAAGCGCGGGTCCCGGAATTGCCGCCAGTGTCCTGTGCCTGGATGGTGAAATTCCACACGCCGGTTGTGCCCGGCGTGCCGGTGAGTTCGCCGGTGGAACCATTGAGCGAAATCCCTGTCGGCAGCGAACCTGAAGTGATGGAATACGAGTAATCGCCATTGCCGCCGCTCGCGCTGACTGTCTGGTCGTAAGCGACCCCTTGCGTGCCATTGGGCAGAGATCCGGGGCTGAGCGACAAAGTCGCGCCAATCGCGGGCGCATTCAGTCCCACCGTCGCCGCAACGATGATGATGACGCTACAAAGCCGCGCTCGCGCGTGTCGGGCAAATGCATTTCTAAAAAAAGCCATAAGGCGAAAACCGGAAGTGTTCAGTTACCGCCAAAGTCGCTACCTATGGTTAATGATCGGTGTAATTGGAACTTGCGCGATGCCTCCGACTGCCGCGCCGCAGCCATCGGCGGGGGCGGCCGGCGGGGCAACAAACGGCCCATTTGCTGCTAAAATTTGCTGCTAAAATCAGTGTTTAGGCGAGCTTTGCAGTGTTGGAATTTCTCATCTCGGCGCTGGTCACGCTGTTGGTCGTCGTCGATCCGCTTGGATTGGCGCCGACCTTCATTGCCATTACCGAGGGTCTTTCCGAATCGCTGCGCCACCAGGTTGCGCTGCGTGCAGCAATCATCGCCGCCGCCATACTCGTCGGCACCGCGCTGATCGGCGATCAGCTCCTTAAGGCACTGGAAATTTCGCTCTCCGCCTTTCGCATCGCCGGCGGTCTGTTGCTGTTCTCGATCGCCACCGAGATGGCGTTCGGCGTGCGCATGCGCCGCGAAGGCGAAGCCGCCGAGCAGGCGCTCGAGGAGCGCGCGCGCAACATTGCGGCTTTTCCGCTGGCCATCCCGCTCATGGCCGGCCCCGGCGCCATCACCGCCACCGTGCTGCTGACAGGACGCGCCGGCGGGAATCTCATCTTGTTGGCACTGCTGCTCGCGGTCGTGCTGGTGGTGGCGGCGGCGTGTTACGTCGTCTTTCTGTTCGCCGTGCGGCTCCGCCGCCTGCTCGGCGTGACCGGAAACATCGTGCTGTCGCGGCTGCTCGGCGTACTGCTCGCCGCACTCGCCGTGCAATATGTCATCGACGGCATCCGCGCCGTGCTGACCGGTTAGGCTGCCGCTGTAGTCCTTTCGGCAGCCGACATCCTCTTTTTGCTATCACGCCCGAGATGCTAATCGCGCGTTAACCATGCGCGGCCATGCTCCGCCATCGGATTGGGCGCAGCGCAGACCATCTGAAAGAAGATCAACAAAGTTGCATAAGATGCAGTCGCCTATGGAAAAATGCAGGAGCGACGAAGCCGGCGCCGCGACCCTTCGGGTGCGCCCGGCACAGCCTGCCGACATTCCCGCTTTGATGCGGCTTAAGTTGTTGTTGGCCGAGGGCGAGAACGCGCAGCACGCGGTGCGCGCCAGTGCCGCCGCTTGGCTGCGCGACGGCTTCGGCGAACAAGCAGGCTTTTGCGCCTTTGTCGCCGAGGAAGCAGCAGCGGTTATCGGCATGGCAACCTGCAGCCGACGCGTCATCACCGGCTGGGACGGCCCGGTGATCTTTCTCCAGGATCTGTTCGTCGAACCGGCGCACCGACGCCGCGGCATCGCCGGCGCGCTGGTGGCGCGTGTTGCCGCTTATGCGTGCGAACTCGGCAGCCCGATCGTCGAGCTTACCGTGCGCGCCGACAACCCCGCGCAAAGCTTCTACCGGCAGAGCGGCTTTGCGCTGTTGCCGCAGTGCCTGACCTACGTTCTGGCCGGGCCGCAACTCGCCGCCCTCGCCAACCGCGATCAGCAAAACCAAACCGGCACGCCGGCCCTGACGCTCTTTGCCGCTACAGCGCCGCCAATCGCTCCGCGCGCAGATCCGACAGCAGCGTGAGATGTTCCTCGATCATGCCGAGGATTAGTTTGCTGGCGGCGACGGTCGGCAGGTCGTTGCCGGTTTTCAGATAGTCCTGCTGCACCGTGCGAAGCTTTTCATGACCCGCAATTTGCGCGGAAACGAATTCGCGATCGAACGCGTCGCCCGGACGCATGTCCTTCAGCCGGTTGATCGTTGCCGCGACGTCCTGCGGCGGCGCCGGCGGATTGAGATTCGGATCCAGTGATTTGAGCACCTCCGCCGCCGTGGTCTGTTCGGCACGCTCGAATTTGGCGAACTCCTTGACCCGCGGATGGCGCGCCTTCTGCAAGGCGAGGTCCGCCATCTGCAGTGACGCGCCGCCATACATGGCTGTCTGATTGTCGTGGGTTTGTTCGGCCTGGCCAAGCGCCGCAGTAGAGGTTGAGGCCGCGCGCGGCGTCGTGGGTTCCGGCAGCGGCGGCGAAACCGGCGCGGCCGGCCCTCCAGGAGTGGTCGGCGGCGGCTTGGTTTGAGCGAAAGCCGGCCCGGCAGTCGCCGCCGCGGCTGCGGCAAG
>DATJTL010000076.1:0-11313 GCA_035503415.1 Xanthobacteraceae bacterium
GAATATGACGCGCGCTGGCTGTTCGGCGACGAGATCAATTTGATGGGCGTGCAGGCGCTCGGCATGGGCCTCGGCTCGCTGCTCGGCGAGCTCGGCGTCAAGCGCGAGCTGGTCACCGGCCACGACTTCCGCTCCTATTCCGCCTCGATCAAGCTGGCGCTTACGACCGGCCTGATGGCATCCGGCGTCAGGGTGCACGACATCGGCCTCGCCGTGACGCCGATGGCCTATTTCGCCCAGTTCGCGCTCGACGTGCCCTGCGTCGCCATGGTCACCGCCTCGCACAACGAGAATGGCTGGACCGGCGTGAAGATGGGCGCGGCGCGGCCGCTGACCTTCGGCCCGGACGAGATGACCAGGCTGAAGGAGATCGTGCTCACCGCCGCCTTCGACCTGCGCGGCGGCGGCTCCTACGTCTTCCACGAGAATTTCCCGGCCCGCTACATGGCCGACATCACCAACCGGCCGAAGCTGAAGCACCCGATCAAGGTGATCGCCGCCTGCGGCAACGGCACGGCCGGCGCCTTCGCGCCCAAGGTGCTGGAGATGATCGGCGCCGACGTCATCCCGATGGACGCCGAGCTCGACTTCACCTTCCCGCGCTACAACCCCAACCCCGAAGACCTGAAGATGCTGCACGCGATCCGCGACGCAGTGCTGGAGCATGGCGCGGCGGTTGGCCTCGGCTTCGACGGCGACGGCGACCGCTGCGGCGTCGTCGACAACGAGGGCGAGGAGATCTTCGCCGACAAGGTCGGCGTGATGCTGGCCCGCGACCTGTCGGCGCTGCACCCGAACGCCACCTTCGTCGTCGACGTCAAGTCGACCGGCCTGTTCGCCACCGATCCGGTGCTGATCGCCAATGGCGTCAAGGCCGATTACTGGAAGACCGGCCACTCCTACATGAAGCGGCGGGTCAACGAAATCGGCGCCATCGCCGGCTTCGAAAAGTCGGGCCATTTCTTCTTCAACAAGCCGTTCGGCCGCGGCTATGACGACGGGCTGATTTTCGCGTTTGCGGTGTGCGACATGCTCGACCGAAATCCCGATAAGAGCATGGCCGACTTAAAGAACGCGCTGCCGAAAACCTGGTCGTCGCCCACCATGTCGCCGCATTGCGCCGACGAGATCAAATATGCGGTGGTCGACGAGGTGATAAAGCACTTCGAAGGCGAAAAGAGGAAGGGCGGCAAGGTCACCGGCCAGCCGATCCGCGATCTCGTCACCGTCAATGGCGTACGCGTCACCGTCGAAGACGGCACCTGGGGCCTGGTGCGCGCCTCCTCCAACAAGCCGGAACTGGTCGTCGTGGTTGAAAGCCCGGTGTCGGAAGCGCGCATGCGCGACATGTTCAAGGCGGTCGACGCCGTGCTGCGCACGCACAAGGAAGTCGGCGCGTATAATCAGACGATATAACCGTCCTCCCCCGCGCAGACGGGGGAAGATGAGAAATCGTCAGACTTCCTGATAAACGTCGATCTCCGGCGCGCCAGGCAGCATCGTGCGCCAGGCCTGCAGATAGGTCTGCATGCGTACGTCGCTGGCGATGCGTTGCCGATTGAGCTCCCAGTCTTCCTGGGCCTCGTATTCGATTTCCTGGATGAATTTGGCCGGATCGTCAACGTTCTGCAAAAGGCGCACCTGCGAGGCGTTGCCGAACATCTGGTAGAACGGCGCCGCCGCCTTGATCATCGCGGCAAGCTGCCCCGAATCCGCCGCCGGCAGCGTGAACCGCAATTGCAGCGTTCGCTTCACCTTTGCGCCGTCGCTACTCATGGCCGAAGTTCCTTATTTTCTTTCGAGCCTGAACGTCACCGAAACCCATTCGTTGAGTTTCGCGACCACGTGCTACTTGAACGTCGCACGGAAAGGGTGCGCCGGATAGACGCCGAGTATCCTCAGCGATTTCGGCCGCGAGAAGAATTCGAGTTCTTCCAGCGCCAGCGCCAACGGCCGGTCGTGCGGGTGCCCTTCCACGTCGGCGTAGAACTGCGTCGCTGCGAAGCTGCCGTTGACCATGTAGCTCTCGAGCTTGGTCATGTTGATGCCATTGCTGGCGAAGCCGCCGAGCGCCTTGTAGAGCGCGGCCGGGATATTGCGCACCTCGAATATAAACGTGGTGACGACCGGCTTCTTGCGGCTTTCCGCCCATTTCGGCTTGCGCGCCAGCACCACAAAGCGCGTGGTGTTGTGTTTCTCGTCGGCGACGTTGCGTTTGAGAATTTGCAGGCCGTAAATCTTGGCCGCAAGCTCCGTCGCCAGCGCCGCCCGCGAGACGTCGCCGGCCTCCGCCACCTCGCGCGCGGCGCCTGCCGTATCGGCGGCGACCACCGCCTTGACGCCAAGCTTGCGGATGATGTTGCGGCACTGACCGAGCGCGTGCACGTGGCTCTCGACCGTTTTGATCGTGCGCAACGTCGCTCCGCGCAGCGCCATCAATTGATGCTGCACCGGCAGGAACCATTCGGCGACGATATTGAGCCCCGATTGCGGCATCAAATGATGGATGTCCGCCACCCGCCCGGCGAGCGAATTGTCGATCGGGATCATGGCGAGCGCCGCCTTGCCGGTCCGCACGGCGGCAAATGCGTCCTCGAAGGTCGGACACGGCAGCGGCTCATAGACCGGATAGGCTTCCGCACAGGCGATATGCGAATTGGCGCCCGGCTCGCCCTGGAATGCGATCTTGTTGCGTCGCTTCATGGCTTGCTCGTTAACATGTCTTGCTCGTTAACTGGTCTTGCTCGTTAACATGGCGCGGGCGGTTTCCAAATCCTCGGGCGTGTCGACGCCGAGCGGCACCGCCGCGACGATCGCCACATCGATGCGCATGCCGGCTTCGAGCGCTCGCAACTGTTCGAGCTTTTCCCGCTGTTCGAGCGGCGATGGCGGCAGCGCCACGAAGCGGTCGAGTGCGGCGCGGCGAAAGGCGTAAAGGCCGATGTGATGATAAAGCGCACCGTCGCCGAATGGCGCCCGGGCGCGGGTGAAGTAGAGCGCTCGCAGCCGGGCCGGTCCCACCGGCGAGCCCACCACTTTGACCACGTTCGGGTCATCGCGCTCCCGGTCCTTGGTGATCTCGGCGGCAAGCGTGCCGATGTCGACGGCGGGATTGGCGAGCAAGGCCACGGCGTCGGCGACATTGCCGGGGTCGAGCGTCGGTAGATCGCCCTGCACATTGACGACGATGTCGGCGCCGCCGCCCGGACCGATCTTCGCCACCACCTCGTGGATGCGGTCGGTGCCAGAGGGATGGTCGGAGCGGGTCATCACTGCGCGGCCGCCCGACTTTTCCACAGCGGCGGCAATCTCCGCCGAATCAGTGGCGACCCAGACCGGTCCGACCTTGGCCTCCATAGCCCGGCGCCAGACATGCACGATCATCGGCTCCCCGGCGATATCGGCAAGCGGCTTGCCCGGCAGACGGCTCGAGGCCATGCGGGCGGGAATGAGAACGAGGACATCAGGCATCGGCAAAGCCCGAGGCTGTTATACGGGTTGCAAGACGCGCGGCAAACCGGCTAATTGTGCACCGCCCTCACCTACCACAGCCTCCCGAGGAGCCCTCCGGCAATGGATTCGTTTGAACTGAACAAGATTCTCGGCGCCCTGCTGGGAACCTGCCTGGTGCTGCTTGCTGTCCACATCGCCTCCGGCGCGATCTTTGCGCCGCCGGTCCCGGCCAAGCCCGGCTACGTGATCGAGGTCAAGCAGGAGCAACCCTCAACTCCGGGCGCGGCGAAGGCTCCCGCGGAGACACCGATCGCCAACCTTCTGGCGAGCGCCAACGTGCAACAAGGGGCGCAGGTCGCCAAGGAATGCGAGCTCTGCCACAATCTGGGTAAGGGCCAAGGCACCAAGATCGGGCCTGATCTTTACGGTGTCGTCGGCCGGCCGGTCGCCTCCGAGGCGGGCTTCAATTATTCGGCGCCGTTGAAGGCCAAGGGCGGTACCTGGACCTTCGATGCGCTCAATACTTGGCTGACCAACCCGCGGGCCGACGTTCCGGGCACACTGATGACTTTCGCCGGCATCTCCAACGAGCATCAGCGCGCCGACGTCATCGCCTACCTCAATTCGAATTCCGACAAGCCGCTGGAACTGCCGAAAGCGGCGCAAAGCCAGCCTGCCGCTCCAAAGGCCGCCGCTAACCCTGCCCCCGCACCGGCGGCGCCGCCTGCTCCGGCGACAGGAGCACCGGCTACGGGAGCACCAGCACCTGCCGGCTCGACGGCGGCTCCGCCAGCGCCGGCTGCCGCCCCGAGCACCCCGGGTTCGACGCCGGCGAAATAGCCGGCATTCGATCCCGCGAGCCGCTCTGCGTCACCGCACGCGGATGTGAAGTGCATTTCGTCGCGGCACGATCCGGCGCGCTGGCGCCGCAATTGAAAAGCACCTAAGGGACGCCTCTGTCAGAGACCGGCACACCACGTGCCGGCATGACGCAGGGCAGAGGAGCGCTTAGGTGGATCGCCGATCGCTGCTGAAATCCGCCGGTCTCGCGGCGGCGGGAGGGTTGCTGCCGCTGCCAGCCTTCCTCGCGAGAGCGCAGGAGCAGCAATCGCCGGGGACGGCTTCGGCAAATGTTCCCTGGCGCCACGGCGTCTCGCTGTTTGGCGACCTGAAATATCCGCAAGGATTTAAGCAGTTCGACTACGTCAACGCCAAAGCGCCCAAAGACGGCGCAGCGCGGCAGATCGCGCTTGGCACCTTCGACAGCTTCAACATGGTGGTAGCCGGCGTCAAAGGGAACCTCGCCGAAGGCATCACGCTCCTCTACGACACGCTGCTTGCCGAGTCCCTCGACGAGGTGTCGAGCGAATACGGACTCATCGCCGAGGCGGTGCGCTATCCGGACGATTTCTCCTTCGCCACCTATCGGCTGCGCGCGGACGCGAAGTGGCATGATGGCAGTCCGATCACGACCGATGACGTGATCTTCTCCTTCAATGCCTGGAAACAATACAGCCCTCAGCTCGCGGCCTATTACCGCCATGTCGCCAAGGTGGAAAAGACCGGCGATCGCGAGATCACCTTCACCTTCGACTCCAAGGGTAACCGCGAACTGCCGCAGATCGTCGGCCAGCTCACCATTCTGCCCAAGCTGTGGTGGGAGGGGACCGACAAGAACGGCAAGAAGCGCGACATCGGCGACACGACGCTCGAGCCGCCGCTCGGCAGCGGCCCCTACCGCATCAAAAGCTTTTCCGCCGGCCGCGAAGTCGTCTACGAGCGGGTGAAGGATTATTGGGCCCGCGCGCTTAACGTCCGCGTCGGCCGCGATAATTTCGACGAGCTTCGCTTCGAATATTTCCGCGACAGCACCGTCGCATTCGAAGCGTTCAAGGGCGATACGGTCGATTGGCGGATCGAGAACACCGCCAAGAACTGGGCTACGGCCTATGACTTTCCGGCCGTCACCGAAAAGCGCGTCATCCTCGAACAGTTTCCCATCACCAATGTCGGGGTGATGCAGGCGTTCGCCTTCAACATCCGCCGCGACAAGTTCAAGGATCCGCGCGTGCGGCTGGCCTTCAACTACGCCTTCGATTTCGAGGAGATGAACCGCCAGCTCTTCTTCGACCAGTACACGCGCATCGCCAGTTACTTCCAGGGCACCGAGCTTGCCGCCACCGGCTTGCCCACCGGCCGGGAGCTCGAAATTCTTCAGACGATCAAGGATGAGGTCCCGCCGGAAGTTTTCACCACCGCCTACACCAATCCGGTCGCCGGCAATCCGCAGGCCGCTCGCGACAATCTGCGCCAAGCCGTCATGCTGCTGCGCCAAGCCGGCTACGACGTGCGCAACGAGCGGCTGGTCGACGCCAAGACCGGCGAGCCCTATGCGGTCGAATTTCTCGCCGACGACCCCAGCATCGAGCGCGTGTTGTTGTTCTACAAGCCCTCGCTCGAACGGCTCGGCATGTCAGTGACGGTGCGCACCATCGACGATGCGCAGTATGAGAACCGTCTGCGCAACTTCGATTTCGACGTCATCATCCAGGCGTGGGGCGAATCGCTGTCGCCCGGCAATGAGCAGCGCGGCTACTGGGGCTCGCAGGCGGCCGATCAACCCGGCTCGTTCAACCTGATCGGCATCAAAAATCCCGCCGTTGACGCCATGATCAATCAGGTGATCTTCGCCAAGAGCCGCGCCGATCTCGTCGCCGCCGTGAAAGCGCTCGACCGCGTGCTGCTCTGGAACCATTACGTCGTGCCGCAATGGACCTATCCCTATGTGCGGACCGCACGGTGGGACCGCTTCAGCCGACCCGATCCGATGCCCAAATACGGCATGGACGCGTTCCCGACCCTGTGGTGGTGGGACGCCGCCAAGGCGGCCAAGACCGGATCGAAGTCGTGACCTCTTTCGCCACATCAGCTTTCGCCACATCTGCTTACTTCGCATCAGCCGGTAGGCGGCGCTGATATGCTTTCTTTGACGCGCCGGCAGCTTGTTAGCGCGGCCGCGGGAACTGTTATCGCGGGAGCCGCGCGCGGCGCCGTCTCGCAGGCGAAAGCCGATCAAACCATCGAGTCGCACGGCCTCTCGGCATTCGGCGACCTCGCCTACCCGCCGGACTTCCCACACTTCCGGTACGTTGACCCGAATGCACCCAAGGGCGGAACGTTTTCGCAGATCGGGCCGGACCGGCAATACAACCAGAATTTTCTCACGTTCAATTCGCTCAACAGCTACATCCTCAAGGGTGACGCGGCGCAGGGCATGGAGCTCACTTTCGCCACGCTGCTCCAACGCGCGGGCGACGAACCGGACGCCATGTACGGGCTTGCCGCCGAAAAGGTGCGGCGTTCAGCCGACGGCCTCACCTACCAATTTGTCATCCGCCCGCAGGCAAGATTTCACGACGCTTCGCCGCTGACCGCGCACGATGTCGCCTTCTCGCTCAACGTCCTTAAGCAACACGGCCACCCGATCATCAGCCAGTCGTTGCGCGATATGACGGGCGCCAACGCCGACGACGACACGACGGTGACCGTGACCTTCGCGCCCAAACGCGCCCGCGACGTGCCGCTGTTCGTCGCCGGTCTGCCGATTTTTTCGCGCGCCTATTATGCGAACCGGAAATTCGACGAATCGACGCTCGACGTTCCGCTCGGGTCGGGCGCCTACAAGGTCGGCCGGTTCGACGCCGGCCGCTATATCGAATACGAGCGCGTGCGCGACTGGTGGGGCGCCGAGCTGCCGGTTTCGCGCGGCCAAAACAATTTCGACGTTCTGCGCTTCGAATATTATCGCGACCGCGACGTGGGCTTCGAAGGCTTCACCGCGGAGAATTATCTATTCCGCGAGGAGTTTACCTCGCGCACCTGGGCGACGCGGTATGATTTTCCCGCCATGCAGGACGGCCGCGTCAAACGCGATACCATCCCTGACGATACGCCCTCCGGCGCGCAAGGCTGGTTCATCAATACCCGGCGCAAGCAATTCGCCGACGCGCGGATCCGCGAGGCGCTCAACAACGCCTTCGATTTCGAGTGGACCAACAAAACGATCATGTACGGTTGCTACGATCGCACCGTGTCCGTCTTTCAAAACTCCGACATGATGGCGGTGGGCAAGCCGAGCGCGGCCGAGCTTGCGCTGCTTGAGCCGTTTCGCGGCCGCGTCGCCGACGAGGTATTCGGCGCCCCCTACCTGCCGCCGGTCAATGACGGCTCCGGCGACGACCGGGCGATGCTGCGCCGGGGCGTGCAGCTTCTGCAATCAGCCGGCTGCGCCATCAAGGCCGGCAAGCGCGTGCTGCCGGACGGCACTCCGATCACAATCGAATTTCTGCTCGACGAGCCGACCTTCGAGCCGCATCACATGGCGCTGATCAAGAATCTCGCCGTTCTCGGCATCGATGCCACCATCCGCCTGGTCGATCCGGTGCAATACCGCGCGCGGCTCGACGATTTCGACTTCGACATCACGGTCGACCGCTTCGGCTTTTCGTCTACGCCCGGCGATTCGCTGCGCTCCTATTTCTCCTCGCAGACCGCCGCGCTCAAAGGCTCGAACAACCTTGCCGGCATCGCCGACCCGGTGATCGACTCCCTGATCGACACCGCGATTGCGGCCAACACCCGTCCCGCCCTGACGACCGCCTGCCGATCGCTCGACCGCGTGATCCGGGCCGGCCGCTACTGGGTTCCGCAATGGTACAAGCCCTCGCACTGGATCGCCTATTGGAACGTATTCGGCCGGCCGGCGGCGCAGCCGCGCTATTTCCGCGGCATTCCGGACACCTGGTGGTATGACGCCGGCAAAGCGGCAAAACTGCAAAAAGCGGGGTAAGGTGAGGAGCAAACTCAACGTGTTCCCTCTCCCTCGCGAACGAGGGTTGTCGGCGGCGGCGCGCAAGCACATTTGCCCGCGATTGGGCCTGCCGGAACCCATCCCTACCTATTCTTCTTCCCCCCAAGGGGGACGAGAGAGCCAATAGGAACGCATGACCGCCTACATCATACGCCGCCTGCTGTTCATGATCCCGACCATCTTCGGCATCATGCTGGTGTCTTTCGTCGTGGTGCAGTTCGCGCCGGGCGGCCCGGTGGAGCGCGTCATCGCCAAACTCTCCGGCACGGACACCGGCGCCACATCGCGCGTTTCCGGCTCCTCCGGCGGCGACCTCGTGGCGCGCGGGGCGTTTGCGGGTGGGGCGCAGGGCGAGATCAATTCGAAATATCGCGGCGCGCAAGGCCTCGATCCGGCTTTTATCAAGAGCCTGGAAAAGCAGTTTGGCTTCGATAAGCCGGCCTACGAACGCTTTTTCATCATGCTGTGGGATTACTTGCGCTTCGATTTCGGCAAAAGCTATTTCCGCGACGTGAGCGTGCTCGAACTGATCAAGGAAAAGCTGCCGGTGTCGATTTCGCTCGGCATCTGGATGACGCTGCTGAGCTATCTGATCTCGATTCCGCTCGGCATCCGCAAGGCGGTGCACGACGGGACGCATTTCGACGTCTGGACCTCGACCATTGTCATCGTCGGCTACGCCATTCCCGGCTTTCTGTTTGCGATCCTGCTCATCATTCTGTTTGCCGGAGGATCGTTCTGGCAGATCTTTCCGCTGCGCGGGCTGACCTCGGACGGTTGGTCGCAGTTTCCCTGGTGGGAGAAAATCCTCGATTATTTCTGGCATCTGACGCTGCCGATCATTTCCATGGGGCTTGCCGCCTTCGCCACCATGACGCTGCTCACCAAGAACTGCTTCCTGGAAGAACTGCGCAAGCAATACGTGCTCACCGCGCGCGCCAAAGGCTGCTCCGAACGCGGCGTGCTCTATGGCCATATCTTCCGTAACGCCATGCTGTTGGTCGTCGCCGGCTTTCCGAGCGCCTTCGTCAGCGCATTCTTTGCCGGTTCGCTTTTGATCGAGACCATCTTTTCGCTCAACGGGCTCGGCCTGTTGAGCTTCGAAAGCGTGCTCAACCGCGACTATCCGGTGGTATTCGCCAACATCTATATCTTCGCGCTCGTCGGGCTGGTCGTCACGCTGATCTCCGACATCACCTATACGCTGATCGATCCGCGCATCGATTTCGAGACGCGAGAGGTGTGAGGTGGACGTACGCACCCGCCCCGAAGATCGCACCACACCGGCGGCTGAAGCCGGCATTGCGCCGCCCGAGCTGCGGCCGGACATCGAGCCGGCCGGACCGCTCGGCCTTACCGCGCCGCCGGCGGGTTTTGAAATGTCGCCGCTCAACGCGCGGCGCTGGCGCAATTTCAAGGCCAACCGGCGCGGCTATTGGTCGTTATGGATTTTTCTCGTCCTGTTCGTGATCACGCTGTTCGCCGAATTCATCGCCAACGACAAGCCGATCTACATCCACGTCGACGGCAAGAACTACTTTCCGGTCTTCGTCGCCTATCCGGACACCGACTTCGGCGACGTTTTCGGCACTGCTGCCGATTACCTCGATCCGCATCTGCAGCACTACCTGGCCGATCACCATGCCTTTCAGATCTGGCCGCCGATTCCGTTTTCCTACAACACCATCGTGAGCAGGCCACCCTCCCCGTTCCCCTCCAAGCCGACCTGGATGCTCACCAAGAAGGATTGCGCATTCGCCGCCAAGAATGGCTACGGCCAATGCGGCACGCTGCAATATAATTGGCTCGGCACCGACGACGTCGGCCGCGACGTGCTGGCGCGCTTGATTTACGGCTTCCGCATTTCGGTACTGTTCGGGCTGATCTTGACGATCGTCTCCTCGATCATCGGCGTCGTTGCCGGCGCGGTGCAGGGGTATTTCGGCGGCTGGACCGATCTGTTGTTCCAGCGCTTCATCGAAATATGGACCTCGGTGCCGGAGCTCTATCTCCTTCTCATAATATCTTCGGTGCTGGTCCCGGGCTTTTTCATACTGCTCGGCATATTGTTGATGTTCTCCTGGACGCGGCTTGTGGGCCTGGTCCGCGCCGAATTCCTGCGCGGACGCAATTTCGAATACATCATGGCGGCGCGTGCGCTTGGCGTCTCCGACATCGTCATCATGTTCCGCCACCTGCTGCCGAACGCCATGGTGGCGACGTTGACGTTCCTGCCGTTCATCATGTCGTCCTCGGTGATGACGCTCACCGCGCTCGACTTTCTCGGCTTCGGCCTGCCGCCCGGTTCACCCTCGCTCGGCGAACTGCTCTCGCAGGGTAAGGCCAACGTGCAGGCGCCCTGGCTCGGTCTGACCGGCTTCTTCTCGGTCGCCATCATGCTCTCGCTCCTTATCTTCATCGGCGAAGCGGTGCGCGACGCCTTCGATCCAAGGAAGACATTCGCGTGAGCGCCGCCCCTCTCCTCTCCGTCCGCGATCTCTCGATTGCCTTCCGCCAGGGCGGCCGCGACACGCTTTGCGTCGACCGCGTGTCGTTCGACGTCGGCAAGGGCGAGACGATGGCTTTGGTCGGCGAATCGGGCTCCGGCAAATCCGTCACCGCGCTGTCGATCCTCAAGCTCCTGCCCTATCCGACGGCGCGGCATCCCTCGGGGGCGATCACCTTCAAGGGCCGCGATCTTCTCGCGCTGTCCGAGCGCGACATGCAGAGCGTGCGCGGCGACGATATCACCATCATCTTCCAGGAGCCGCTGTCCTCGCTCAATCCGTTGCATACGATCGAAAAGCAGATCGGCGAGATTTTGCTCCTGCATCGCGGGCTCACCGGCACCCCGGCGCGGGCGCGAACGCTCGAAGTCTTAAGCCAGGTCGGCATTCCCGATCCGCAGACTAGGCTCAAAAGCTACCCGCATCAGCTTTCCGGCGGCCAGCGTCAGCGCGTGATGATCGCCATGGCGCTCGCCAACGAGC
>DATJTL010000077.1:0-2881 GCA_035503415.1 Xanthobacteraceae bacterium
GGTTTCGACGTGCCGCTGCCGGAATGTCTCCTTCGGCGTCACCAGGCAGATAGCGGTATGGACGCGATGATTGCGACCCGACAGTAGGCGCAGGCATTGCGCCGCCTCGTCCAGCATTTCCGCCTTGGGCAGAATGCGGCGACCGACGGCAACCACGGTATCGGCGGCGAGGATGAAGGCGCCTTTCAGTTCCTCGTCGATGCGCACCATGCCGAGCGCGGCCTCCGCCTTTACCCGCGCAAGCCGCACGGCGCAGGCGCGCGGTAATTCTCCGCGCTTGGGCGTTTCGTCGAGGTCGGCAGGGCGCAACGCGTCGGGCTCGATCCCGGCCTGATTGATCAGCGCGAGCCGCCGCGGCGAGCCCGAGGCCAAGACGAATTTGGGGCGGCCGATCATTTGAACCGGTAGGTAATCCGGCCCTTGGTCAGATCGTACGGCGTCATTTCCACGAGCACCTTGTCGCCGGCGAGCACGCGGATACGGTTCTTGCGCATCCGGCCGGCCGTGTGGGCAATGATTTCATGCTCGTTCTCGAGCTTGACGCGGAAGGTGGCGTTCGGAAGCAGTTCCGTTACCACACCGGGAAATTCCAAGAGCTCTTCTTTCGCCATTCGCTACCCGAAGTTGCTGCTGTTTGGCCGCGCACGGCCAAAATTTGGCGGAACCTAGCGGATGCCGGCCCGCTCCACAACTCCATTCAGTAGCCACGTTTCCCGGGCGCAGCGCAGCACAAGCGCAGCGAAGTGGTGCGCCGCAGACCCGGGACCTTCGTAAATCTAATCGTGGGACGAGCCCGGATCAGCGCCGCTACGCGCTGCGCCGCATCCGGGAAACGAGCGTGGCGCGTGTTTATTGCGGCGGCGTGCCGTTGGCCGCCAAAACTTCCCCGGCGAGATAGAGCGAGCCGGTAATCAGCACGCGCGGCGAGGGTTGCAGATCGAGCTTGCCGGCGGCCTCGAGCGCGCTTTGGAGATCGTCACGGGCGAGCGCCGGAATGGACACCTCACGGGCGATGTCGGCGAGTAAGGCGGGCGGCACCGTCTTGTCATGGCGCATCGGAACTGTGATGACCCGCCGGGCGAGTCCGGAGAAGTTTTTCAGGAATCCGGCGCTGTCTTTGGTCGACAGCATGCCGACGATGAGAACCAGCGGGCGCGACACGCGCTCCTCCAGATCGGCGAGCGCCGCGGCAATGGCGCGCCCGCCATCCGCGTTGTGGCCGCCGTCCAGCCACAGCTCGCTTTCCGGCGGGAGCATGGCGACGAGCTGGCCTTGCGACAGCCGCTGCATGCGCGCCGGCCATTCGACGCGGATCATGCCGTCCTCGAATGCGGCGGCGGGAAGCTTCAAGCCAGCCGCGCGCAGGGCGGCGATCGCACAGCCGGCGTTCTCGAATTGATGCCGCCCGTAGAGTTTCGGCGCCGGCAGGTCGAGCAATCCGTCACTGTCCTGATAGACCAGGCGCCCGCGCTCCTCGGTCGCGGTCCAGTCTTCGCCGGCGATACGAAGCGGCGCCCGCAGCCGCGCGGCCTGCCGCTCGATGATCGCCAGGGCCTCGCGCGCCTGGCTCGCGATCACCGCCGGTACGTTTGCCTTGAGGATACCGGCTTTTTCCGCGGCGATTTGCTCGATCGTGTCGCCGAGAAAGTCACGGTGATCGATCGAGACACGCGTGATCACGCTGGCGAGCGGCTTGTCGACGACATTGGTGGCGTCGAGGCGGCCGCCGAGGCCGACTTCAAGGAGCGCAACATCGGCCGGATGCCGCGAAAAAAGCAGGAAGGCCGCCGCCGTCTCGATCTCGAATACGGTGATCGGGGAGCCTGCGTTCTTCACTTCGCACTCGGTCAGGGTTTCGACGAGCTCGGCGTCCTCGACGAAGCTGCCGCCGCCCGGCTTGGCGAGCCGAAAGCGCTCATTGATGCGCACCAGGTTGGGTGAAGTGTAAACATGCACGCGTTTGCCCGCCGCTTCGAGGATCGCGCGCGCAAACGCGACGGTCGAGCCCTTGCCGTTCGTGCCGGCGACATGAATGACGGGTGGCACGTGGCGCTCGGGATTGCCGAGCGCGGCAAGCAGCCGTTCGATGCGACCGAGCGAAAGATCGATCCGCTTGGGGTGCAGCGCCAGAAGGCGCTCGGCGACCGCCTCCAGCGGGGTCGGTTCGGATTGCGGGAGGCTCACGCCAGCGCCGTCGGAGCGATTGGTTCCACCGGCGCGGCTTCCACCGCCGGGGTTGGCGCCGGCGCCGGCAGGTGCAATTGCACCGAACCGGCCGGCGCCTTCGTCAACAGCCGACAGAGCCGAGCGATGGTGGCGCGCAGCTCGTGGCGATGCACCACCATGTCGACCATGCCATGATCGCGCAGATACTCGGACTTCTGAAAGCCCTCCGGCAGCTTTTCGCGAATTGTCTGCTCGATCACGCGCGGGCCGGCGAAACCGATCAGCGCGCCCGGTTCGGCAATCTGCACGTCGCCCAGCATCGCGTACGACGCAGTAACGCCGCCGGTGGTCGGATTGGTGAGCACGACGATGTATGGCTTGCGGGCGTCGCGCAGCCGCTGTACCGCGATGGTGGTGCGCGGCATCTGCATCAGCGAGAGAATGCCCTCCTGCATGCGCGCGCCGCCGGAGGCGGCAAACAGAATGAAGGGGCAGGCCTTCTCTACCGCGGTGTCGAGGCCCTTGATCACCGCTTCGCCCGCCGCCATGCCAAGCGAGCCGCCCATGAAATCGAAGTCCTGCACGCCGATGACGGTGGCAAGCCCATCGAGCTTGCCATAGCCGAGCTTCACCGCATCGTTCATGCCGGTCTTGCTGCGCGCGTCCTTGAGCCGGTCGGCGTAACGGCGTTCGTCGCGGAACTTGAGTGGATCGA
>DATJTL010000078.1:0-17835 GCA_035503415.1 Xanthobacteraceae bacterium
ACCGTCAACCGCAATCAGATCGCGCTCAACGCGCCGATCAAGACCATCGGTCGGCACAGCGTTCCGCTCGCCCTGCATCCGGAAATCGAAACGTCGATCAGCGTGATCGTCGCCCGTAATAATGACGAGGCAGCCCGCATCGCTCGCGGCGAAGACGTGACGCAGTTGCGCGAAGAGCCGACCGAAGCCGAGGCGGCTGCGCTCGCTGCCGAGGAGTTCTTCGAGCCGGAAGCCGCGGAATCGCGGCGCGCCGAGGAAGGCGAAGAAGCGGGCGAAGAAGCGCCGGCCGACACCGAGCACTGATCAATCCGGAATATCGTCAGTCGGCGCTGGCACAGCCTCAGCCGGCGACGCTTCCTGCGGAATAGCCGCACCGGAACCGGACGGCACCGGACTGGCCGCTGGAGCCAAGGCCGGCGGAGCCACAACGGGCGCTGGAGCGGGTTTCGGCACGGCGGCGACGGCGGTCGGCTTCTGCCGGCTACGCGGCGACCGCGCAGCGGGAGACGACCTTCCTTCTGGCGGCTTCGCTTCCGGGCTAGCGGCGTTCGGCTCTGCGCGGGCGCTGCGTTCTGGACGCGCCGACCTACCACGCTCTTCCGAGATTCCTGTCGGTTTGGCTTCGGCCGCCGGCTCTTCCTCCGGTCTTGCCGACCCCGGCCGGCGTGTGGCCTCGCGAGTCTTGGGCTCGTCCGCGGCCGGCCGAGTGCGATCGGGCTGCGAAGTCTCGTCGCGCGCCGGGGCCGGAGTGCCAGTGCCGCCGCCACCGGCGAGCACGTAAGCAGCTACCGCCGCCGCCTCCTGCTTGCTCGAGGTGTAATGCTCGGCCAGGTAGTCCGTCAGGGCCCCCCTGCCCCGGCCGTTTGCCAAGCCTCGGACAGATTTGTGGCAGACCGAGCAATCGCTCGAAAAGATGTGCGCCGGCGTTTTGTCCTGATCAATGTTGACCTGAGCCAGGGCAAGTTGCGGGACTAGGGCCACAACCACAACAGATGCGGGCGCGAGAAGCCGGAACACCCTGACCTCCTCAAAGTCGTCTCTGGCAGTGCATCATCCTTACCCCAAAATAGGCCAAAGGCGAGCGGGGCGTGGAGGTATTAGCAGCGACGTCATAGTTGCATTGCTGGTCAACGACGATTTTGTTTTAATGACGGCGATAAAGTGCCCTTGCTGGTGCAGGGCCAATGAGTGCGGCCGGGGCGGCCACAGCCGTCATCAGACCGTCAACCATTGCAGCACGCACACGGGGCGTAAGTAGGGCGTGGAGGCGACGGTGGACAGGATGCTGGTGGCATTCCTACGTCGGTATATCCGCCGGGGATGCTTTACGGTAACCACGGCGGGCGGCAAAACCTACGGTTTTGGCGACGGCAGCGGCCCGCCGATAGCCGTCCGCTTCACCAGCGCAAGCGCCCAGCATGCGGTCCTGCTCGATCCCGAACTCAAACTGGGCGAGGCCTATATGGACGGCACTCTGGTGGTCGAGCGCGGCTCGATCGCCGATGTCCTGTCAGTCCTGTTCCAGCAGCCATGGATCGCGCCACGCTGGGCCTGGCCGCCACGAGCCGCGCGCTACCTGTTACGCCGGCTGCAGCAGTTTAACCCGCGCGCCCGCGCGCGGCGCAACGTCGCACGTCATTATGATCTCGACGGGCGGCTCTATTCGCTGTTCCTGGACGCCGACCAACAATACAGCTGCGCCTATTTCGAATCTGCCGATCAGTCGCTCGATGACGCGCAGCTTGCAAAGAAGCGCCATCTCGCCGCCAAGCTGCTGCTCAAGCCCGGCGCAACCGTGCTCGATATCGGCTGCGGCTGGGGCGGCCTTGCGCTCTATCTGGCCGAGATGTGCGGCGCGTCCGTCACCGGCATCACGCTTTCCGAGGAACAATACCAACGCGCGCAGACCAGAGCGCTGGAACGCGGCCGCGCGCAGCAGGCAGCGTTCAGGCTGATCGACTATCGCGATGTCGAGGGGGCCTACGACCGCATCGTTTCGGTAGGTATGTTCGAGCACGTCGGCGTCGGCTTCTATGATGCGTTCTTCGGCAAATGCGCCGGCCTGCTCAAGGACGACGGCGTCGCGCTGCTTCACTTCATCGGCCGCAAAAGCTCTCCCGGGGTGACCAATCCATGGTTCGCCAAATACATCTTCCCCGGCGGCTACATTCCGGCGCTCTCGGAAGTGCTGCCGGCCATCGAGCGCGCGCCCCTTATCGTCACCGACATCGAAGTGCTGCAACTGCACTACGCCGAGACTCTTAAAGCCTGGCGCGAACGTTTCCTCGCGCATCGCGATGAAGTTGTTCGACTCTACGACCAGCGCTTTGTGCGCATGTGGGAGTTCTACCTGGCGTCTTCAGAGATGGCGTTCCGCGACGGCGACATGGTCGTGTTTCAGATTCAAATGGCCAAACGCAAAGGCGTAACGCCGGCTACACGCAACTATATCGCGCGCGAGGAGACGCGACTGCGCGGCCTCGAAGCGGGACAAGCTCCACCGTTGCGTCTCGCTGGCGAGTAGCAGCGGTGCCAGGCTGCCGAAAGCAATCCGTCAAGAAAAATTGGCTTGGTTCGTCTCGTTGGGAGCGGTACGGTGCGTAACGGGGACAGCCGCAAATGAAGATTTCCCATCGGCGCCTTCGTGGACTATCCAATTTGCGTGCGCGGCCCAGATGGCCTCTCGTCTTTGGCCCGAATGGCGAGAAAATGTATCGTGAGCAGGATAGTTATGCAGTCTTGAGTGATCCGCGATGTTGAGTGACGGCAAACAAGCTCTATCAACATTGGTCGACCGCAAATCGGCCACACGCGCATCGCTTGATCGGAACCATGGCGCAAATAGATTCGATCGCACGCAGACAGAATTCTTCAATCGAGCCGGCATTCCGCTCGCCGCCGCACAATATCGAGGCGGAGCAGGCGCTGCTGGGCGCCGTTCTGGTTAACAACGAAGCTTTCTACCGCGTTTCCGACTTCCTCGAGCCGAAGCATTTCTTCGAGCCTATCCATCAGCGCATTTTCGAGCTCGTCGGCGGCCTCGTTCGCGCCGGCAAAATTGCCACGCCGGTGACGCTGAAGACGTTTTTGCCGGCGGACTTCGACATCGCTGGCTTGTCGGTTAATCAATACTTAGCGCGGCTCGCCGCCGAGGCGACGACGATCATCAACGCGGCAGATTACGGCCGCACCGTCTATGACCTGTCGGTCCGCCGCGATCTGATCACCATCGGCGAGGATATGGTTAACCTCGCCTATGACGCTCCGGTCGAATCTACGCCGCTGACCCACATCGAGGACGCCGAACGCAAGCTCTACCAGATCGCCGAGACGGGTCGCTACGATGCCGGATTCCAACGTTTCGCGCAGGCGCTCACCCGCGCGGTCGACATGGCGGCTCAGGCCTATCAGCGCGACGGCGGCCTCTCGGGGCTGGCGACCGGCCTGACCGATCTCGATACCCGCATGGGCGGGCTGCAGCCTTCCGATTTGATCATCCTTGCCGGCCGGCCAGGCATGGGCAAGACCGCGCTTGCGACCAACATCGCCTACAACGTCGCCAAGTCATTCACGCCGGGTGACGTGCGCGCCGACGGCAGCCGGGAAACGGTCAATGGCGGCATCGTCGGCTTCTTCTCGCTGGAAATGTCGGCCGAACAGCTCGCTACCCGCATCATCGCCGAGCAAAGCGGAATCCCATCAAACAAAATCCGCCGCGGCGCGATCGACGAGGCCGACTTCGAGAAGATCAAGGACGTCTCGATCGAACTGCAGAGCCTGCCATTCTACGTCGACGAAACCGGCGGTCTGTCGGTCGGCCAATTAGCCGCCCGCGCACGGCGCCTCAAGCGCCAGAAAGGCCTCGACCTGTTGGTCGTCGACTACCTGCAGCTCCTGCAGGGTTCGAACCAGCGCGCCAGCGAGAGCCGCGTGCAAGAGATCACGGAGATCACCACGCGATTGAAGGCGCTCGCCAAGGAGCTCAACATTCCGATTGTGGCGCTGTCGCAATTATCGCGCCAGGTCGAAGGCCGCGAAGACAAACGCCCACAACTTTCCGATCTGCGCGAGTCGGGCTCGATCGAGCAGGATGCCGACGTGGTGATGTTCGTGTTCCGCGAAGAGTATTACCACCAGATGCGCAAGCCGACCGAAGCGAACCGGGAAAAATTCGCCGAATGGCTGGCTGAGGGCGAGCGGGTGGAAGGCAAGGCCGAGGTGATCATCGGCAAGCAGCGCCACGGACCGACCGGCACCGTGGAGCTGCAATTCGACGCGGCAGTCACGCGCTTCGCCAACCTCGATACCGCGCACCGGCAGGACTTCTAGGGCACAGGCCAGGAGCCGCTTTACCGCGGCCCGTGCGCCGGTCATAACCGCCCCATGGCGCTTGCGGAATCATTATCGGAACCGATCGGCGCGCCCTCCGCCCAAGAGGCCGGCGGCACGCTCAAGATCGATTTGGCCGCCATAGAGGCGAATTGGCGGACGCTCGCAAAAGAGGCGCGAACCGCCGAATGCGCGGCCGTGGTCAAGGCCAATGCCTATGGGCTCGGCCTCGAGGCCGTCGCCGCCAAGCTCGATCAAGCCGGCTGCAAGATCTTCTTCGTCGCGGATCTCGCCGAAGCGCGGCGGCTGCGTTCGCGCGCGCGCGAGGCCGCGATGTACGTGCTCAACGGATTTGCGCCCGATACCGGAGACGGCTTCATCGAGACCGGGGCGCGACCAGTCATCAATAGTACGACCGAGCTTGCCGAGTGGGACGCCTTCGTAGCCGAACGCAATTGGCAGGGCGGCGCGGCGCTGCATGTCGATACCGGCATGAACCGGCTCGGCATTCCGGTCGACGAAGCTGCCGCGCTCGCCCCGCGCGTGCAGACCACCAATCACGGCATCACGCTGCTGATGAGCCACCTTGCCTGCGCCGAGACCCCCGGTCATCCGCTCAACGCCACGCAAATCAAGCTGTTCAACGAAGTACGCCTGCTTTTCCGCGGCGTTCCCGCCTCGCTCGCCAATTCGTCGGGCATCTTCCTCGGCGATGCCGCGCACTGCGACATCGTGCGCCCGGGCGCCGCGCTCTACGGAATCAATCCGACCCCCGGACGGCCCAATCCGATGCAGGCGGTCGTCGAACTGAGCGGACGCATTCTGCAGGTGCGGGAAATCGAGCGCGGCGAAAGCGTGGGTTATGGCGCGAGCTGGACCGCAAAACGCCCTTCGCGATTGGCGGTCGCGGCAATCGGCTACGCCGACGGCCTACCGCGCGCCGCCAGCGGCATCGAGCGGGCGCGGACCGGCATTGCCAGCATTGCCGGCAAACACTGCGCCTTCGCCGGCCGCGTCTCCATGGATTTGATCTGCATCGACATCACAGATCTGCCCGAGGGCGTGGTCCGCCGCGGCGACACCGCAACCTTTATCGGCACGGGAATTTCGGTCGACGACGTTGCCGCAACCTCAGGCACCATCGGCTACGAGATCCTTACCCACCTCGGCCCGCGCTGCCATCTTATCTATCGCGGTGCCTGAACCGATGCGGCAGAGAGAAGCTTGAGATGGCCGCGCGCGCGCAAAATTTTGTTTGCCAGAGCTGCGGCGCGGCTTCCGCACGCTGGAACGGCCGCTGCGAAGCTTGCGGGGCGTGGAACACTCTGGTTGAGGAAGGCGCCGCCGCGACTGGGCGGCCTTCGCGCAAAGGCCGTCTTTTCGCCATCGAGCCGCTAAAGGGCGCGTCGCTCGAAGCGCCGCGGCTCGCCTCGGGCATCGCCGAGTTCGACCGCGTCACCGGCGGCGGCCTGGTGCGCGGCTCGGTGCTGCTGCTTGGCGGCGATCCCGGAATCGGCAAATCGACGCTTCTGATCGAGGTCGCCGCCGCTTATGCCCGCGGCGGTCAACGCGCAGTCTACATTTCCGGCGAGGAGGCGGTGGCGCAGGTGCGGCTGCGCGCCGAACGGCTCGGGCTCGCGGATGCTGCCGTCGAAGTGGCGGCGGAAACCTCGGTCGAGGATATCGTCACCACGCTCTCGCACGGCGCGGTCCCTCGCCTGCTCGTTATCGACTCGATCCAGACCATGTGGACGCAGACCGTCGAAGCCGCGCCCGGCACGGTCACCCAAGTGCGCGGATCGGCCGGTGAACTCATCCGCTTCGCCAAGCGCACCGGCACCGCCGTCATCCTGGTCGGCCACGTCACCAAGGACGGCCAGATCGCGGGCCCGCGAGTGGTCGAGCACATGGTCGATGCGGTGATGTCTTTCGAGGGTGAAGGATCCCAGCAATTCCGCATCCTGCGCGCCATCAAGAATCGATTCGGGCCGACCGACGAAATCGGCGTGTTCGAAATGACCGGGACGGGTTTGCGCGAAGTGGCGAACCCTTCCGAACTGTTTCTCTCGGAGCGCGACCTCGGCAGTCCGGGTACTGCCGTTTTCGCCGGGGTCGAGGGTACGCGTCCGTTGCTCGTCGAAATCCAGGCTCTGGTCGCGCCGACAACGCTCGGCACGCCGCGGCGCGCCGTCGTCGGCTGGGACCCGAGCCGGCTCTCGATGGTGCTTGCCGTGCTGGAGGCTCATTGCGGGGTACGACTGTCGGGGCACGACGTGTATCTCAATGTCGCCGGCGGACTGCGCATTCAGGAGCCGGCCGCCGATGTCGCCGCAGCGGCGGCTCTCGTCTCCTCGCTCACCCGCGCGCCGTTGCCGCCCGATGCGGTCTACTTCGGCGAGGTATCACTGTCGGGCGCGGTACGGCCGGTAGCGCAGACGGCGGCGCGGCTGAAAGAGGCGCAAAAGCTCGGTTTCGGCCGGGCGGTCCTCCCGGAAGCGGCACGCGCGGAAGCGCCCGAAAGCGGACTTTCGCTGATGCCGGTGGGTACGCTGGTCAATCTGGTCACCGAGATCGCCGCACGCGGCGATAAGTCGCGACGTGCCCCCCGCGATCACGGCGTTGCCGCCGAATAGCGCATGCGTCGCAATTTCGGCGCTCCACCACCAAATCCCGTCCAAGTCTGCTCCAAGTCTGTGGTTAATATCTCCTTTAGGCTACCGTCTCGGCAACTTCGTAACCGTTGCGGTGATAGAGGTACAGGGCGAAGAAGAACGCGGATGACCGCGCTGGCGGTCCCGGCTATACACGCCACGGACTGAGGCGCGGAGGCACGCCGCCAAGCGATGCCGATCCAGCGAGGGGACTACCAGAGACCATGCCGATTACCCTCCTCGACATCGTGCTCATCGCCGTCATGCTCATTTCCGGGCTTTTGGCGATGATCCGCGGCTTCATGCGCGAGGTGCTCTCGATCACCGCCTGGGTGCTGGCGGCGGGCGCCACGCTTTATGCCTACAGCAAGCTTCTGCCGGCCGCGACCGCCTACTTCAACAGCGACATCATCGCCAAGGCCGCGGTCATTGGCGGCGTTTTTCTGGTGACACTCCTGGTCGTCTCGGTGATTACCGTGAGAATCTCCGATATGGTGCTCGACAGCCGAGTCGGGGCGCTCGACCGCACTTTGGGCTTCCTATTCGGTCTCGGCCGGGGACTGATCATCGTGGTGGTGGCGTACGGTTTCTTCGATTGGCTGGTGCCCGCAAAGGCGCAGCCAACCTGGGTTACCGACGCAAAATCGAAGGTTTTTCTCACCAACTCGGCTGACTGGCTAAGGTCTATGTCTCCCGACCTCGAAGCCCTATATCAGAAGTACAAAGGTAGTAAGGGCGGCGAGCCGGCAGAGGCGGCGCCCGAACAGCACGGAGCGCTCGAGCGGCCGGCGGACAGAACGGCTGGCTGAGCTTACCCGGAGGGCCGATGAGCATGACAGAACCTGCCCTCCTGGATCTCGATGCCGACCGGTTGCGCGAAGAATGCGGCGTGTTCGGCATTTTCGGTCACCCCGACGCCGCCGCCATCACGGCGCTCGGCCTGCACGCACTGCAGCACCGGGGCCAGGAAGCCGCCGGCATCGTCTCCTTCGATGGCAAACGCTTTCACTCCGAGCGCCGGCTCGGGCTGGTGGGCGACGCGTTTTCCCGCCGCGAGGTAATCGATCGCCTGCCCGGCAACGCTGCCATTGGTCACGTACGCTACTCGACCACCGGCGAAACCATTTTGCGCAACGTGCAGCCGCTGTTCGCCGAGCTTAATGCCGGCGGCTTTGCGATCGGGCACAACGGCAACCTCACCAATGGGCTCACGCTACGCCGGCAGCTCGTGCGCGAAGGCGCGATGATGCAGTCGACCACGGACACCGAGGTGATCCTACATCTGGTGGCGCGCTCGCATCGCAACCGCTTCGTCAACCGCTTCATCGAAGGCCTGAAGATGCTCGAAGGCTCCTACGCCTTCGTCGGACTGACCAACAAAAAACTGATCGGCGCGCGCGACCCGCTCGGCATCCGGCCGCTGGTGCTCGGCAGGCTCGACGGCTGTCCGATTCTTGCCTCCGAGACCTGCGCGCTGGACATCATCGGCGCCCAGTACGTACGCGACGTGGAGAACGGCGAGGTTCTCGTCTTCGACGAAGACGGCGCCCATTCGGAAAGGCCGTTCGGTCAGCTGCCGCCGCGGCCGTGCATCTTCGAGTACATCTACTTCGCCCGCCCCGACTCGATCATCGGCGGCCGCAGCGTTTACGACGTGCGCAAAGCCTGCGGCATCGAACTCGCGCGCGAGGCCCCCGCGTTGGCCGACGTAGTCATTCCGGTGCCCGATTCGGGCGTGCCGGCGGCGATCGGCTACGCCCAGGAATCCGGCATCCCCTACGAACTCGGCATCATCCGCAACCACTATGTGGGACGCACCTTCATCGAGCCCACGCAACACATCCGTCAGCTCGGCGTCCGCCTCAAGCACAGCGCCAACCGTGCGGTTGTCGCCGGCAAGAGCATCGTGCTGATCGACGATTCGATCGTGCGCGGCACCACCTCGGTCAAGATCGTGCAGATGATGCGTGACGCCGGCGCACGCGAAGTGCATTTCCGCATCGCTTCGCCGCCGATCACGCATCCGGACTATTACGGCATTGACACGCCCGAGCAGGACAAGCTGCTCGCGGCCACCCGCGACCTCGAAGGCATGCGGGAGTTCATCGGCGCCGACTCGCTTGCGTTCCTCTCGGTCGATGGCATCTATCGCGCCATGGGCGAAAAATCGCGTAACGCCGCGCGCCCGCAATTCACCGATCATTGCTTCACCGGCGAATATCCAACCCCCCTCACCGACCGCATGGCGCAGGAAGCCCCGCCGCGCCAGCTCTCGCTGCTCGCCGAGGCGAGCTGAATCTGCTCGGTGCGCCTAGCGCAGCGACGCGCACAGAAAAACCAGCGTTGCGGCAATTCCCAGCGCCGAACGAATGGCGTGGAGTATCGCCCATTTTTCGACCAGCGCGCGGGTACGGGGTCCGGCCGCCGCAGGGTCCGTGGCCATCAGCTGGTTATTGGTGGGCATAATGCCGAGGAGCGTATAGGGCCAATTCGCGATCATGATGATCGCGCCGAGAATCCATAACCATCCTCCACTCTGCCACCACGCCAGCAATCCCAATAAAAAACAAGCGACGGCCAGCGGAGCTTGCATGGCGAAGCCGCGCTTATACGCCGGCTTCCACTCGGCAAGCAGCGATGGGTCGTCGAGAGCGAGCCGCGCTGGCTGCTCGGCGACGTTGACGTAGATCGCGGCGCCGCTAAACACCGCCGCGAGAATGAGAGCCAGTTGTCCAACGAGCATTGTCTTTCCTCGCTTCAACGCGTTGCCTATAGAAAGCGCGCACATCTGTTCAAATCGAGGTCCGCTGCAAAATGGACAAGCCGCTTGCTGATCGTATTGCACTCGTCACCGGCGCCACGCGCGGGATCGGGCATGCGCTGGCCTTGGCGCTCGCGCGCGCCGGGGCCCATGTGGTCGCCACCGGCCGCACCCAGGGCGCGCTCGAAGAACTCGATGACGCGGTGCGCGCGGCAGGCGCGACCGCGACGCTGGTGCCGCTCGATATGCGCGACTTCCCCGCAATCTACCGGCTCGCCACAGCGCTCAATGAGCGGCATCAACGGCTCGACGTTCTCGTCGGCAATGCCGCCATCGCCGGTCAGCGCTCGCCGCTCGGGCACATCGAACCACCCGCCTGGGACGAAGCCATGGCGATCAACCTCACCGCCAATTATCACCTGATCCGTGCCATGGATCCGCTGTTGCGGCGCTCGGATGCCGGCCGCGCTGTCTTTATGACGTCGGGCGCCGCCACCCACGCTCGCGCCTATAGCGGTCCATATTCCGTGTCGAAGGCCGCGCTCAACGTGCTGGCGCGGACATATGCGGCGGAAACCGATTCGACGCCGGTGCGCGTCAATCTGTTCAATCCTGGACCGACGCGCACGCGCATGCGTGCGCAGGTCATGCCGGGCGAAGATCCTATGACCTTGCCGACGCCCGAGCAGGTGGCGGAGAAGATAGTGCCGCTGTGCCTGCCGAGCTTTACCGCCACCGGTAAGCTGTACGATTACCCCGCCGGCAAGCTCCTGACGTTCAACGAGCCTAGCTAGGCTCGTGCCTTGTGCCGGGCGATGAGCTGATCGGCAACGTCGTCGAGGTCGTTGCCGACGATATGCGGCTGCGGGCCGACCCCTAAAACGTCGTTGCCAACACGTTTGATCAGCGCCGCTTCCCAGCCCGCCGCCACGGCACCGAGAGTGTCCCAGGTGTGGCAGGCGATCATGCAGAGCTGCGACGGCCCGACCCCGAGCTCCTTCTCGACATAGCCGTATGCCTGCGGCGACGGCTTGTGATGCTTCACGCCGTCGGCGCTGAACCGCCGCTCAAACAGATCGACGATGCCGCCGTGTTCGAGCTGGCGCGTTTGCACTTCAAGCAGGTTGTCGGTGAGGCAGAACAGCCGGAAACCAGCATTGCGGAGCTTGCGCAGCGCCGCCGGAACTTCGGGATGCGGCGGCATGGTCGAGAACTTGTCCGTCAGCTCCTTCTTGTCATTATCGCCGATCTTGATGCCGCGGGTATCCGCCAGCATTTTCATGACCGCCGCGCCGATATCGGTGAACGGCACGTAGACGCCTGCCACGGTCAGCGCCGCCGAATAAAGGATGAGGTCGGCGAACCACAGGCGCATCGCGCTCTTGTCGTTAAAGATACGCTGGAACGTCGGCTCCATTGTTCCAAGATCGAGCAGTGTCTCGTTGACATCAAAGACGATCAACGGAAGAGCGGCCATGTAAGACTCCTGTTGCTGCTGCCCCGACCCTCGCGTTTGCGGGCTTGTCAATGCTTGTTCTTGTGCCGGTTGCGGTGCGCGGCCTGTTTGGCCCGATTGCCGCAGATCGCCATGCTGCACCATCGTCTTGCCTGGCTGCGGGTGCGGTCGACGAACACGAGCGTGCAGCTATGTCCTTCGCACGCTTTGACGCGCGCGAAATCTTCATCGCACACGAACTTCGCCAACGCCTCGCCGATCGGCAGCAATAAGGATTCAGGCCCTCGCCACCGCCGCATGACCCTTACTTCGAGCCGATTGCCCTCGTTTTCGCGATAACGCGAGATCTGACTGAACGTTTCGTCACGCTCCAGCAGCGCATTCAGCGAATCCAGCTCCTTGAGCGCCCTCGGCGGGAGCGGCCGACCCATATATTTGCCAACAAATCCCCGGAACCACTCGCGCAGAGCGCGTGCCTCACTCGCAACCTTATCCAGCTCGCCAGACATTGCACGCGCCTTCACCTCATCCAACACGTCCGCCGGGACAAGCCCGGCTTGCGCCAGCCACTTCAACAAACCATCGCCGCTCTCGAGCCAGTCGACAGGAGTGTCCACTGGCGTCGCGATGGAGTTCAGAAAATCCAGGCCGAGCGAGTCGGCAACAAATATTGCAGGCGGTCTGTGTTGCACGATTGGCCCCCCTTTCGAAGCAGCAACAGGTTCCAATCGCATAACCGGCAAAATGCTTGTTGACAAGTTACGTCCGGCGACAATAACCTGTCAATAGCTATCAAGGTGGTTACAACCGCGCGGCCCGCCGATCTCGGGAGCAACGCAATGGCGATGAAGGATGTGAGCGTGGTGCTTACCCACGGAGCATGGGCGGATGGATCATGCTGGGCGCGGGTGATTACCGCTCTCGAAGAGGAAGGGGCGAAAGTCTCGGCTGCTCCCCTTCCGCTGACTACGCTTGCTGACGATGTTGCCGCACTCAACCGCAGCTTGGAACGGACGGAAGGTCCGATCGTCTTAGCGGGACATGCCTATGCCGGTGCGGTCGTCGCTCTCGCACGGCCGGAACGGGTGAAGGCGCTCGTCTACGTGACCGCGCTTGCTCCCGACGAGGGCGAGAAAGTCGCGGACGTGTTCTATCGCGCGAAGCCGCATCCTCAAGCGCCCAAGCTCGCACCAGACAGCAATGGTCTTATTTGGCTCCCTCGGGAAGCCTTCGCGGCGGCGTTCGCGCAGAACGCGTCCGCCGCGGAGCTCGCAGTGCTCGCCGCCGTGCAACGGCCGATTTCGGTGAACTGCATCACCGTTCCGGCCGGGCGGCCGCTGTGGAAGCAAATCCCGAGCTGGTTTCTGATCGCCGAAAACGACCGAATGATCGTGCCCGAGACGCAGCGTTTCATGGCGGAGCGCATGAAGGCAACGATAAAGGCCAATCCTGTCGATCACATGCCAAGCGTCACCGCTCCCGAGGCTGTTGTCGACGTTATTCGCGATGCAATCCGCGCCGTGACTGGTGGCTGAAGCAAGCCCCTGCCGGCCGCAAGCGCGGGTTATCGGTTTCCCCGCGAGAGCCGTTCGAATGTCGCAAACGACGTTACGATCAGAGGAGCCCTCAATGACGCCCATCAAATACAAGACTGCCGATGTGGACGGTTTCAAGATTTTCTATCGCGAAGCTGGGCCGGCCGATGCGCCAAAGCTGCTGCTCCTGCACGGCTTCCCGACCGCGGGCCACATGTTTCGCAATCTCATTCCACTACTCGCCGACAGATTTCATATCGTCGCGCCGGACCTACCCGGGTTCGGTCAGTCCGACATGCCGCCACGAGAAAAGTTCAGTTACACGTTCGATAACATTGCCAGCGTAATCGAACGCTTTACCGAGGCCATCGGCTTCGACAGGTTTGCGGTGTACGTCTTCGACTACGGCGCGCCGACCGGATTTCGCCTTGCCGTCCGACATCCCGAGCGGATTACCGCCATCATCTCGCAGAACGGCAATGCCTACGAAGAAGGTCTCAGCGAGGGCTGGAATCCCATTCAGGCCTATTGGCGAGATCCGTCGGAGACGAACCGAAAAGCGCTCCGAGCTTTCCTGACGCCGGAAGCGACCCACTGGCAGTATACGCACGGCGTGCCGGACCCAACGATGGTGTCACCGGATGGCCAGAACCTCGACAACTTTTATTTGGCCCGTCCGGGCGCCGATGAAACTCAACTCGACCTCTTCGGCGACTACAAGAGCAACGTCGCGCTGTATCCGTCATTCCAGGAATACTTCCGCACGCACAAGCCGCCGCTTCTGGCGGTCTGGGGCAAGAACGATCCGTTCTTTCTTCCGCCCGGCGCCGAGGCATTCAAGCGCGATATTCCTCGGGCAGTGGTTCGCTTCCTGGACACTGGACACTTCGCGGTGGAAACACATGCGCCCGAGATCGCGGAGAGCATCCGCGATTTCCTAGCGTGATCGTCTCCTGACGCTACTTCGCGCTTCGAGTTGGGCGCTTGACCGCCGACATCGAAGTCGTCTCAATGCAGCAAAGGACCGATCGCCACCGCACAAACAAGCAGGCCACACACGAGCACGCCGCACACGAGACGGACGCCGGAGCGACTGAGCATATTCTCTGACGGCGTGTTCGCCGTCCTTATAACAGTGCTGGTGCTGGACTTGCGACCGCCGGAGGTTCCGACGTTCACGGCGCTGCTGTCGCTTTGGCCGACGTGGTTGAGCTACGCGGTGAGCTATCTGTTCATCGCCATTGTTTGGACCAATCACCATCATCTCATGAGGTACGCGCGTGAAGCCAACCCTCGCCTCATCTGGTTCAATTTCGCGCATCTGTTTTCGGTGTCGCTGCTGCCGCTCTCCACCGCTTGGATGGCCGTGAGCCGCTTGGCGCCGCCGCCGGTTGCCTTCTATGCCGCGGTCTTCTTCCTCGTGAACGCGACCTATATCGCTTTGATCTGGGAACTTATTGAGCGGACCCCGCTCAATGAAATCTCACCGAAGGCGCGCAAGATCATGCGTTATCGGTCGATTGTCACTTTATGTGTTTTTGGGGCGGCTGCGGTCGTGGCGTTGAAATATCCGCTTGTTGGGCTCGGAATGTGCATTTGTTGCCTGATTGTTTATCTGAAACCCGAAGCGCCGGGAGCAACGAAGTGACGTCTTGTGGTTTTCCAGCCACCGCCGAGCCGCACTCTCTCGAACGCCCTTTTCGAAAATCAGGAACAACCGCGAAGCCTCGAGATTAGATCAGCAGAGGAGACTCTTTGGCCCCACCGAATCGGACGACATTTCAACCTCATAGTCGTGGAGTAAGCAGATGCCTGAACCCGAACGCTTCGAAGTACTGGTCCTCGGCAGTGGGACTGGCGGCAAGCTTGTGGCTTGGCACATGGCGCAATCAGGGCTGCGGACTGCTGTTGTGGAACGGCGGCTGATTGGGGGCTCGTGTGTCAACATCGCCTGCATGCCAAGCAAGAATGAGATTTCGGGTGCCACGGTCGCGCACCTGGCGCGCCATGGCAGGCAGTTCGGCACGATGACGGGTCCCGTCACGGTCGATATGGCGAAGGTTCGCCAGCGCAAGCGCGAGATGGTTGATCGTCAGATTGCCAAGCACCTGCAGATCTATAAGGCGACCGGCGCCGAGTTGATCATGGGGAGTGGACGTTTTTTAGCACCGAAAACACTGGAGGTGACCTTGAATGACGGCGGGAAACGCGTGCTGGCCGCCGATCGCGTGTTCCTCAACATCGGAACTCACGCCGCCATTCCCAGTGTTCCCGGCCTCGACGCCGCCCGGCCGCTCACTCATGTCGAGGCTCTCGAACTCGACTACGTGCCGCAGCATCTGATCATCATCGGCGGCGGCTATGTGAGCATGGAATTCTCACAGGCTTTCCGTCGGTTTGGCAGCAAGGTGACCGTCATCGAAGCCGGTCCTCAGATTATGGCTCGCGAAGATATCGATGTTGTGCGGGAGGTTGTCCGGATTCTGAGCGACGAAGGCATTAGAGTTATGGTGGAGACGCAGGTTCTCCAGGTGCGTGGCAGATCCGGGGAAAGAGTGAGTCTGTCGCTGCGCACGACGTCCGGTGAGCAAGCCATCGATGGCACCGACATCCTGGTCGCGGCGGGGCGGACTCCAAACACCGCCGGAATTGGATTAGAGGCTGCCGGTGTGGAGCTCGATGGCCGCGGCTACATTCGCGTGAATGAGCGACTGGAGACGAGCGCGCCCGGCGTATGGGCCATTGGCGAATGCGCAGGCAGCCCGCAATTTACACACATATCCGAAGACGATTTCCGGATCATTCGCGATAATCTGTCGGGTCAGAATCGCAGCACGCGCGATCGGCTCGTTCCCTACTGTATGTTCACCGATCCTCCACTCGCCCGCGTCGGGCTGAGTGAGGGCGAAGCGGAACGTCGAGGCATCATGGCACGCGTTGCGATGCTGCCGATGAACTCCGTGCTGGGCGCGCAGGCGATCGACGAGAGACAAGGCTTCATGAAAGCTCTTATCGGCGAGAATGACGATCGCATTCTTGGATTCACGATGATAGGCGCCAATGCGGGTGAGGTCATGACCGTGGTGCAAACGGCAATGATGTCGGGCCTTTCATATTCGAAGCTTGCCAATGTGCCTCTCGCGCATCCGACGATCGCTGAAGGACTGAGCGCGCTCTTCTCGAATGTCCCGCATCGAGCCGTGCGACGGGCTGCATAGAAAATTGCATGATTGGCACGACCGGCGAACCCTCATTCACCGGCGTTTTTTGCGGTTTGCGAACGGATTGGACTTGCCGCGCACCGCAAGCCGGATCGGCGTTCCCGGCAGATCGAAATTCTCACGCAGGCCGTTGACTAGATAACGGCGGTAGCTCTCAGTGAGCGCAAAGGCGCGGGAAGAAAACAGCACGAAGGTGGGCGGCCGCGCCTTCGGCTGGGTCATGTAATCGAGCCGAGGGCGGCGGCCTGCCGCGGCAGGCGGCGGATTGGCGGTGACCGCCTGCCCCAGGAACCGGTTGAGCGCTGCCGTCGGGACGCGGCGGTTCCAGACTTCATAAGCCTCCAGCACCGCCGCCATCAGCCGGTCGAGGCCGGCGCCGGTGCGCGCGGACAGCGCAACCACGGGCACGCCCCTGATCTGCGGTAGGATGCGATCGGTTTCCTCGCGCAGCCGCGACTGCGCGCCCGGCGGCGCGCTGACCAAATCCCATTTGTTGATACCGACCACGACGGCACGCCCTTCCCGCTCTACCAGATCGGCGATGCGCGTGTCCTGTTCTTCGAACGGCGCCTGTGAATCGATGAGCACGATCACGACCTCGGCGAAACGAACAGCGCCGAGTGCCTCGGCCGCGGAGAGCTTTTCAAGCTTCTCCGTCACCCGCGCCCGCCGTCGCAACCCGGCGGTGTCGTGGATGCGGAAGTGTTTCCCGCGCCATTGCAAATCGACGGCGACGGCGTCGCGGGTGATGCCCGGTTCGGGTCCGGTGAGCAGCCGCTCATCGCCGAGCAAACGATTGATCAGCGTCGATTTGCCGGTATTAGGCCGACCGACGACCGCGATGCGGATCGGCTTGTCTTCGGCCGCGGGAGCGCTCGTCTCGCGAGGCTCGGGATGAGCCGTCGCCTCCGGCAGCGCGGCGCGTAAGGCCTCGTAAAGGCCGGCGAGACCCTCGCCGTGCTCGGCGCTGATGGCGACTGGTTCGCCAAGCCCGAGCGCATACGCCTCCAGCAACCCGGCCTCGCCGGCGCGGCCCTCGCTTTTGTTGGCGACAAGAACCGTCGGCTTGCCGGCCTTGCGCACCAGATCTGCAAACGTCCGGTCGGCCGCCACCATGCCGGTGCGCGCATCGACGAGAAAGAGCACCGCATCCGCCTGCGCGATCGCTGCCGCGGTCTGCGCCTGCATGCGTGCAGACAGGCCTTCATCCGGCGCCTGTTCAAGTCCGGCCGTGTCGATCACCTTGAACGAGAGATCACCAAGCTTGCCGTCGCCCTCGCGCCGGTCGCGCGTGACGCCCGGTTCGTCGTCGACGAGCGCGACGCGCCGACCGACCAGGCGGTTGAACAGGGTCGACTTGCCGACATTTGGCCGGCCGACAATGGCGACGGTAAAGGCCATGATGCAATCCGGCCGCAGCCTACAATCAGCGGCAACTTAGCGGCTGCCGCGAGTGAATTCGATTTCTTAATACAGAACTACGCGTTGTTCTCGCAGCGGCAGAAACAGCCTCAACCGGCCCAGACGGTCGAAAGCATCACTGTGTGCCGGTCGCCGGCGGGTTAGGCCAGACCGACTGCGAGGGCTGCGCCGCAGCCGTTGACGGCGGTGCCGGCCACACCGATTGCGAGGGTTGTGCCGCAGCCGTTGTGGGCGGCGCCGGCCAGACTGATTGAGATGGTTGTGCGGCAGCGGTCGACGGCGGCGCCGGCCACGCGGTCTGCGCCGGTTGCGCCTCCTGCTGCGGGGCTCTCCGTTTGGACAGGCCGACGTTGATTTCGGTTCGCGGCGCCCGGGCGACCTTCGGCCTGGGTTTCTTCGGCCTCCGCTTTGGCTCCGGTTCCACTTTCGCTTCGACCGTCGGCGGTTGTCCGGCCGTCGG
>DATJTL010000079.1:0-3384 GCA_035503415.1 Xanthobacteraceae bacterium
GAACCGGATGTCGATCGTTGCCAATCCGATGATCAGCGAACAGGCGAGTAGTCCCAGGACGCACCAGAGGACAGACCGAAGCGGCGGCCGTTCCATCTTTCTTGCAGCGAGAACGCCGGCGGCCACAAGGATGAGCTGGACGGCCACGGCAGCGTCGAGATTGGCGAGACGAGCGACAAGGCTGAGCAAAACCGGCAGCACAGTAAGAGAGAACAGCAGCGCCGTGCCCCAGCCGCAGTCCGGTCTGACCTCCTTGCTGACGTCCCCCTTGGCGCCGAGCCCACCGATCCAGCCGCCGATGGCTGCTCCGGGCAGGATCAGAAGTACGGCGAGCAGCGCTGTCGCCGCCAGCAAGTCAGCGAAATCGACGAGAGTCTGCCCCACCCGCGGCCTCGTTCAGCCGTGAACATCGGCACGGTCAGCGATTCCCGACTAGACGCAAAAGAGAATCACCGCCGGCCAGCGGGGAAAGATAGCCTGGAGCCGCGGCGTTGGCGCGCCGCCCTGACGTGACGACGCCTACTTCAACCCTTCGGCGTTGAGCGCTTCCCGCACCTTCGGGCGCGCCGCGACCCGATCCATGTAGGCCCTGATGTTGGCCCATTTGGACAGGTCAATCTTGATGCGCGGCGACCAGCGCAGCACCGTAAACAAATAGGCGTCGGCAACGGTGAATTTGTCGCCCATCAGGTACTGCTTGCCGGCAAGCTGCTTGTCGATCCAATCGAATCGCTTGCCGAGATTTTCCTTTGAAACCTTTTTGAACTCCTCGGGCGTCGTCGGCCGGAAGATCGGTCCGTAGCTCTTGTGCAGCTCCGAGGTGACGAAGTTCAGCCATTCCTGCACGCGATAACGATCAAGCGATCCGGGCGCCGGAACGAGCCCCGAGGCAGGATTCTGATCGGCGAGATATTGCACGATGACGGGCCCCTCGGTCAGACGCTCGCCGGTATCGAGTTCCAGCACCGGCACCTGCCCCTTGGGATTGATGCCCCAATAATCCTTGCCGCTCTTGGTCTTCTTCTCGCGGTTATCGACCTGTTCGAACTCGAGATTGATGCCGGCCTCGCGAGAAACAATGTGCGGCGAGAGCGAGCAGGCGCCGGGCGAATAATAAAGTTTCATGACACGTCTCCATGCACAGGCTTGTGTCGCCCGTTCACATTGATGCAATGCAGCGCATATAGCACCGCGGCTAGGTCAAACAACACGCTGGCGGTCCGATTCTAACATTTGACCGGAACCCAGCCGGACCAGGCGCGTTGGGTAGCAACGAAACCGCGATTGGAGCTTCATCATGATGGGCGCTCGCCGCGTCATCCGCATACAACCCCCCGTCCCGCTTGGCGATGTGACGATGGTTCCGAGGGAGTTGTCGGGACGGGCCGAGGCGGACATGGCGCGCGCCATGGCCGCGGCACTTGCCGATTACGAAATGCCAAGTGCAACGGACGTGCTGAGCCGGCTCCGCCAGGCTTTCCCGCTGGCTCCGCTCAATGCCCGCATTGCCGCGCTCGGCATCGTCATGGAACACAGCCGGCGTCCCGGCTGAGACCCTACAGCCCCAAATAAGCGCTGCGCACCCGATCGTCGGCAAGCAGTTCAGTGCCGGTGCCGCTGAGCGTAATTCGGCCGTTTTCCAGGACATACGCGCGGCTTGCGAGCTTGAGCGAGAGCGCCACATTCTGCTCCACAAGCAGGCAGGTCAGCCCGTCGCGATTGAGATCGCGGATGGCGGCGAGCACATTGTGCGCAACGGCGGGCGCCAGTCCAAGCGACGGTTCATCGAACATGATCAGTTCCGGCGCGCCCATCAGGCAGCGCGCGATTGCGAGCATTTGCTGCTCGCCGCCGGAGAGCGTGCCGGCCGCTTGCCGCTGCCGTTCGGCGAGCACCGGAAACATCGCCAGCACGCGCCCACGATTGTGTTCGCGGCTTGCGCGCGCGCGCGGCAACAGCGAGCCCATTTCGAGATTTTCGGCGACCGTCAGTGTGGGAAAAATCTGCCGGCCCTCGGCCACCTGACCGATGCCGAGATTGCAGACGCGGTGGCTCGGCCAGCCGGCAATGTCGGTCGCCCCGAACAGGACCCGCCCGCGTGCGGGGCGAATCATGCCGCCGAGCGCGCGAATGAGCGATGTCTTGCCGGCGCCATTGGCGCCGACGATGGCAACGATCGCGCCCTTCTCGATGTCGAGCGATACCGAATCGAGCGCCTGCGCGTCGCCGTAAAAGACGTCGAGATCTTCTACGCGCAGCATCACACCACCTCGGCGCCCAGATAGGATTGCACGACGGCGGGGTCGCGCACGACGGCCTCCGGCGCGCCCTCGGCGATGGCCGTGCCGTGATCGAGCACAAGGACGCGCGAAGCCAGCGCCATGACCGCGCGCATCACGTGCTCGATCAACAGGATGGTCAGGCCGCTTTCGCGGTTGAGCTCGCGCAGAACCGTGACCAAGCGATCGACCTCGGTCGGCCGTAATCCGGCGACGACCTCGTCGAGCAACAGGAGCTTGGGATCGGTGGCGAGCGCGCGGACGACTTCGAGCCGCTTGCGGTCCGGCAGCGTCAGCGATGAGGCAAGCTGATGGCGGCGGTCGAACAGGTCGAAGCGCCGCAGCAGCGCGTGTGCCCGTTCACGCGCCGCAGTGACGCTGGTCCGGCGCAACAGCGCGCCGACGATAACGTTATCCTCCACGCTCAAGGCCGGAAACGGCCGTACCAGCTGAAACGTGCGCGCAATGCCGCGGCGGCACACGGCGTCGGCAGACAGGCCCTGGATCGGCTCGCGGTCGAAAATGATCCGTCCATTGTCGGGCGCCATCGCGCCTGCGATCAGATTAAACAGCGTGGTTTTGCCGGCCCCGTTCGCCCCGATCACGGCGAAGATCGCACCCTGCGGCACGTCGAAGCTGACGCTGTCAACGGCGAGAAGACCGCGGAAGCGTTTGCTGACCCGCCCGATCGAGAGCAGCGCCGTCATGGCTTGTTCTTCCTGGCGAGCCCGAACAGGCGTGCCAGCGGCGGCCACACGCCCTCCGGCAGCGCAACGATCACCAGCAACAGGCAGACGCCGTAGAAAACCTCCTTGGCTCCGGGCAGATCGAGACCGGCGGCGCTCAGCGCCGAATTGAGCGCCTCCGCCAGCCCGGTGAGCACGAAGGAGCCGAGGATCGGTCCGAACAAGGTGCCGATGCCGCCGATGACCGGGCCGAGAATCATTTCGATCGAACGGCCGATATTGAAGACCTGCTCGGGAAACAGGTTGTTGTAGAAGAACGCATAGAAAACCCCGGCAAACGATGTGACCGCGGCCGAAATCATCACCGCGTACATTTTGCAGCGAAACGTGTCGATGCCGGCGGCGCGCGCCGCCTGCTC
>DATJTL010000080.1:0-4814 GCA_035503415.1 Xanthobacteraceae bacterium
AGCACCACGGCGGGGAACTGCTGCGGCACCTCGTTGACGACTGGGAGCAGAAAGCCGGCAACCACCACGACCACGAGGTAATACACTGCGACGATGAAGTTCGCGTTCCAGTCTCCGAAACGGTCGACCAACAGGCGCCTCAACGCGAAAGCACCGATCATCGCCGCAATGGAAATCGCGATCATGATGAAGTAGAGCGCGGTGCGCATCTTGATAGTTGCCGGATCGCCGATCGACGGCGGATTGGCCGGATATTTCAGGTTCGGCACCAGATAGAGCGCAACAAAGCAGGCCGCCGCCAGCAGGAGCGATACGGCCTGCGGCGTGAGCGCGCCGGGCATCCGCCCATAGGCGTACGCGAAAGCAAGTCCGAACAGTCCGCCAAAAGCCGTGCAATAGACCATCACCGCGGTGAACAAGCCGATGCCGGCCTGCACTTGGCGGCTGACGAGTTCGGGCTGTTCCTCCACGGTCACGCCCTTGGCCCTCTCGGCGGCCTCTTTGGCGAGATCCATCTGCGTCTCGAACCCGATCGCGATATCCACCTGTGGCTCGCCATAGACTTTCAAGAAGCCGAAGGTGAGCAGTCCGGCGAGGATGCCAATCAGCATCCCGCGGACAAGAAGCGTCCTGACCATGTGAAATTCCCCTCAGTGGCAGGGGAAGCCGAGCAGATGACGGCCGTCGTGCACGAATTCGTGCACGTACATGCCGCTGATGATGGAGGTTGCGCCCTCTTCGGCACCGACGAAGTAAATCGCCAGCAACAGAATGAGGCCCGCGAAGATGACCCAGGGGAGCAGTTCGCGAACTGGGATGACAGGTGCCGGGAATGCCGGCGCAAGTGTTCTGCTTGCCATTTCAACCTCCTGGGATTGCGCGTCCCGTTAGAGCAATGCCGCTCACGAAGGGGGTCTGGCTCTCGACTCCTAACCGCCGGTCGGCGGGATTGAAGTCGAATACAGTGGCGCGACCGCACCGGAATCACACCGGCTTCCACGCTCCATGAACAGAAGCGAGCATAAGATTCGGCCTGCCGCATTGTCAATGAGGCCGCATCGCCGAGCGCGCCAGACACGGCGCGCCGGCGCACCGTACCGCGCCCCTACCCTATAGAGCTCCACCGGTAAGCCGGATTTCAGCGCGGAATTCGATCCGTCAGCCCACTCCCCCCGGCCGTCGAGTCGCGGCCTTTTGCCCGAAAAAGCGGCTTGTGGGCCCAAAGTGGTAAGATAGACTAACCAATAGGCGGTCATCCAAGCAGATGACCGCAATCTAGGGAGGAACCAGCATGCACCCGCTCGAAAGACGCGGCTTGTCCGCGCCAAAGCTCGTGGCGTTTGCCGCCAGCACGGTTTTCGCGGCGCTTTCGCTGACAGCGCCTGCTCTTGCGCAATCGAACACGCCGATCAAGATCGGCGTCATCGCCGAAGCGACCGCGGTCGCCGGTTCGTCGATCCCGCAAGCGGCACAGCTTGCCGCCGACGAAATCAATGCCGCCGGCGGCGTCAACGGCCGTAAGATCGAGATCGTCTCCTATGACGACCACTCGACGGCGCCGGAAGCGGTGCGCGCCTTCCAGCGCGCCGTCAACGAGGACCACGTCAACGCGGTGATCGCGAGCTACATCAGCGAGGTCGTGCTGGCGCTCGAACCGTGGACCGGCCGGCTGAAGACGGTGACGGTAACGCCGGGCGCCGCCTCCGACGTGATCACCCAGAACATCGCCAAGGACTACGATCACCTCAAATACATGTTCCACGGCTATGCGACCTCGACCAGCATCGCCGACGCCACCTGTTCCGCCGCCAAGGATCTGCTGGTCGGTCAGCTGCACATGAAGTCCGCCGTGGTGATGAGCGAGGACGCCGCCTGGACGACCCCGCTCGACGAGGAATACCTGAAATGTCTGCCGCAGATCGGGCTCAAGGTGCTCGACCACATCCGCTTCTCGCCCGATACGACCGACTTCACGCCGATCTTCAACAAGATTGAAGGCGAAAAGCCGGACGTGATCATCACCGGCATCTCCCACGTCGGCGTGCAGCCGACGGTGCAGTGGAAGCAGCAGGAAGTGCCGATCCCGATGTTCGGCGTCTCCTCGCAGGCAACCAATTCGAGCTTCTGGAACGACACCAACGGCGCCACCGAGGGCGTTCTGTTCCAGGGCTTCTCCGGACCCGACGTGGCGGTGACTCCGAAGACGCTGCCGTTCGTTGCCGCGTTCAAGAAGCGCTTCGGCAATACGCCCTCGTATTGCGGCTATACCGCCTATGACGAGGTCTATTACATCGCCGACGCGATCAAGCGGGCGGGCTCCACCGATCCCGACAAGCTGGTCGCGGCGCTCGAGCAGACCGACTATGTCGGCACGATCGGCCGCGTGCAGTTCAAGGGCAAGGACACGGCCAATCCGCACGCGCTCAAGATCGGCCCGGGGACGATCACCGGCCTGATGCTGCAATGGCAGAACGGCAAGCAGGTCAATCTCTGGCCCGCCAATGTCGCCAACGGCAAGGTGAAATTCCCATCCTTCATCAAGATTGGCGCCGCCAACTGACGGAGGAATGATCGGACCTAAAACTCCCCGCCCGCAGACGCGAGCGGGGAGTTTGCATGATGGCTGCCGGGTTGCTGTAGCGTGGTCTGACCGATGGTGTTCTGGCAAATTCTGATCGACGGCTTTGCGATCAGCTCGCTCTACGCGCTCGGCGCCACCGGATTCGCGCTCATCTTCGGCGTTTCCGGCGTGCTCAACCTGTCGCACGGCGCACTGATGGTCGCCGCCGTGGTCGCCGCCTGGGCCGCCGGCAACGATCTGCATGCCGGTCCCTATTGGGGCGCGGCGCTCGGCATCGCGGTCGGCTTTGCGCTCTCGCTCGTCACCTATTTCGCCATCGTCCGGCCGCTCCAGCGCACGCGCAAGATCCGCGAGGAGGAGAAGGAGATCTTCATCCTCACGGCGACACTGCTCTGGGGCATCATGATCCAGCAGATGATCGCTTATCTCTATACCGACAACGCGAAAACCGTGGCGCCGATCGTGCAGGGCGTTGTTTCCCTCGCCGGCGTACGCACGCCTACCAACGAGTTCTTCACTGCGGTCGTGTGCTGGCTCGCAATCGCTGTGCTGTGGCTTCTGGTCAACCGCACGCGCGCCGGCAAGGCGGTGCTGGCGGCATCGATGAACCCGCTCGGCATTACGCTCTTGGGCGTCGAACTGTCGCGGGTCTACATCGCGGTCTGGGCGATCTATGGCGTGCTAGTCGGCGTCGCCGGCGTGCTGCTCGGCATGTTTCTCGGCATCTCCTCCTACAGCGCCGGGCCGTTGACGGCGAGCGCATTCTCGATCGTTGTGCTCGGCGGACTGGGCAGCGTGCCGGGCGCGCTGATCGCGGCTTACGTCGTGGGCTATCTGGAAACGATCACCGCGTATCTGGTTTCGCCCGCCTATCGCACCATCCCGGCCCTCCTCCTGCTGATTGCCGTGATGTACGTGCGCCCGCGCGGATTGCTGGGACGCCGCTAGATGCGCACCATCTCCACCACACGCATCCTGCTCATCGCACTCGCCATCGTGGTGGCGGCGGCATTCTTGCCCTTATGGGTCACGGGCTACGTCCTTGGATTGTTGATCATGGCCTACTATTCGGGCGTGTTCGCCATGGCCTGGGACCTGTTGTTCGGCTTTGCCGGCGAAGTGAACTTCGGGCCGACCTTTCTGATCGGCACCGGCGCTTACACCGCCGGCATCCTCGATAACCTCTATCAGCCGCCGATCTGGCTCTGTATTGCCGCCGGCACGCTTGCCGCGGTTCTCGGCGGCGTCGTGCTGGCGCTTCCGGCGCTACGCGTGCGCGGGCCTTACTTCGGACTGACCACTCTGGTCGCCGTCCTCATGCTGCAGAATTTCATCGTGGTCGACGCCCATCTGACCGGCGGCGAGAACGGGCTGACCGTCCCCGACGTGATCTCGATCAGCGACACGGTCAACTACGAAATCGCGCTCTGGTTCATGGCGGCGAGCGGCGCCATCCTGTTTTTGCTGTCGCGCTCACCGGTCGGCCTGATCTTGCAGGCGAGCGGCCAGGACGCCGTGCAGGCCGGCGCGCTCGGTTTCAACGTCACCAAGCACAAGCTCACCGCCTTCATCATCAGCGCCTTCTTTTCCGGGCTCGCAGGCGCGCTTCTGGTTTTTTACGTCGGCTCCGCCTCGGCCAGCTCGATCGTCGACATCACCGTCGGCGTGCAGATCATCATCGCGGCCGTGCTCGGTGGCAGGCGCACCATTCTGGGCGCCGTGCTCGGCGCCGTCTTTCTCGTCGTCATGAGCGAGGCGCTGCGTCCGCTCGGCGATCTGTCGAACTTCGTCGTCTTCGCCATGGCGCTGGTCGTGGTGCTGCTGTTCCCGAACGGCTTCTTCGGCCTGCTCACCCGCAGCAAGGAAGACGCGTGAGCATGAGCGAACGCGCCCATCTCGAAGTGGCCGGCCTGCGCAAGCGTTTTGGCGGCCTCGTCGCGGTCAAGGAGATGACGCTCGCGGTCGGCGCCGGCAAGATCCTGGGCCTGATCGGCCCCAACGGTTCCGGCAAGTCGACGGTGATGAAACTGATCATGGGCATCGAGCGGCCGGATTCCGGCTCGGTGCGCATCAACGGCGTCGAAGTCGCCGGCTGGCCCTCGCACCGCATTGCCCGCATGGGCGCCGGAATGGTGTTCCAGCATTCGCGCCCGCTGCACCGGCAGACCGTTCTGGAAAACATCAAGCTCGCGCTGCTGCCCGACAAGCTCACCCGCCTGTTCGCCGATCCGCA
>DATJTL010000081.1:0-5436 GCA_035503415.1 Xanthobacteraceae bacterium
ATCGCTCGCGATGGGGGCCGCAACATCCATGTCCGACCCCAATAGCGTCCGCGTCGAAAAATCGCAAATCGAGGAAACCGAATGGTCTGTTGCGGGCCTCGCTGCCGCACGCGCCCAGCAATTGGGCTTGCTGTAAAACCGTGCAGTGCGCCTGAGCAATTGATCGAGAAGTCGGCGTTGGCGCGCGATCGCGCTTTGATCGATCAGCGACTGCGATTGATTCCGTTTGGCTTTTTGCATCGCAGCAAATTGGCACGAGTCGTGCTTCAAACAGAACGGTCTGTATCCATTTTCAGCCCCTTCCCTCCGGGATGGGTAAGGAGAGGAACTCCCATGACTCAAGTCGCCGCCAAGACCGCGATGACCGGGTGCCTGGCCCCGATCGACAAGGCCGGCCTCAATGACCTCATTGCCAAGGGCAAAGCCGACCCCAAGGTGATCAAAACGCTGAAATGCAAGACGGTGGCCGAGGGTCGCTTCCGCCATCTCAATTTCATCCGCACGCTGCCGCCGTATGTGGTCGACGAGCCGCCGGGATTGCTTGGCGACGATACCGCGCCGAACCCATCGGAAGCCTCGCTCGCCGCGCTCGGCTCCTGTCTCGCGGTCGGCATCCATGCCAACGCCGTGGCCCGCGGCATCGCTGTTTATCGGCTCGAGATCGAACTCGAGGGTGATCTCAATATCACCGCGGTGTGGGGAACCGGCGACCTCTCGGAGAAGCCAGTCGGCTTCACCGATGTGCGCGCCAAGGTGACGTTCGAGGCCGATCGTCCACGTGAGGAACTCGCGGCGCTGGTCGCGCACGCGCGCCAATGGTCGCCGGTCGCCAACACATTCTCCCGACCGGTCAATCTCGAGGTCGCTCTGGCCTGAGCACAGCAATGGAAGTTTCGCCGGCAAGCCCGAACGGGGAGTGAGAATGCTGGACCGAAGCGCAACTGTAATAGACGAGCCGGCGCAAACGTCTTCGGCCGAGATGGTCGACGCTGTTCGTGCGATGTGCGCCAGGCAGTTATCGCCGCTGGTGCGAAAAATCGACGGCGAAGGCTTCTATCCGCAGGACGTAATGCGCGAGCTTGGCCGCCTTGGCGCATTCGCGCGTCATCTTCCCGGCAATAATGCCGGCGTCGACCTCAACGCCGCCATCGGCGCAATGGCGGCAGCCGGCGAACATTGTCTTTCGACCTCGTTCTGCGTGTGGTGCCAGGACGCGTTTGCCTGGTACATCTTCGCCTCCGCCAATCAAAGCCTGAAGAACAGCCTCGGCCGGCAGGCCGCATCGGGAGAGATGCTGGGCGGGACCGCACTCTCCAACCCGATGAAGACATTGTTCGGCATCGAGCAGATGCGGCTGAGGGGCAAGCGCGCGGATGGCGGCTACGTCGTCAAAGGCTCGCTGCCATACGTCTCCAATCTCGGCAGCGATCATTATTTCGGCGGCATCTTTGAGGTCGAAAATGATAGCGATAAGCGTAACGTCATGGCGATCTTTCCCTGCGCCGACGAGGGAATAACGCTCTCCGCCAGCACCAAATTCGTCGCGCTCGACGGCACCCGCACCTTCTCGGTGCAGATGCGCAACGTGTTCGTTCCCGACTCCTGGGTTCTCGCCGACCCGGCCGATGAATACGTCAAGCGCATCCGCGCCGGCTTCGTGCTGTTGCAAGCCGGAATGGCGTTCGGTCTGATCCGTGACTGCATTACGCTGATGCAGCGGACTCGCGGTCCTCTCGGCCACGTCAACAAATATCTTGAAGTCCAGCCTGAAGCCCTTGCCGAACAGCTCGCGGCGATGGAAGCCCAGGTGACGCGGCTCGCCGCAACACCGTTCGAGACCGATATTTCATTTTGGCGCGCAGTGATTGAGGTGCGATTGGCGGCGGGTGAGGCCTCGGTCGCGGCGGCTCATGCCGCGATGCTCCATTGCGGCGCTCGCGGCTATGTCGCCAACGCCACCGCTCAACGCCGCCTGCGCGAAGCCTATTTTGTCGCCATCGTCACGCCGGCCACCAAGCAGCTGAAAAAGATGCTCGCCGACATGGCCCACTAGAACACGCATGAGAGCCGCCACTACGGAAATTTGCCGGGACTGATCGACGTCAAGCATAGGGGAAGAAGATGAGCGAGAAAGTCCTGATTACGCCGACCGAACTTGCAGAGCAGATCAAATCTCCAGGCATTGTCCTGATCGATACACGCGATCCGAAAAGCTACGAGGCAGGCCATCTGCCCGGCGCCGTCAACATCCACGACATTTTCACTTATCTGGCGACCTCCACGCCTGAAGGCGTTGCGGCGATGCGCGACAAATTCGCCGCGACCTTCGGCGCAGCCGGTCTGTCAGGCACCGAGACCGCCGTGGTCTACGAGCAATCGATGAATACCGGCTTCGGCCAATCCTGCCGCGGTTACGTGCTGCTGCGCTATCTCGGCTATCCGAAAGTATTGATCCTGCACGGCGGCTACGCCGCATGGACTGCGGCCGGCCTGCCCACCACGACTGAAGCGCCGTCGCCGCAAGCCAGGAGCTTTCCGGTCGATCCAAAGGCCGCGAGCATTCTCGTCGACCTCGCCGCGATGAAAGCGGCCGTCGCCGATCCCAATCGCGTCAAGCTCGACACACGCGACGTCGACGAGTGGATTGCCGAAAGTTCTTCGCCCTACGGCAAGGATTTCTGCCCGCGCAAAGGCCGCATCCCGGGCGCCGTGTGGATCGAGTGGTACCGCATGATGAAGCCGACGCCAGCGGGACCGATGTTCAAGTCCCCCGACGAAATCCTCGCCGAGTGCGCGACCGTCGGCATCACCCCTGATACGCCTGTGGTTCTTTATTGTTTCAAGGGGGCACGCGCGTCGAACACACTGGTCGCGCTCAAGGAGGCCGGCATCAAGGACGTCAGTCTCTATTTCGGTTCTTGGAACGAATGGTCACGTGACCCTTCGCTGCCGATCGAAGAAGGGCTTCCTTACACACCTAAATCGTCGAAGGTGGCGGCTTGAGCCCGTCGAGCGGTGCTGCGGACATGATGGTGCGGTCGACGGCGAGCGGATGCAGCAACGCCGCGCCGCAGTCCGCGCCGCTCGCTGAGGGAACGGCCCAGCAAGTGCAGGCAATCCCGTCAGGAAGGCGACGACTGGGGGCCCATATCGCGGTGAGCGGCGTTAGTCATTGCTATCGCCGCGCCGCAAATTTTGCGCTCAAGGATATCAGCTTTGAAGTGCAGCCCGGCGAAGCCGTCGCGCTGGTCGGCCGCTCCGGCTGCGGCAAGTCGACGATGTTGCACATTCTGTCCGGTCTGATGACGCCGAGCTCCGGCGAGGTGCGAATCGATGGCGCTCTGGTGTGGGCCCCCTCGCCGCGCTGGATCGTGATGTTCCAGCAACCGCACCTTTATCCGTGGATGACCGTTCGGCAAAATGTCGGGCTCGGCTTGAAATTTGCGCGGCGGCCAAAACGAGAGATCACGGCCCGCGTCGACGAGTTGCTTCAGCTCGTGGAGCTTGAAGGCTACGCGGCGCGTAACGTGCAGGACCTGTCGGGCGGTCAGCAGCAACGCGTCGCGCTCGCTCGGTCGCTCGCGGTCCGGCCAGATCTCCTGCTGCTCGACGAGCCTTTTTCGGCACTCGATGCCGTGACCCGACGCGCTCTGCAGCGAGATGTCCGTCAGATCGCCTGCGAAATCGGCATTACGGTCGTCATTGTGACGCACGACATCCCTGAAGCCGTGGCCATGGCCGACCGCGCGATTGTGATGCGGTCGGATCCTGGTGCGATTGCCGAAATCCTGCCGATCAAAATCGATCGGCAAGACCGGGATCGCCGCGGTGCCGATGCGCAGGCTGCTGCGCAGTTGACCCTGCAAGCAGCGTTCGAGCGGGCCTCCGGTCGCGCGATCGAGCTGCCACACACCAGTCAAGACACGTTCAAGATCGTCGCCGCCGGGCATCGTTGACCGTCGAGAAGGGAGATTCCGATGTGTTTTATGTGCGGAGACGACGCGGCCCATGCCAGCGGCGTTGGATTGCGCCATCCCGTCACTCGGCGCCGTACGCTCGACATGCTCGCCGCGGGCGGACTCGCTGCGCTGGGCTCCCTGGCTAGTGCCGGCTCCGCCGCCCGGGCTGACGCCGACGAGGTCGTTCGCATCGGCTATCTGCCAATCACCGATGCCACCGCCCTCCTGGTCGCTCACGGTATGGGTTTCTTCAAGGATGAAGGCCTCACCGCCGAGCGCCCGACTTTGATCCGGGGCTGGTCCCCGCTGGTCGAAGCCTTCGCCGCCGGAAAATTCAACCTCGTCCACCTGCTCAAGCCCATTCCGGTTTGGATGCGTTACAACAATAATTTTCCGGTCAAGATCATGGCGTGGGCGCACACCAACGGTTCCGCGGTCGTCGTCGGCAAGGATAGCCGCATCACGTCATATACCGATCTCGGCGGCAAACAGATCGCAGTGCCGTTCTGGTACTCCATGCACAATATCGTGCTGCAATATGCACTGCGCCAATCCAAGATCAGGCCGGTGATCAAGGAACAGGGCCAGCCGCTCGCGGCGGACGAATGCAATCTTCAAGTGATGCAGCCGCCCGATATGCCCGCCGCACTGGCGGCCAAAAAAATCGACGGCTACACGGTGGCCGAGCCGTTCAACGCACTGGGCGAAATCAAAGCCAATGGCCGCATCCTGCGCTTCACTGGGGACATCTGGAGGAACCACCCTTGTTGTGTGGTCTGCATGCACGAGGAGACGGTGACCAAAAAGCCTGAATGGACGCAAAAGGTGATGAACGCGCTGGTTCGGGCGGAAATCTACGCCTCGGCGAACAAACAGGAAGTTGCCAAGCTCCTGTCCACAGACGGCGACCACTATCTGCCGCTGCCGGACCCAATCATCGATCGGGCGATGACCTATTACGACGATGCATTCTATGGACCGACCGGTGCCATCAAGCACCCGCAATGGCATGTCGGCCGCATCGATTTCCAGCCATGGCCCTATCCCTCCGCAACCAAGTTGATCGTCAAAGCGATGAATGAGACGCTGGTCGGGGGCGATAACACATTCCTGAAAAAACTCGATCCTGAATTCGTCGCCAATGATCTGGTCAATTACGACTACATCCGCAAGGCTATGAACAAATATCCGGAATGGAAAAAGGATCCGAGCGTCAATCCAAGCGATCCTTTCAACCGGAACGAGGTGCTGGCGCTATGAGCCTCGGTGCGGCTACCCACGATGCTACCGCGGCCTTGCCAAGGCTGCCCGCGATCACCGGATCAATCGCGTCGGCCGCCCGCAGCGTAGGCTACGCGCTCGTGGGCGTCGCTCTCTTATTGCTGGTGTGGTGGATCGGCGGCTGGATCGTTGCGTCCAATCCCTCAACGGCGAACTTTGCCGGCTTTGCGCCGGCACCGACCTTAGCCCGTCTGTG
>DATJTL010000082.1:0-3995 GCA_035503415.1 Xanthobacteraceae bacterium
CCTACGAGACGGTCAAGATCGAGCGTGAGGAAGGCGCCAATGCCGGCATCACCTGGGTCATCCTCAATCGGCCGGAAAAGCGCAATGCGATGTCGCCGCAGCTCCACTTCGACATGGTCGACGTGCTCAACGAGCTGGAAAGTGACCCGCGCACCAAAGTGCTGGTGCTCACCGGTGCCGGCGAGGCCTGGTGCGCCGGGCAGGATTTGAAGCTTTATTTCCGCGAACTCGACAACAAGCCGGCCGAACGGGCGCGTGCCTCGTGGGCTAGTCACTACTGGCGCTGGCAGAAATTGTTCACCTATCCGAAGCCGACCATCGCCATGGTCAATGGTTTCTGCTTTGGCGGCGGCTTCACGCAGCTCATCGCCTGCGATTTCGCCTTCGCCGCAGAGGACGCCAAGTTCGGGCTCTCAGAGGTCAACTGGGGAATTTTGCCCGGCGGCTTCGTCTCCAAGGCGCTCACCGACGCGCTTGGGCTGCGTGACGCGGTCTGGCTGGCGATGACCGGCGAAACCTTCGACGGCAAGATGGCGGAAAAAATCCGGCTGATTCACAAAGCGGTGCCGCGCGAGAAATTGCGCGAGGAGACGGTGGCGCTGGCGCAGCGGTTGATGAAGCTCAATCCCGAAGTGCTCAAGGCGGCGAAAATCGCAATCAAGAACGTCCGCTCGGTTCCGCATGAGCAGGCGGCGGATTACTTGGAGGCAAAGAGTCAGCAGATGCGCTTCCAGGACAAGGAGGGCGGCCGCTCCAAGGGCATGAGTCAGTTCCTCGACGACAAGAGCTATCGTCCGGGCTACGGGCCGTATTCGCGGACGGTCTGACTTTGGCTACGCGCCTTCGCCCGGCGCAGCCGCGTGAATGGCGAGCGCATGCACGCCGCCCGCAAGCTCGCTGGCGAGAGCGGCGTTGATCAGGCGGTGGCGTTCGAGCCGGCTCTTTCCGCGGAAAGCTGCCGACACGATATAAACGCGGAAATGGGTTTCGCCGCCCGGCCGATGTCCGCCATGGCCTTCGTGGTAGTGTGATTCGTCCTCGACGCGCAGGCTCTCGGGAGCGAAAGCATTGCGCAACTTTTCCGTGATGACATCGCGTGTTGCCATGGCCGGCGTTGTAGCCCGGATTAAGTGCGAGCGAAATCCGGGATGGGATGAACGCAAACGGCGCGCCGTGTGAAAATGTGCGCTGTCAAGTCTTGCGGGCGTCATCGACACGCTCGCATAATTGGATCGAATGAACGCGAACTCACCGCTCTTCGACCGCATCCGGGTCAAGCCTGACCAGGATCGCAGTCTGCGCGCCGAACTTCCGGGCTGCCAGTGGCCGTCGTGCAAGGCACCGGCGACCCACCGCGCGCCCAAGGGGCGGCTGCGCGCGTCCGAATATTGGCAATTCTGCCTCGAGCACGCGCGCGAATACAATAATTCGTACAATTTCTTCGCCGGAATGAGCGACGACGCCATCGCCAAGTACCAGAAGGATGACGTCACCGGCCATCGCCCGACATGGAAGATGGGCTCGCTCGGCGGTGAGCGCAGCCGGGGTTCGCGCGCCAAATCCCGCCCCGCCGGATGGGCGGCCGAGGACCCGTTCGGGCTGTTCGGCGAGGCCGCAGCGGACGGAAAGGGTCATGCGCGGCCGGCAAGCGAGGGCCGCAAGATTCTCAATGCGCAGCGCCGGGCGCTCGACGTGCTCGGCCTTGAGCCCGATGCGACGAAAGCCGACATCAAAGCTCGGTTTAAGCTGTTGGTGAAACGGCACCATCCCGATGCAAACGGCGGGGATCGCGGGTCGGAAGAGCGGCTTAGAGACATCATTCAGGCCTATAATTACCTGAAGTCTGCGGGCTTTTGCTGATCCCCAGGGGGCTGGCGCGGTGGCTTCCGCTGGCTCGGGCGTTTCTGCTAAAGCTATCCCGACATCCGACCGCCGGTAACAGCCGATTGCGCCTCGGATTCCCGAGGCCACGGAGGAACCATGACTCTCGCGACAGAAACCGAATCCGGCTTGCCGGACATGAAGGTGTCGGTGCGGCAATTGTTCGGCATCGACAGCGATTTGGAAGTGCCGGCCTATTCGGAGCCGGACGAGCACGTGCCGGACGTCGATTCGGACTACCGTTTCGACAAGCCGACCACGCTCGCCATTCTCGCCGGTTTCGCCAGGAACCGCCGCGTCATCGTCACCGGCTATCACGGCACCGGCAAGTCGACCCATATCGAGCAGGTGGCGGCGCGGCTCAATTGGCCGTGCGTGCGCGTCAATCTCGACAGCCATATCAGCCGCGTCGATCTGATCGGCAAGGACGCCATCGTCATCCGCGAGGGCATGCAGGTCACCGAGTTCCGCGACGGTATCTTGCCGTGGGCGCTGCAAAACAACGTCGCGCTGTGTTTCGACGAGTACGATGCCGGCCGCCCCGACGTGATGTTCGTGATCCAGCGCGTGCTTGAATCGTCCGGCCGGCTGACGCTGCTCGACCAGAACAAGGTAATCAAGCCGCATCCGGCGTTCCGCCTGTTCGCCACCGCCAATACGGTTGGCCTGGGCGACACGTCCGGCCTCTATCACGGCACCCAGCAGATCAACCAAGGTCAGATGGACCGCTGGTCGATCGTCACCACGCTGAATTATCTGCCGCACGACAACGAAGTCGACATCGTGCTCGCCAAGGCGAAGCACTACCGCACGGCGGAAGGCCGCGACATCGTCTCCAAGATGGTGCGGGTGGCCGACCTCACCCGCAACGCCTTCATGAACGGCGACATCTCGACGGTGATGAGCCCGCGCACGGTGATCACTTGGGCGGAGAATTCGGAAATCTTCGGCGACATCGGCTTCGCTTTCCGACTCACCTTCGTCAACAAGTGCGACGAGCTGGAGCGGCCGTTGGTGGCGGAATTCTATCAGCGCTGCTTTGGGCAGGAGCTGCCGGAGAGCGCGGTGAACGTGGCGCTTTCATAACGTCGTCCCCGCGCAGGGGTCCTCATTGCGCATGCGCAATGGGGTGCCGCCGTAAGCGGGGACCCATAATCTCGGTCGTCATGAGATCTGTCTGCGAAGATTGTGAATATGGATTCTGGGCTCGCCGCTTCGCGGCGCGCCGGAATGACGGGTAAGCCATGACCTCCAACATCAAACCCAAAGCTCCGGTCAAAGACGCGCCGACCGAACCGTTCAAGCAGGCGGTTGGAGTTTGTTTGCGCGCCATCGCCGGCAAGGGCGATCTGGAAGTGTCCTTTGCCGCCGAGCGGCCGGGACTCTCGGGCGGCAAGGCACGCTTGCCGGAGCCGCCGCGGCGGCTCAACGAGCGCGAAGCCGCGATCGTGCGCGGTCATGCCGATTCGATGGCGCTGCGGCTCGCCTGCCACGACCCGGCCGTGCACAGAAAGCTTGCGCCCGGCGGCCAGCAGGCACGCGCGGTGTTCGAGGCGGTCGAACAGGCGCGCGTCGAGGCGATCGGCTCGCGGCGCATGGGCGGGGTAGCAAAAAATCTCGCCGCGATGCTCGATGACCGCTTCCACCGCGGCAAGTTCGACGAAGTGACCGATCGCGCCGACGCGCCGATCGAGGACGCGCTCGCCATGATCGTGCGCGAGCGGCTCACCGGTCAGACGCCGCCGGTGGCGGCAAGGAAGCTCGTCGAGCTGTGGCGTCCGCTGATCGAGGAGCGTGCCGGCAAAAACCTCGACCGGCTCGAACGCGTGGTCAACGACCAGCGCCGGTTCGGCGACATCGTGCACGATCTGCTCGACAGCCTCGACATGGGCGAAGACCGCTCAAGCGAGTCCGACGAAGAGGAAGGCGAGGAGGGCGACGAGGAGACTCGCAAGGACGAGCAGGGCGAGAGTGGGGACGCTTCCGAATCCGCGGACTCCGAGCGCATGAGCATGGAAGCCGAGGCCTCGGCCGAGGAACTGCCCGACAGCTCCTCGGAGGCGGTCGACGCGCCCGCCGCCGAAATGGCCGACGACGCCGAGATGGGTGATTCG
>DATJTL010000083.1:0-2404 GCA_035503415.1 Xanthobacteraceae bacterium
CACCCGCAAGGTTCTGGCCGCGGTCAAGCATGGCGCGACCGAGATGGTGGTCAACACGGCGGAATTTCTGCCCGGCGAGTTCACCCGCAACGCCGATTTCTCGCTGCCGAGCGAGCGGCTCAAGCGAACGATCGTGGCCGACGCCGGGCGCGAGAAGACGCATTTCATCGACGCCTCCGGCATTGCCGCCAGATTGTTTGGTCAATCGATCGGCGCCAACATGTTCCTCGTCGGCTACGCCTTCCAGCTCGGCGCCATTCCGCTCTCGTCCGCCGCCATCGAGAAGGCGATCGAGCTCAATGGCGAGGCGGTCGCCATGAACAAGGCCGCCTTCCACTGGGGCCGTCACATGGCCGTCAACCGAGCCGCGGTGGAAAACCTGGCCAAACCGGCCGCCGCAAGCGCGAGCGACGCGCGTGTCCTGTCCGAATCCTTCGACGAGACGGTCGAGCGGCGTGTGCGTTTTCTCACTGCCTATCAGAATGCCGCCTATGCGGCGCGCTACCGCGGCACGGTCGAAAAGGCCAAGGCTGCCGAGGCGGCGCACGTGCCTGGAAAGTGCGGGTTCGCCGACGCCGTCGCCCGTTATCTGTTCAAGCTGATGGCCTACAAGGACGAATACGAGGTCGCCCGGCTCTACACCGACGGTTCGTTTCTCAAGCAGGTCGCGGACGAATTCGACGGCGAAAGGCTGCGCTTCGAGTTTCATCTTGCGCCGCCGCTGCTGGCGCGTCGCGACAAGACAACCGGCCTGCCCCGTAAGATGAGTTTTGGTCCCTGGATGCTCCCGCTTTTCCAGCTATTGGCCAGATTCAAGGGACTGCGCGGCACGCCGTTCGATCCGTTCGGATACTCGCTCGAACGCCGCACCGAACGAAAGCTGATTGCCGACTACGAGACGATGCTTGACGAGATCGAGGCAAACCTGCGGCCGGAAAATCATCACCTCGCGGTCGGGCTGGCTGCGATCCCGGAAAAAATTCGGGGATTCGGCCACGTCAAGCAGCGGCAGCTCGCCGCGGCGAAAGCCGACGAAGCGGCGCTGCTGGAGCAGTTCCGCGCCGGCACGACGGCGCTGCTCAAGGCTGCGGAATAGTCTTCGTTGTTAATTGTTCGTTGTCGTGTGTGGCGGGGCGCCTATTGCAGTCGCCGCCGGGTCGCAGTAACGGCTTAATCAGTTGGCAAATGGGGTCACGTAAGGGGTCAAGTAACGCTTGATGGTGAGTTCGCCAGCCGGTCTGCCTTCCGGTCTTCCTTGGAGGAAATCTCAGCCATGAACGAGTTACTGCCCGTTCCAGCAAACGAAAGCGAACCGACCGACGATCCGTTGGTCATGGCGGCCCTCACCGAAGCCCTCGCCGAGCCGCCGAACGCTACGGACACCCAACAGGCTGTCGAGGCGGCGCCCGTCACAGACGCAGCACCCGTCATAGATGAGAGCAGTGCGGTCGAAGTTGCCCCCGCGATCGAAGCCGCGACGTCTGAACCGACGGAGCATCCTGTCACAGCGTTGACGGCCGCCCCGCCTGCCGGCCTTGAGCTCGCCGCCTCCGAAACCCCGATCGAAGCGCCACCGACGGCGCCCGCCGCCGCACCGACGGATGAGATTGCGGAAGAACCGCAACCCGCGTCCTTACGACCTCCCGAAAGCCCGGCCGTTCCCCCGCATGCGAACGCGGAGGAGCCACCGGCGATCGTGCCTGAGGTCCCTGCGGCTCCGGTCCCTCCGGCTCCCGCACCGGCAAGCGAGAAAAAGCCGCCGGAACCCGTTTCCGCCGCGCCGCCAGTGTCGCCCGCTCAGGCCGCACTCGCCGCCGCCATGCCCGGCGAGGCCGCGCCGGTCGAGAACGGCATCGGCGTGCTTCTGGTCAATCTCGGCACGCCCGACGCGGCCAATGCGCCCTCCGTGCGCCGCTATCTGAAGGAGTTCCTCACCGACCGGCGCGTGATCGAAAAGAACTCGCTGCTCTGGAAAATGGCGCTGAACGGAATCATCCTGCCGCTGCGCTCGCGGCGCCGCGCGCGCGACTATCAGAAAATCTGGAACAACGAGAAGAACGAGTCGCCGATCAAGACCATCACGCGCTCGCAGGCGGAGAAACTCGCCGGCATTCTCGAACCGATCGGCAACCACATCTGCGTCGATTGGGCGATGCGTTACGGCAGTCCGGCGATCCGCGAGCGGCTCGAAGCGCTGATCAAGCGCGGCTGCGATCGTATCCTGATCATGCCGCTTTATCCGCAATACGCGGCGGCGACGACCGCCACGGTATGCGACGAGGTGTACAAATACATGATGAGCCTGCGCCGGCAGCCGGCGCTGCGCATTCTGCCCGCCTACTACGAGGATGCGTATTACATCGAGGTGCTCGCGTCCTCGCTCAAGGCAGAACTCAAGGGGCTG
>DATJTL010000084.1:0-3965 GCA_035503415.1 Xanthobacteraceae bacterium
GCAAGTTCGATCAGCCGTTGGCGGCCGTAGGGCAATTCGGAGACACGATGGCGGGCGGTGTCGGCGAGCTTGAGCATCTGCAACAGCCCCATCGCTTCGCCGATGACGTCGGTGCGCCGGCCGGCCGGATAGAACATCGATCCGGCCATCCCCGCGCGTTCGGCCACCGCCATGCAGACATTTTCCAGAACCGAGAGGCCGCGGAACAGCCGGTTGATCTGAAAGGTGCGCGCGATGCCGAGCTTGACCCGCTCGGCCTGCGCGGCGCTCGTGATGTCGCGGCCGCCAAGCAGCACGCGTCCGCGCGTCGGTTTGAGCACGCCGGTGAGCAGATTGATGAAGGTGGTCTTGCCCGCGCCGTTTGGTCCGATCAGCGCGTGGCGCGCGCCGGCGGCGAGCTTGAAGTCGATCCCCTGCACGGCGGCGAGCGCGCCGAAACTGCGGCACAGATCCTGTGTCTCCAGCCGTATCCCGGTCATGACGCGCCGCGCCTTGCAACGTAGCGCCGCCACAGCGTCTCGCCGAGGCCCAAGATTCCGTTGCGCGCGAACAGCGCAATTAACACCAGAAGGAGTCCGAGGCCGAGCTGCCAGGCGGTCGGATAGATCTGGGCAAGAAAATGCTCCAGCGCGAGGTAGACCACCGCGCCGACGAAGGCGCCGTAGAGCCGCCCGTAGCCGCCGAGGATGAGGACAATCAGCACGGTCGCGGCGCGGTCGAGACCCAGCGCGCTCAAGTTCACGTAGGCGGTGGTCTGCGCCCACAGGCCGCCGGCGATGCCGGCAAGCGCTGCGGAAATGCTGTAGCAGACGATCAGCCGGCGCCGCACCGGCGAGCCGATGGCGTGCATGCGCAGCACGTTTTCGCGGATGCCGGTCAGGCTCTGGCCAAATGGCGAATAGACCAGGATGCGCACGAAGACAAAGCAGACGAATAGCACCCCGAGCGCGAACAGATATTGCGTATTGGCGTAGAGCGGATTGAACTCGAATATCCCGAACACCGGTGCGATGGGCAGACTCGGCAAGCCGTCGAAACCGCCGGTGTAGGGATAGGCCATGTTGGCCGCCTGCTCGAGCAGCGCCATCGTGCAGATCGTCAGCATCAGGAACGTCAGCCCCGTCGTGCGCAGCAAGACGAGACCTGAGAGAAAGCCGATTGCGGCCGCGACAGCGGCGGCCATCAGCAGGCTTGTGATCGGCTCGGTCCACAGATTGTAGGAGGCGAGCATTCCGACCGTGTAGGCACCGGCGCCGAAAAAAGCAGCGTGCCCGAGCGTGATGATGCCGGCGTAGCCGAGCGCGAGATCGAGCGAGAGCGCGAATAGAATCGTTACCAGCAGGTCGCAGCCAAAGCCCAGATAGTCGGGAAAGGCGAGATAAAGCGCGATACCGGCGATCCAGGGCAGGGCTTCCCACCACCGGAAACGGTGGCGCCGCATGAGCATCAGAGCGGCTGAGTTTTCGCTTGCCGCGGCCACGGAGGCCGCGTCCCCCGATGAGGCGGCGACACTCACGACTCTTTCCTTCCGAACAGCCCTTGCGGCCGCGCCAGCAGGATCAGGATGGTAATTGCGTAGATGAAAATCGTGCCGCCCTTCGGCAGATACAGCGTCAGCACGAAGTCGAGCACGCCGAGAAGGAGGGAGGCGTAGTACACGCCGATGACGCTGCCGAGCCCGCCGACCGACACGACGATGAGAAAGTAGACCAGATATTTGAGCGGATATTGCGGATCGAGGCCGAGGAACTCGGCGCCCAGGCCGCCGCCGATCCCCGCCATGCCGCTGCCGAAGGCGAACGTGATGGTGAACAGCCGGTCGACGTCGATGCCGAGCGATTCGGCCATGCGGCGGTTGTCCACGGTGGCGCGGATTTGACCGCCGATCCGCGTGCGCTCGAAGGTGAGCCAGATGCCAAGCGCAATCAGAAATCCGACCACGATCAGAAAGATGCTGTAGGTGCGATAGGACACCAGGCCGAGGTTGAGTTGGCCGCTCAAAGCCGGTGGCAGCTGCAATGTCTGACTCTCCGGCCCGACCACGATGACGATCGCGGCGATGAAGATGAAGATCAGACCGATCGTGAATAGAACTTGATCGAGCTCACCGGCGCGATAGAGCCGGCGATAGAGTGTTCGTTCTAGGAGGACGCTGAGCGCCGCCGTTCCGACGAAGCCAAGCGCAATTGCCGTGGCGAAGCCGAAATGGGCGCGGTTCATCGCCAGGACGATGAGGTAGCCGCCGAACATCGCAAAGGCGCCGTGGGCGAGGTTGACGAAGCCCATCAGTCCCATGGTGACCGAAAGCCCAACCGAGACGATGAACAAGACGGTGCCCGCAGCGAGCCCGCCCAGCAGTATCCCGGCAAAGTCAGCGGCAAAGTTCACGCGTGTTCCCGCGGGCGAGCGGCGAGCAGCAAATGTCGAGCGTGTCGCGCTCCTATCCGCTGCTGCGCCGTATCGCTATTTCGCCTTACTTCTTCGGCGCGCAGGGGCCGATTGCGAGCATCTTGCACTGGTCTTTGACGTCGTTGACCGTCACCAGGACCTTTTCGTGCAGCTTACCGTCAGCGCCCTTCACCACCTCGTCGAGATATTCGTTCATGATGATGTCGCGGGTCTGCGGATCGATCATGATCGGTCCCTGCGGACTGGTGAACTTCCAGCCGAGGAGCGATTTCACCGCCGCCTCGCCGTCACCGATCTTGCCGTGAGTGGCCTGCGCGGCGTGAACGATGGCGGCCATTCCGTCATAGGCGCCGATCGAGGTGAAATCCGGCGTCGCATCCGGACCGTACGCCTTCTTCCACGCGGCGACAAAAGCCTTGTTCTGCGGATTGTCGAGGTCGGCATTGTAATGATGCACAGTGATCAAGCCGACGGCGACATCGCCCATATCCTGCAGTTTGTTGTCCGGAACGATGTCGCCGGTGCCGATCAATTTGATGCCGGCGGCGCGCATGCCGAGCGCCGCATAGGTCTTGACCACCGCCGTCGACTGGTCGCCGGCCGGTACGAACACGAACATCACGTCCGGATGCTCATCCTTGGCGCGCTGGAAGAACGGCGTGAAGTCCGGCGTGGCGCCGGGGCCGCCCGCCGGAATGGCGTCGATGACTTTGCCGCCATTGTGCTCGAAGGCATATTTGAACGCGTCGAGCGCGTCCTTGCCGGGCGGGTAATCGGTGTAGGCGACGACAGCGGTCTTTGCATGCATGTACTTGGCCGCCTGCTCTCCCATCACATAGCTCGACTGCCACAGGGTGAACGACGTCCGTACGTAATACGGCGACAGGTTGGTGATGAACGCTGTGCCGGCGTTCATGATGACCGCCAGCTTCTTGCCGGCGGTGACCACCGGGGCGGCCGCAATGGCGTCAGGCGAATAGACCCAGCCGGCCAGCACGTCGACCTTTTCCTGGGTCAGCAATTCCTGCGCGTCGATCTTGGCGGCGGCGCCGTTCGGCGCCTTGGTGTCGCGCTTGATGATCGTGATCTTGTACGGTTTGACCTGAGCTGCATTGAGCGCAAGATATTGCTCGATACCGCGGTCCATTTGCTGAGCGATTTCGGCGCCGACGCCGGTGTAGGGCAGGCTAAGCCCGACTTTCACTTCCTGCGCCATGACAGCCGTCGATGCAGCCGTGGCGGATACGGCAAGAGCGGCAACGGCCGCGAGCATTCGTTTGGACATCTCCCATCCTCCCAGTAGCTAAGAGTCCCTCGAATTCGGGGGTGAACTTCGTCTTATCGGTCCTCGATACTAGGGCGAAAGTCCAAAATCGCCAAGCCGATGGCGGATGCCGCGAAGCATCGTCGCGCCCAAAAACAGGCCCGTTTTAGTCCCAGCTTGCGAAACTCAAGCCGGTGCCCGTTCCGGCCGGGGTCCGGTAGCCCGGCACATATTCGAACCAGTTCAGATCGAGATGCTCGCAGGCGCCGGCGACACCGACCCAGTTGAGGAT
>DATJTL010000085.1:0-18471 GCA_035503415.1 Xanthobacteraceae bacterium
GATCGCGCTTTTGAGTTCCCGCAGCAGGAAGCGCCGGTCGGCCTGCTCGGTCTCGATCCGCGGCTCGAAGCGCCGCAGCGTGCCGTGCCCCGCGCTCTTGGCGGCGCGCAGTGCCAGCGCCGCACGCCGCGTCAGGTCCTCGGCATTGCCTCCGTCCTCCGGCGCCTGCGCAGCGCCGATGCTGGCGCTGATCGCCCAGCCCTGCCCGGCCGATGCGTTTGGCAGCACGAACGGCTCGGCGAAGGCGGCATGCAGTGTCTCGCAAAGTACGCTTGCGAGGTCGGCGCCCCGCCCGCTCGCGATCACGGCAAATTCATCGTCTTCAAACCGGCCAAGCAGCGCGCCCTCCGGCAGGTTCGCCTGCAGCCGCTCGGCAATGGCCGCGACCAGCGCGTCGCCGCCATTGCGGCCGAGCGTGTCGTTGGCTTCGCGCAGGCCGTCGAGATCGACGAGCGCGAGCGCGAGCTTGCCGGCGCCGCGGCCCGACAGCGCACGGCTGAGATTGTCGACGACCGCGCGCTGGTTTGGCAGCCCGGTCAGCGCATCTTCGCTGGTCAGTTTGCGGATGGTTTCGCTGGCGCGGGCAAGCCCGCGCGCGAGCCGCTGCGTCGAGCGTCGGGCGAGGATCGCAAACACAACAAGCGCGGCGGCGAACGCGCCGGCAAAGCCCCAGAGCCAATCCATCGCCAGGATCAGCGCACGATCGGGCGCCCAGGAGAACCAACCGACGATGCGGCCTTGCGCATCCTGGAGCGATTGAATTTCGCGTCCGGCCTCGGGCGCGGCGTCGGTATCGAAGCGCAAGTCGGCAAGTCCGCTCCGCCGCTCGATCAGCCGCACCTGCGCATAGTCGAAACGATAAATGTCGCCGAACACGGCGTGCAGTTCGTCGAGCGCCCTATCCAGCGCGGCATGCCGCGCCGCCGTGATGCGCCGGTCGTGATATTGCGTGACGGCAAGCCCGACGGCCGCGCAAACGATCGTCGCGGCGGCCAAGAGCACCAGCGCAAGCGACAACGCCCGCGTGATCGGCGCCGCCGCTCCCCGCTCAAATTGCGGCTCGGCCGGAACAGGAACTTGTGGCCGACGCCATGCCCACCATTGCCGGGCGGCCGCAACGGCCTTCATTCCCACGCCCCGCTAATCGACCCTTCGGCAGCAAGCGTAGAGGCGCATGATTAATGGAACGGAAAGGCCGGGGCAAAGCGTTGCCAAATCGCCACGGTGCGCGACTTTTCAACAGCGGGACACGCACCTGGTTACCATCGGCATGACTTTAGCCCCACTCGCCCGTACTCTGGGTGTGGGGTGACGGTACCCGGCGGCCGCCAACGCGACCGGGACCGAGGGCAAAAAAATGCAGGAAATCCGGGCAATCCTTTCGGCCGCGGCATCAGCCGCAACCTTCTGTCTGTGCGCGGCGCTGCTCGCTGCCGCGCCGGCGCGCGCCGAAAACTGCCCGGGAAATCCCGACGCGCTTGGAACCAGCCGCACGCTGACCGTCGATTTCGATCAGTATCAGCAGGTCGGCACCCTGCAATACAAACAGACGCTGCCGCTCGCCGATCACGAGGTCGTCATCACTTTCGACGACGGCCCGGTCCGGATGCTGTCCGACAAGGTGCTCGACATTCTCAACGCGCAGTGTGTCAGGGTAACCTACTTCATCGTCGGCGAGATGGCGCACTATTACCCGGACGTGGTGCGACGCGAATACGCCTCAGGCGACACGATCGGCACCCACAGCCAGGATCATCCGCTCCCGTTCGAAAAGCTTTCCGACGAGAAGACGCAGTGGGAGATCGATCAGGGCATCGCTTCGGTCGGAGCCGCGCTGGGCGATCCGGCGGAAGTGGCGCCGTTTTTCCGCATCCCCGGACTGGGCCGCTCCAAAGTCAACGAGGAGGAACTGGCCAAGCGCAGGCTGACTATTTTCAGCGTCGACGTCGTTGCCGACGACTGGCTTCGCCACATCACACCGCAGCAGATCGTTCAGCGCGCGATGAGCCGCTTGGAGAAGGCCGGCAAGGGCATTCTTCTCCTCCACGACATCCACCCCGCGACGGTGTTGGCGCTGCCCGAGCTGTTGAAGCAGCTCAAGCAAAACGGCTTCCACGTCGTCCAGGCCGTGCCGCCCGCTTATCTCGGTCCGGAAATGGCCGGCGGCCCGAAAGTTTGGGCGCGCGCGGCGGCGATGCCGCAAGCCCGCCTTGTCGACCAGGGCGCCGCCCAGCCGCCGTCATGGCCGCGGCCAAATGCGGCTCCGGCAGCGGCGTCGACCGTATTGGCGGCGCCTGATCAGGATGCGTTCGCCGTCGACGAGCCGGCCAGGCTGGACACTCTCACCGACCAGACGTCATCGCCGCAGTGGCCGCAGGTGGCAGAAGTCACTGCGCCCGATACCGCCGAGGATTTTCCGGCGCCCGGTCTCGCCAACATTGGCGTCAGCCTGCGCGACGAGGAGCTTGTCGGCACAGGACTTGGGCTTAGGCCCGCGATCGATGTGCCCGCTGGCGACCACGACCGATTTCGTCACGCTCACGTCCGCGGACGCCACCCCGCACGGCGATCAAGCGTCCAAGGCCAACGCGCCGATCTCTTGTCCAGGCTGCGCTCGCTCACCGCATCGTTGACGCCGGCGGCGCCACCGGTCTCGGCGGCGCGCTGATCCAGCGGGACGCGAAAGCAGCAGAGTGAAAAGCGGCCGGAAGCCCCGAGCGCAAAGGGACGTTAATGCGCCCGGGGCTCCCGTCGATGCGGTGTCCCATTCACCGCAAAATTATACGCCGTGCCGCTCGTCAGCGGATTCGGTCATGGACACTGCGCACTCGCCACATTTGAACAGGCACAGGTCCGGCAGGCCGCCCGAGCGCGGCGTAGTACGAGCGAGGTACATCGGCCGCCCGCAGCTCGGGCACGGCGGCTGAACTCCGGCCCACTCGCCGCTCAGCCGCGGTAATTCTGTCGCTAGCGTCATCGCACACCTGCGCTATATCAAACCGCGCTTTATCAAACGGTCGAATGAAATTCAAACATCCGTTTGAGACACTTGTGCGATCTAAATGCGGAATCTTTGCGACGCCGCACGACGCTGAGGACGTTCGTGCATGAATTCGTTCATGAAAAAGGGCCGCGTCGTTGTTCGACACGGCCCGTTTCTGCGTGTTGGAGACGGCTTGCTTATCGAACTGCGCCTACGCCCATGCCGCTGCCGGCATTGACGCGCGGTCCGGGACCGCCCCTGTCAACGTCGGGCTCGCTGTAGGGGCCGTAGTAGTTGTAAAGCCCGTGGCGATGATAGTGGTAGTATTGCGCCAAACTGGCACTCGATGTGCCCACCGCCACCGTAAAGGCCACGCCCGGGACTTAGTGCTGAGCGAATAATGAGTTCCTTGGCCGTCATGGTTCAATCTCGCTGTTTCACTTGCCACAGGAGGAAACCTTCGCGGCCCTGTTCGTTCGCTCAAACACTTTTGCGCGCCCAGGAAGGAACCAGCCACTATCTTGGCGGAAACGGGCAATGAGGTCGCAAAATGAGGACGCCAATTGAGGCGGCCTATTCGACACTCGGGCGTTCCCGCCCTAGAACCATTTCAACTAATGGATGATCGACGCCGTGGCGTTCCGTCGGTTTGTACCTGGCAATGCGGTCCGCCAGATCAAGCCACGCCTCCGCCATCAACAGAAGGCGATTCTTGTCGGCACTGCACGGCTGCATAATCGCGAGATCGAGCGAAAATGCTGCATACTTCCGGTAGCGATCTTCCGTACTCATGGGGGCTGCGTTACCCAACGGCTTGCACCACCCCGCCACACACCCATCGTCGCCTATAGCATGAGTCGTTTTGAATTGCTGGTACGCAAAGGCAACACCTCGGCAGATTCGAAAGGGACCACTCCCAAATCGAAAGGGAACATTTGGGGTGGAAAGCGTCCAGTATCGCCACACATAGGAGAGCGGACGCGGAACGCGAGGCGAACGATCCATTCCCTCACCTTGCGATAGGGGTGAGGGCGCCAAAGCGAAAATGCCAACAATATCAATGTTGGCTCTTTAGGCTGGTGCGGTCGAGAGGACTCGAACCTCCACGGGTTGCCCCGCTAGCACCTCAAGCTAGTGCGTCTACCAATTCCGCCACGACCGCATGTGGGGTGGACGCAGCGCCGTGGTCCGGCGTGCGACGAGGCCGATGTAACAGTTCGCCGATGGGCGGACAAGGTCGCGCCAAATCGAACGCACACAGCAGCGCCCAACCCGGCCGGACCGCATCAGATCGATTCCGGCGAGCGCGGCAAAAGCTGCTTGACCTCGACAGCGATGCGGTTGCCGCTGACGATCACCGTGCCGGTTGCGACCGGTAGATTATTGGCGAGGATACGGACCTCGTCGTCCTCGGAAGCGTCGAGCTCGATGATGGCGCCGCGGCCGAGCCGAAGCACCTGGTGGATCGGCATGGAGCTGGTCCCCAGCACCACGGCAATGTCGACCGCAACGTCGTCGAGTTTCGCCACTGAGCCCCCATATCTCTTGTTGGCGGCAAGCACCGCTACGGTATTCTTTCACCATGGTATGGTTACGAGGTGGTTAATACGCGCGAAGACTTGAAGACCACGTTGCCGCTGCCGCCCGGAGCGCCGCCGGTCGCCTGGCAGGTGAGCGAGGCACCGGTGGATTACCAGACCGCGCTTGCCGTCATGGATGCTCGCGCGGCGGCGATCGCGCGCGGCGAAGCGGACGAACTCGTCTGGCTGCTACAGCACCCTGCGCTCTACACGGCCGGCACATCGGCCCGCGCCGAGGACCTCCTTGCCGAGCGTTTTCCGGTGCACCAGGTCGGGCGCGGCGGCCAATTCACTTATCACGGCCCCGGCCAACGGGTCGGCTACGTCATGCTCGATCTCAAACGCCGCGCCCCGGACGTGCGCCGGTTCGTCGCCGCTCTGGAAGAATGGATCATCCGAACGCTCGCCGGCTTCAACGTACGAGGCGAGCGGCGCGGCGACCGCGTCGGTGTGTGGGTGCGGCGGCCCGACAAGGGCGAAGGGCACGAGGACAAGATCGCCGCCATCGGCATCCGTGTGCGGCAGTGGGTGACGCTCCACGGCTTTGCGCTCAACGTCGATCCCGACCTGTCGCATTTTTCCGGCATCGTGCCGTGCGGCGTGAGCGAGCCGCGCTACGGCGTCACCTCGCTCGTGGACCTCGGCTGCACCGTGACGATGCCCGAGGTCGATATGGCACTGCGCGAGGCCTTCGTACCGCTGTTTGGCGCCGACGCTCAAACGCTCTCCAGCACCGAGAACAATTCGCCGCGCCTACGCAACGCCAAATCTTCGGCGCTGCCGTCGCGCTGATCGATGGCCTCGACGCGCGCGCCAGGCGGGCCTTTGCGGCACAATTCGATCATGGCGAGCGCCACCTCCTCCGACCCCGAAAGCAGCGCCTCGACCGAACCGTCGCGCCGGTTGCGCACCCAGCCTTCAATCCCGCGCTGTGCCGCCATGATTTCGATCCATGCGCGAAAGCCCACGCCCTGCACGCGCCCGCGGATGACGACCCGAAATATTACGTCCATCCGAATTCCTTCAGATTGCGCGTGCCCGAGGTGCGCGGCTGCGCTGGCAGCCAGCGCTCCAATGCGGCGATGTAAGGCTGCGGCAGATTCCAGGAACGCGCCGCCGCGACGACAAGGTCCATGTAGCCGGCCTTCGGCACCCCGCGGCAGCGCGGCAGCGCCACATAGACCAACGCCGGCCTACATCCACCAGCCGCCTGCACGTACATCATTTCGGCCCGGTATTGACCGCTCGCTGTGCTTTCCCACCGGTCGAGCATAATGCGGTCGCGCGGCGTGAGCCGCCACAACACGCCATAAACCGTTCCGGCGCGTGCCGGCTCGACCGACGCATAGCCATCGGATGTGATGAGGAAGCGATGGTTGTGCAACACGGCGCCCCCGAGCGCCGTAGCCGCGGGCGCATGCTTGCGCATGACCGCGCGGTCCATGTTCGACCCGTAAGCGAAGTGGAGCATCGGTCGCATCGTCGCTCCGCTGCCTCCTCGGACGAGGCGGCAGGCGTTCAGGCAAATTCCATGATCACCGCATCGACGGCGACACTGTCGCCGGGCTTGACGCGGATTTTGCCGATGATGCCGTCTCGTTCGGCGCGCAAGACGTTCTGCATCTTCATGGCCTCGACGACCGCGAGAGTCTCGCCCGCCTTGACCTCCTGGCCCTCAGCGACGGCGATCGAAACGACCAGGCCGGGCATCGGGCAGCGAATCGATTTTTCACTGCCGGACAGCTTCTTCGCCGGCATCAGCCGTGCGTAGCGCGCCTCGCTCTCGGTGTAGACGAACGCCTTCACCTCGGCGCCGCGATAGGCCAGTTCGAAGCCGTTGGGGATCGCGCGCACGTGCATTGAGACGCCCGCGCCGTCGATCGATCCCCACCACACCGGCATGCCGGGCGCGAAATCCGAGCGCAAGACGTGCCGGGCGCCGTCCTCGAATGTGACCGCGATCGCATCGCCGGCATGCTCGACATCGGCGTGAATCTCTTCACCGCCGAGCCATATTACGCGCCGGCGTTGGCGCATAAGTGCCGGATTCAATTGTCCCGAAATCTTGCGCTTGCGTTCGCCGAGCAGGTGATCGATGGCGGCGGCCACCGCCGCGATCAGGCGGCCGTCCGCGCCGCTCGGCGCGGTACGTTCGAAGCCGCGCGAAAATTCCTCCCCGATGAAGCCCGTGCTCAATCGGCCGTCGCGCCAACGCGGATGCGCCATGATGGCGGCGAGGAACGGGATATTGTGACGGATGCCCTCGATGGCGAAGCCGTCGAGTGCGTCGGCCTGCGCGTCGATCGCCCGCGCGCGCGTATCGGCGTGGGTGACAAGCTTGGCGATCATGGGATCATAATAGAGCGAGATCTCGCCACCTTCGGTGACGCTGGTGTCGTTGCGCACGGTGACGCCGTCATGGGTGCCTTCGGGCGGCGGCCGGTAGCGCACCAGCCGGCCGATCGAGGGGGCGAAGTTGCGATAAGGGTCTTCCGCGTAGACCCGGCTTTCGACCGCCCAGCCCGACAGCCTTATGTCGCTCTGTTTGAATGCAAGCTTTTCACCGGCGGCGACGCGGATCATCTGCTCGACCAGATCAATGCCGATGACGAGCTCGGTGACCGGATGCTCGACCTGCAGCCGCGTGTTCATTTCCAGAAAGTAGAAGCTCTTGTCCTGGCCAGCGACGAACTCGACGGTGCCGGCGCTGTCGTAGCCGACGGCTTTGGCGAGCGCCACCGCCTGCTCGCCCATCTTCGCCCGCGTTGCCTCGTCGAGCAGCGGGCTCGGCGATTCCTCGATGACTTTTTGGTTGCGTCGCTGGATCGAGCACTCGCGCTCGCCGAGATAGATGACGTTGCCGTGCTTGTCGCCGAGTACCTGTATCTCGATGTGGCGCGGATCGGTGATGAACTTCTCGATAAAGACGCGATCATCGCCGAAACTCGATTTCGCCTCCGCCCGCGCGCGCACGAAACCTTCTTCCACCTCGGCCTTGCTGAATGCGACCCGCATGCCCTTGCCGCCGCCGCCGGCCGAGGCCTTGATCATCACCGGATACCCGATCTGCTCGGCGATCACGATTGCCTGGTCGCGGTCCTCGATTACGCCGAGATGGCCGGGAACGGTCGAGACTTTGGCGCGCGCCGCCGCCTTCTTCGACTCGATCTTGTCGCCCATGGCGGCAATCGCCGCAGGGTTCGGCCCAATAAACACGATGCCGGCTTTGCCGAGCGCCTCGGCAAACGCCGCGCGCTCTGACAGAAATCCGTAGCCGGGATGCACCGCGTCGGCGCCGCTCTCTCTGCAGGCGGCGATGATGTTCTCGATGACGAGATAGCTTTGAGCCGCCGGCGCCGGGCCGATCGGCACCGCGGCGTCGGCCATTTCCACGTGCAGCGCGTCGCGGTCGGCTTCGGAAAACACCGCCACGGTCTCGATGCCCATACGGCGCGCGGTCTTGATGATCCGGCAGGCGATCTCGCCGCGATTGGCAATAAGGATGCGCTTGAACATACTAGTGGTCCGATGCTGACATTCGCATCCCGGTCTGACAGGCTATCATGCGAATGTCAGCATCAAAGGACCACTAGCAAATGTTAGTTCTCGTGGAGCTTTGGATGTGACACGCGCCTTACGCATTCGCCGCTGCGTGGATAGCGAATGTCGAATCCGCTCCACTAGAGCTTTAACCGCACGAACCGGCTCAACCGCTTTGGGGCGCAGCCGAGCAAAAGTCAACGATCCGACGCAGTCCGGCGCGCATTGACACCACCCGGCGCGGATGAAAACCTCGCGCCTGCGACTGTAGCAAAGGGGGGAGCTGATGCGTGCATCGATCGCAGCCGTAGCAATGCTGGCAGCGCTTTCGCTTGTGGCCTGCTCGAAAGGTCCGCAAGGCCCCGCCGGGCAGCAGGGCGACGCGGGACCCCAAGGGCCCCCCGGCCCGCCGGGCGTAGCCGGGCCCGCCGGTCCACCTGGACCGCCTGGACCGGCCGGCTCGACTGGACTGCATTTTGTGCACCAGGAAAGCTGCGCTCCCAGCAACAATTGCGACCTCACCTGCGCCCCGGGCGAACGGCTGGTTTCGGTCACCTGTCCGGGCGCAACGGTCGTGATTTCGAGAGCCGCCGGAGTCGAGTCGGCCGCCTGCAGCAACACGCCGGGACCTGCCTTGGCGCTGTGCATGAAGCAGTGATCGCTGCAAAGTGGCCTGATCCTGACATTCGCATCCGGTTCTCTCGTGCGACTGCTAGAAACGCTCGAACGGCCGTGCTCGGAATGGATCCCGGCGCGGGTGCGGAGGAATGAATGTCATCGCGCGGCAGAATAGCGATCGTTGGCGGCGGCCTTGCCGGATTGGCCGCAGCACAGGGGTTGCAGGCCTTCGGCATCAAAGCGGAGGTTTTCGAAGCCGCGCCCGCGCTCGGTGAGATCGGCGCGGCGGTCAATGTTAGCCCGCAAGCCAACAAGGCGCTGCAGGCGATCGGTCTTGGCGACAAGGTCGCCGCCGTCGGCACGGCATCGCCCGGCATCTACACGCGCAACATGCAGACCGGCGAATTCCTCGAATTCAACGACCGGCTCAAGTCGGCGGCCCGTTACGGCGCGCCCTACTACACCTTTCACCGTGCCGACCTATTGGATGCACTAGCGAGCGGGCTCGACCATAGGTCCATCCATCTCGGGCACCGCCTGAACGCAATAGAAGAGCGCGGCAACGGGGTCGTGCTCGCTTTCGAGAACGGCGCGCAAGCCGAGGCCGAGTTAGTGATCGGCGCCGATGGCGTACGCTCGGTTATCCGCCGATCCCTCTACGGCCAAGACAATCCGACCTATACGGGTCAGATGGTTTGGCGCGCGCTGCTGAAAGGCAGCGACGTGCCCGAAGAGGTGCTCGAACCAACGGGCCACATTCAATGGGTCGGGCCCGGTTGCCATCTCCTCGCGTACAAAATCCGCCACGGGAAGTTCGTCAATATCGTCACCCAGGAGGACACCGACAAATGGGTCGAGGAAGGCTGGTCGACCCGCGGCGACCCCGACGAGATGCGTTTGAGCTTCCCCAACCCCGAGCCACGCCTGAAGAAGCTTCTCAGCCTCGTGACCGAGTGCTCGAAATGGGGCCTGTTCACCCGTCCACTGACGCAGAATTGGGGCCGTAGCCGCACCCAGCTCATCGGCGACGCCGCGCATGCCATGTTGCCCAATGCCGGACAAGGCGCCTGCCAAGCCTTCGAGGACGCCTATATTCTCGCGCGATGGCTCGACGCCTGTGCCGATCCGGCCGAAGCGTTCGCCAATTTCCGCCGCGTCCGTATTCCGCGCGTGCAAGGGGTGCAGCGGCTCTCGTTCTCCAACGCGCGATTCAAGCACATGCGCGACGCCGCGGCGCAGAAGCAATCGATTACCGCCGGCACCGGCAGCGTGCACGGCAACTCGCATTGGGTCTGGGGCTACGATCCAGTGACCGAATGGGATAAGGAGCCGTCCGTTCCCGCCGCCTACGCGGCGTGAGGGCCGTTACTCGACCGAGATGTGCGTCATCGCCACGATTTTGCCCCAGCGCGCCTGCTGCGCCGCCACGTAAGACGTAAGCTGCTCGGGAGTGGCCGGTACGGCTTTGGCGCCGATCTTGGCGAAGGCGTCCTTGACCTGAGCGCTGGCAAGCGCCTGCGCCACCGCCTTGCTGATCTGCTCCCGCACCGGAAGGGGCGTGCCTGGCGGCGCGACCAAGAAATTGACCGATGCGGTAACAAACCCATCGAACCCACTCTCCTCCATGGTCGGAATTTCCGGCGCGAGCGCGCTGCGGGTGGCGCTGGTCACGGCTAGTCCGTGCAGGCGGCCGTCATGGATATAGGGGAGCATTTGCGTCACCGCCGAGAAGAAGATCTGCACCTCGCCGCCCAAAAGTCCCACCAGCGCCGGACCGCCGCCGCGATAGGGAACATGGACCATATCGATCTGCGCGCGGGCTTTGAGCAACTCGCCTTCGAGATGAGGCAGCGATCCGACTCCAGCCGAGCCGTAGCGCAGCATGCCCGGCTTCGCCTTTGCCAGGCTGACAAGTTCGGCAACGGACTTCGCCGGGACCCACGGACTCACGGAAAGGACCTCGGCGCTTTCCGATAGACCGGCAACCGGCGCGAACGATTGCGCGGTGTAGTCGGCATTCTTGTAGATCAGCGGCGCAATGAGCAGTGTGCTGGTGCTGCCCATCATCAGTGTATAGCCGTCCGGTTCTGCGGCCATAACCGATTTGGCGCCGATCATTCCCGCGGCGCCGCCTGCCCGATTCTCGACGATAACCGGCTGCCCAAGAGCGGCAGACATTTGGTCCGTCAACAGCCGCGCCATGATGTCCGGCGGACCACCCGGCGGCGACGGCACGACAATCTTGAGCGGCCGATCGGGGAAGGCTTGCGCGCCGTGGAAAAACAACAGCTGCGCCATGCACGCGAGCAAGGCGGCAGCGATTTTCTTCTTCATAGTCACCCCCGACGTTATAGATTGCGAGCGACGGCGAACCGCCGCCGGCGCCCGCAGAGGTACTCTACGACGGCATTCCTTCGGCTTCAAAGTTTCAACGGATGATCGCCGGCCGAGGCCTGTGCATTGCCGCCCGCTGGCGCCGGGACGATTGCAGATCGCGATAATCGCCGCCACCGCCCACACCGTGAAATTCATCGTCCCGCTGGCAGCCTCTGCTTGTAATTCTGCCATGACCGGTCCGCGTCGAAATTCTCAGCAGCATTGTTTGCCAACTCGTCGGCATTTGTTGTCTTGTGCGCAACAGGACGTGACCGAAAGCATCGCGATGGCAATGAGTGAAGTGCAGATAGCAAGCGCCTTGTGCATTTCTCGTCCCTTCGTTTTCGGTGGCCCTATGCCCGCACCAAGCCTGGCCATATCGAATCAACTCCTCCACCTTAGCGCCTCCACCAGCAAACTAAACGCTGCCGAGGATTGCCGGCGGCTCGGGTACCAGAGGTGATAGCCGGAATATGGCGGGCACCAGTCTTCAAGCACACGTTTCAGTCGGCCGCCGGTAATGTGCGGCTGCGCTAAGCCTTCCGGCACGTAGGCGAGGCCGAAGCCGGCAAGCGCGGCATTGAGCATCTGCAGTGTCGTGTTGAATGTGAGCTGGCCTTCCACGCGTACTTTCAGTTCGCGGGCACCTTTTTCAAATTCCCACGCGTACAGATTGCCATGCCTGGGGAGACGTAGTTTGATGCAGTTGTGATCAACCAACTCCTGTGGTCGTTTCGGTTCCGACCGTTTCTTGAAGTATGACGGCGCGCCGACCACCGCCATGCGCATATCCGGTCCGATGCGCACCGCAATCATGTCTTTGGCCACCTGCTCGCCGCTGCGCACACCGGCATCGAAACGCTGCGCCACGATGTCGGTCAGACCGTAGTCGATGATGATCTCGATCTTGATGTCCGGGTAGTCGTGCAAGAGCTTGGCAAGCTTTGGCAGCAGGATCGCGTCAGCCGCATGTTCCGTGGCGGTGAGGCGGATGGTGCCCATAGGTTTTTCGCGCAGTTCGCTGACGACAGCGAGTTCGGCCTCAATCTCATCAAAGCGCGGAGCTAGGCTATGCAGGAGCCGCTCACCTGCTTCGGTGGGCGCGACGCTGCGCGTGGTGCGCGACAGGAGCCGAACGCCGAGCCGCGCCTCGAGTTCGCGCATGGTGTGGCTTAATGCCGATTGCGAGACGCCGAGCTTCGCCGCAGCCTTGGTGAAGCTCTTCTCGCGTCCGACTGCGACGAAGGCCAGGAGGTCATCAAGATGGCCACGCTGCATTTATGGCCCCTGCTCATAAGTCCATGCGGACTATAGCGGCTAATCGGACGACACTGCGACCCCTATTAAAAGCCCGTCGCCGTCGGCCTCCCTGCCAAGTGCGGCCCGAGCGGAAACGAGGCAGCCATGTACAGAATTCGCGAAGACGACCAGCTGTTGTCGCGCCGCGTGACCTCGCAAAACCGCTCCATTGTCGCGCTCATGCCCGTCATGGCGGTCGTACTGATCGGCTTCCTGATCATCGGCCTTGCGTTGCCGGTCCTGCCGCTGCACGTGCATCAGGGGCTTGGGCTCAGTGCATTTGTGGTGGGGCTTGTTACCGGCAGTCAGTTTGGAGCCTCGCTGATTTCGCGGATATGGGCTGGCCACTACGCCGACAGCCGCGGCGCCAAGCGCGCGATCGTCGCTGGTTTGATCACAGCGACTGCGTCAGGGCTTCTCTACCTGCTGTCGCTCTCGTACATCGCCAGGCCTTGGCTATCCGTCACTATTCTGCTGCTCGGCCGAGCGTTGCTCGGAGCCGCCGAGAGCTTCATCATTACCGGAGCAGTGAGCTGGGGCCTGTTTCTCGTCGGTCGTGAGAATGCAGGACGAGCCATCGCCTGGGTCGGCATGGCGATGTTCACCGCCCTTGCATTCGGCGCGCCGCTCGGCACGTCCCTTTACGCCATCGGCGGTTTTGCTGCCGTCGCTGCGGCGACGATGCTGGTTCCGCTGCTGACGCTATTGCTGGTCGCTCCGCTGTCTCCCGTTCCGCCGCAGCGTGGCATCAGGCTTGCACTCCTGAAGACGGCGGGCGCGGTGTGGATGCCCGGATTTGGTTCAGCATTGAGCAGCATCGGCTTCGGCGCGATCATCGCGTTTGGTTCGCTGCTCTCCGCCGAGCGCGGCTGGAGTCCGCTCTGGCTCATCTTCAGCTGTTTTGCGATGTCGCTGGTCGCGGCCCGTTTGCTCTTTGGTCACCTACCCGACCAACTGGGCGGCGCCAGGGTCGCACTGATCTGTATATTCATCCAAGCGGCCGGCCTCGCGCTCATCTGGCTGGCGCCCGGGCGCGCATTGGCAGCGGCAGGAGCCGCGCTTGCAGGCCTCGGTTATTCGCTGGTCTATCCCGGCCTCGGCGTTGAAGCCGTCCGTCGCTCACCACCCGAAAGCCGCGGCCTCGCCATGGGCGCCTACACAGTTTTTCTCGACGTGGCGCTAGGATTCGGCAGTCCGGTATTGGGGCTCATCGCGAGCTGGGCGGGACTGGGTTCGGTGTTTTTCGCCAGCATGCTGATTGTGCTTGGTGGTGCGCCCATCGCGCTGCGGCTGCTCATCATTTCCTCTGCTCCCCGAGGGAATGGCTAGCAGTTTCACGCGAACGACCGAAGGAGACAGCAATGCCTCATGTCATCGTGAAGCTCTGGTCCGGTAAATCGGAAAAACAAAAGACCAGACTTGTTGAGGAAATTACCAAAGCCGTCATGACGACGCTGAACTACGGCGAGGAGTCGGTTTCGGTCGCCATGGAGGAGATCGAGCCGAAGGATTGGACAGAGAAGGTCTACAAGCCAGACATTCTTGGCAAGTCCGACACCCTCTACAAAAAGCCAGGATACGATCCGCTCTGAGACGCCATGTCGGGACTCAAACACGAACGAGGAAAGACAGCCATGGACATCAAACGCAACGGCACACAGCCATCCGGCAAAGGACCGGCGGACTGGTTCACTGGTACTGTCCGTATCGACCCGCTGTTCCAGGCCCCTGCCCCGGCCCGCGTGACCGGCGCCAGCGTCACTTTCGAGCCGGGCGCGCGTACCGCCTGGCATACCCATCCGCACGGTCAGACTTTGATCGTCACCGCCGGCTACGGCCGCGTACAGCGTGAAGGCGGACCGGTCGAAGAAATCCGTCCGGGCGACATCGTGTGGTTTTCCCCCGGCGAGAAGCATTGGCACGGCGCCAGCCCGACAACGTCGATGACGCATATCGCCATTGCCGAGTCGCTCAACGGCAAGGTCGTCGACTGGATGGAAAAAGTCACAGACCTGCAATACGGCGTCTGATCTCAACTGGCCCTATTGGCAAAGACGCAAGTGAACCCGACATGCCACGGGGAGCGAACTTATCCAGCCGCGACGTGTTGATCATGGCAGCAGCAGCCGGCGATTGCCGCCACACGTGAAAACCGCAAAGTCGCTGTTATTGGAGACATTGTGATGACCACAGTTACTTTGGTGGTGAACGAGAAAGCCCGCACGCTTGAACTCGATACTCGAACCACGTTGCTCGATGCGCTACGCGAGCATCTGCACCTCACCGGCACCAAAAAGGGCTGCGATCACGGCCAATGCGGCGCATGCACGGTGATCCTCAACGGGCGGCGCATCAATTCATGCATGTCGCTTGCCGTGATGCATGAAGGCGACCGGATCACCACCATCGAAGGACTCGGCAGTCCGGACCATTTGCATCCGATGCAGGCCGCGTTCGTGAAACATGACGGCTATCAATGCGGCTACTGCACGCCGGGACAGATCTGCTCGGCGGTCGCAGTCCTCGACGAAATCAAAGCCGGCGTGCCGAGCCATGTCAGCGACGATCTGAACGCCCGGCCGCAACTGACGGACGGCGAGCTGCGCGAACGCATGAGCGGCAACATCTGCCGTTGCGGCGCTTATTCCAACATCGTCGATGCGATCATCGAGGTCGCGGGAGTTCAGGTGTCGGGAGCCAAGGCATGAAGTCCTTCACTTACGAGCGCGCGCGGGCGCCCGCAGAAGCTGCCGCGGCAGCGGCGCACGTCGCTGGCGCCAAGTTCATCGCCGGCGGCACTAATCTACTCGACCTCATGAAGCTGCAGATCGAAACACCGGCGCATCTGATCGACATCAACGGTTTGGCGCTCGACAGGATCGAAGCAACCGCCGACGGCGGACTGCGCATCGGCGCGCTGGTGCGCAATACCGACCTCGCCGCCGACGAGCGCGTGCGGCGCGACTACGGATTGCTGGCGCGAGCTCTGCTTGCGGGCGCTTCGGGCCAATTGCGCAACCGGGCGACGACCGCCGGCAATCTGTTGCAGCGCACGCGTTGCCCGTATTTTTATGACGCCAATCAGCCGTGCAACAAACGCAAGCCCGGCAGCGGCTGCGCCGCGCTCGAAGGTTTTAGCCGCCAGCACGCCGTCGTCGGGGCGAGCGACGCCTGCATCGCCACGCATCCAAGCGATATGGCGGTGGCGATGATGGCGCTCGATGCGACGATCGAGACAGTGCGCCCAGACGGCCCCACGCACGCTATTCCCATCGCCGACTTTTATCGGCCGCCCGGTGACACACCGCATGTTGAGAACGCCCTCACGCCGGGCGAACTGATCACCGCGGTGACGCTATCGAAGCCGCTCGGCGGGATTCACATCTACCGCAAGGTGCGCGATCGCGCCTCGTATGCATTCGCGCTGGTCTCGGTTGGCGCCATCGTACAGCGCGACGGCAGCGGATGCGTCGCGCTCGGCGGCGTCGCACCCAAGCCATGGCGCATCGAAGCGGCCGAAGCGGAGATGCCACGCGGCGCGAAAGCCGTCACCGCGCGACTGCTCGGCGACGCCAAACCGACGCGCGAGAACGCATTCAAGCTGCCGCTGGTCGAACGCGCGCTCGGCGCAGTACTGGCGCAAGCGAGAGGCTGAACCATGAAGTTCGAACATCCCGCCAAACTCAATCCAATCGACGACCTCAAGGTGATCGGCCAGCCGACCGACCGCATCGACGGCCCGCTCAAAACGACAGGCACGGCGCCCTACGCCTACGAGCGGCACGACGTCGTCGCCAACCAGGCCTATGGCTATGTGGTTGGCGCGGCCATCGCCAAGGGGCGCATTGCGTCTATCGATTTGAACGACGCCAAGGCGGCGCCGGGCGTGCTCGCGATCGTCACAGCCGAGAACGCCGGCAAACTCGGCAAAGGAAACTTCAACACCGCCAAGCTGCTGGGCGGTCCGATCGTCGAGCACTATCATCAGGCCATCGCGCTCGTCGTTGCCGACACGTTCGAGCAGGCGCGCGCCGCAGCAGCGCTCGTTCGCGTCAACTACACGCCGGCGAACGGCGCTTACGATTTGGCTGCGGCAAAGAACTCGGCGATCAAGTCCGAGCCGAGCTTCGGCGGCCCGGCCGATACCGCGACAGGCAATTTCGCCAAGGCCTTCGCGGGAGCGCCGATCAAGTTCGATGAGACCTACACCACGCCAGATCACTCGCACGCGATGATGGAGCCGCATGCTTCGATCGCCGCCTGGGAGGGAAACAAGCTGACGCTGTGGACCTCAAATCAGATGATCGACTGGGGCACCAGCGACTTGGCGCTGACACTCGGCATCGCCAAGAAGAATGTGCGGCTGATATCACCCTTCATCGGCGGCGGCTTCGGCGGCAAATTGTTTCTGCGCTCCGACGCGCTGCTCGCGGCGCTCGGTGCGCGCGCGGCCAAGCGTCCGGTGAAAGTGGCGCTGCCGCGCCCGTTCATTTTCAACAACACCACACACCGGCCGGCAACGATCCAGCGCATTCGGATTGGCGCCACGGCCGACGGCAAGATCACCGCGATTGCCCATGAGAGCTGGTCCGGCGATCTGCCGAGCGGCGGACCGGAGATCGCGGTCACCCAGACCCGGCTGCTCTACGCCGGCGCCAACCGCATGACCGCGATGCGGCTTGCAACGCTCGACCTGCCAGAAGGTAACGCGATGCGCGCGCCTGGAGAGGCGCCGGGCATGATGGCGCTCGAGATTGCGATCGACGAGGTGGCCGAAAAACTCAACCTCGATCCGATCGAATTTCGCCTCCTCAACGACACGGATGTCGATCCCGAGCATCCGAAGCGGCGGTTTTCACAGCGCAATCTCGCCGAATGTCTTCGCCTCGGCGCCGACCGCTTCGGCTGGAACAAGCGTAACCCGCTACCGGCCAAGACGCGCGACGGCCGCTGGCTCATCGGCGTCGGGGTTGCCGCCGCATTTCGCAATAATCTGCTCGTGCCATCGGCTGCGCGGGTTCGGCTCGACAATCGCGGCATGGTGACGGTGGAGACCGACATGACCGACATCGGGACCGGCAGCTACACGATCATCGCCCAGACTGTGGCCGAGATGATGGGCGTGCCGCTTGAAAACGTCGTGGTGCGACTCGGCGATTCCGCTTTTCCGGTCTCATGCGGTTCGGGCGGTCAATTCGGCGCCAACAATTCGACCTCCGGCGTCTACGCGGCGTGCGTCAAGCTGCGCGAGGCTGTGGCGCAGAAATTGGGCTTTAACTCCGCCGACGCAATCTTCGCGGAAGGACAGGTTCGCGCGGGCAATCGCAGCGCAACGTTGGCGGAAGCGGCGGGCGCAAATGGGCTCGTTGCCGAGGACACGATCGAATATGGCGACCTCGACAAGACCTATCAGCAATCGACATTCGGCGCGCATTTCGTTGAGGTCGCCGTCGATGCAGCAACAGCCGAGATTAGGCTACGGCGCATGCTTTCCGTTTGCGCCGCAGGCCGCATCCTCAATCCGAAATCGGCGCGCAGCCAGGTGATCGGCGCGATGACGATGGGTGCGGGTGCCGCGCTCATGGAGGAGCTTGTCGTCGACAAGCGCCGCGGCTTCTTCGTCAATCATGATCTCGCCGGTTACGAAGTGCCGGTGCACGCCGACATTCCGCATCAGGACGTGATCTTCCTCGACGAAATCGATCCGATATCTTCGCCGATGAAGGCCAAGGGTGTCGGCGAACTCGGCATCTGCGGCGTCGGCGCGGCGGTCGCCAACGCGATCTACAATGCCACTGGCGTGCGCGTGCGCAGTTATCCGATCACTCTCGATAAGCTCATCGACCGGCTGCCAGACATCGGATGAGCGATGGACCCGAACGCCCGCCGCTAATGCCGTAGCCACAGCGACAGCAGCAGAGCGAGCGCAAGCAACGCGGAAACGCCCTGCCAAAAGCGCACCGGATGGCGTTCGTAAAACGTTTGCGCCCGGTAGCCCGTTGTCGGCGCGCGCGCCGGTCCGTTCTCCATCTCGACGGCGAATTCGATCATGTCGCGGAAGCGCTCGGTGGGATC
>DATJTL010000086.1:0-6580 GCA_035503415.1 Xanthobacteraceae bacterium
TCCTTGATCTCCTGCTGGAAATAGCGGTCGGCCGAGCCGCGCGCCATGGCGCTAACCGAGCCCATTCCGCGATAGCTCTTGTAGGAGCGGCCCTGATAGAGAAACACCTCGCCCGGCGTCTCGTCGGTGCCGGCGAGAAGCGAGCCGATCATGGCGCAGTCGGCACCGGCGGCGATCGCCTTGGCGAGATCGCCGGAATATTTGATGCCGCCGTCGGCAATCACCGGCGTGTTGTTCTTCTTCGCCACCTCGACCGTATCCATGATCGCGGTGAGCTGCGGCACGCCGACACCGGCGACGATGCGCGTGGTGCAGATCGAGCCCGGCCCGATGCCGACCTTGATCGCGTCGGCGCCGGCATCGATAAGCGCCTTGGCGGCGTCGGCGGTGGCGATATTGCCGGCGACCACCTGCACCGCGTTCGACTGCCGCTTGATGCGGCTGACCGCTTCGAGCACGCGCGTGGAATGGCCGTGCGCGGTATCGACGACGACGAGATCGACGCCGGCGTCGATCAAGGCTTCGCTGCGCGCAAACCCCGCCTCGCCGACGCTGCTGGCGGCGGCGACCCGCAGGCGGCCCTGCTCGTCCTTGCAGGCGTTGGGATGCGCCACCGCCTTTTCGATGTCTTTGACGGTAATCAGCCCGACGCAACGGTAATCGGCGTCGACCACCAGGAGCTTCTCGATGCGGTGCTGATGCAGGAGACGCTTGGCTTCATCCTGACTGACCCCCTCCCGGACGGTGACCAGCCTTTCCTTGGTCATCAGCTCCGAGACTTTTTGCCGCTTGTCGGTGGCAAAGCGAACGTCGCGGTTGGTGAGGATACCCACCAGCTTCCCGGCACGGCCGCCGCCGCCGCCTTCGACCACCGGAATGCCGGAAATGCGGTGCTCGCCCATCAGTGCGAGCGCATCGGCGAGCGACGCGCCGGGCGCGATGGTGAGAGGATTGACCACCATGCCGGATTCGAACTTTTTCACCTGCCGGACCTGCGCGGCCTGCAGCGCCGGCTCAAGATTGCGGTGAATGACGCCGATGCCGCCGGCCTGCGCCATGGCGATGGCCATGTGGGCCTCCGTCACCGTGTCCATGGCCGAGGCGACGACCGGAATATTGAGGGCAACGCTGCGGGTGATGTGCGAGCGGATATCGACGTCGGATGGCAAAACGTCCGACAGGCCGGGCTTTAACAGCACGTCATCGAAGGTATATGCTTCCGGCGGTACGTCTCTTGAAGTCACAGCCATTGCCAACTCCGCATGGCCCTTAAATGAGCGGGCCGCGTATCGGGGTACGCCATCGGGGCGAGTGGACGATTGCAGTCCCTCGCGACTCGGCGGCCCACTTTTGGGTTGGCGCCGGCCGATAGCACGCCTTGGCGGCAATGAACAGGCCCAAAGGGCAAATGTGGAGGAAATGTCGTGAAAACAGGCATGGATCGCCGTCAATTGGGCCTTGGCGCGCTGGCCACAGGCGCAGCGTTCGCCGCCGGCCGGCCGCGGCCGGCACAAGCTGCACCGACGAAGATTCGAATCGGGTGGGTGGTCGTGCCGGCTTCGTCGGCGCCGCTCGTGCTCGAGAAAAAGGAGCTGCTGACCAATTTCGGCAAGACCTACGTCGCCGAGACCATCCATTTCGAAGGCACCCCACCGGTAATCACCGCGCTGGCGGCCGGGGAACTCGACATCGGACCGCTGGCGTTTTCCTCGTACGCGCTCGCCATTGCGAACGCTCACATGGACGACCTGCGGGTGATCTGCGACGAAGTCCAAGACGGCGTGCCGGGCCACGGCAGCAACGAATTCATGGTTCTCAAGGGTGGCTCGATCAAAACCGTGGCCGACCTCAAAGGCAAGGTGCTTGCCACCAATGTGTTTGGCAGCGCCGTCGATATCGCCATGCGCGGCATGCTCAAACGCAGTGGGCTCGAAGCCAACCGCGATTACACCATCATCGAAGCGCCCTTCCCCGCCATGCGCGCCATCCTGGCCGAGAAGAAGGCCGACCTGATCAGCGCGGTGCCGCCGTTCTCGCTCGACCCCAACCTGCGCTCCATCGCCGACACGCTGTTCACTCAGAAGGACGCCTTCGGCATCACGCAGCTGACGATGTGGACGGCGCGTACGCCCTTTATTGCGCAGAACCGCGCGGCGCTGGTCGATTTCCTTGCCGACGTCGTGCGCGCGATCCGCTGGTACACCGATCCACAGAACCACGAGGAAGCGGTCGCCATCGTCGCTCGGCTGAACAAGGCACCGCCTGCGCGCATGGAATGGGCGTTCGGACCTCGCGACCAGTACCGCGATCCGAACGGCATGCCCAACCTCACTGCGCTCGCCAGCAATCTGCAACTACAGAGGCGGGTTGGCCTACTCAATGAGGACATCGACGTGAAAAAATACGCCGATCTGAGCATGGTCGAGGAAGCTGCCAAACGGCTGGGATAGCGTGCCGCCAGGGGGCGTAGTAGTCACGATTGACGTGTTGGCCGCGGGGGCGGAGAAAATTCCACAGATGCACAACTCGCCCTCCCCCCATGGGAACCTGGTGCGCTGGCTCTGCGCCGCTGTCGTCTTGCTCGCGGCGTGCGGCGCCGCGCACGCCCAGGACACCGGCGACCAGCGTCGCTGCACCGGCGAATGGCGGGCAAGCATCGACGAGCGAATCGCGTCGTGCACGACGCTGATCGATTCCGGCCGCTATCAGGGCGTGAACCTCGCCATCTTGCACGACAATCGCGGCATGGCGCGGCGCGCGCAGGGCGACCTTGCCGCCGCGCTGAAGGATTTTTCGGACGCCATCAGCTTCGACCCGAATTCTGCGCGTCCCTACGCCAATCGCGGCGGCGTGCATCTGGCGCAACACGACCTCGATGCCGCCATTGCCGACCTGAACCAGGCGATCAAGCTCGATCCGAACGACGCCGCAGCCTTCCTGGCGCGCGGCCAAGCCCATGAAGCAAAGAACGACCCCACCAGCGCCATCGCGGATGACAGTCAGGCAATCCGCCTCGCGCCGACTTTCGCCGCCGCGTTCCTAAGCCGCGGCCTCGCCTATCGGCGCAAAGGCGAGCTCGATCTTGCAATTGCCGATTACAGCGAAGCGATCCGGCTCGAACCGAGAAGCGCCTCGGCTTACAACGACCGTGGCGTGGCCTTCCTCGACAAGCGCGACGTCGATCGCGCCATCGCCGATTTCAATGTTGCGATCCGCCTCAATCCCAATCTGGTGGAAGCCTACAACAACCGTGGTAATGCCTGGCGCGGCAAGGGCGATATTGTTCGCGCCGCCGCCGATTTCGACCGCGTTATCAGGTTTTCACCGCAATCTGCGCTCGCCCATTACAATCGCGGCCTATTGTTCGACCAAGAGCAGGATTACCAGCACGCGATTGCTGATTTCTCCACCGCCATCCGGCTAAATCCAAACTACGCGCAAGCCTACCACCATCGTGCCATCGCCTATGACGACAGCGGCAACCGCGACGCGGCCATGGCCGATTACAATGCCGCCATCCGCCTCGACCCGGCGAACGCGGCGATCCGTTACGATCGCGGCATAGCCTATCGCCGCGACGGCAAGCTCGATCTGGCGGTCGCCGACTTCGCCGAGGCGATCCGGCTCGATCCGCAGCTCGCCGTTGCCTACAATGCGCGCGGCTACGTCCTCTACCAGCAGCACCGGCTCGATCAGGCCATCGCTGATTACAGCCAAGCGATCACGCTTGATCCCGAATTTGATGTCGCCTACGACAATCGCGGCAATGCTCTCGACGACAAGGGCGACGCCGACCGCGCCATCGACGATTACAATCACTCGCTCGCCATCGACCCCAACGACGTCGATGTCTACTACAATCGCGGGCTTGCCTACCGGCGCGCGGGCGACCTTGACCGCGCCATCGCCGACTTCGATCAGGCGATAAAACTGAAACCCACGGCGGCGGCCTACAACAATCGCGGCAGCACGCTGACCGCCAAGGGGGAATATGCGCAGGCGATCGCCGACTTCCAGCAAGCGATCCTGCTCGACCCGCACTCGGCAGACCCTTACATCAACCGCGGCAATGCCAAGCGCGCGCAGCTCGAGCTACCCGGTGCCATCGCCGACTACACGCAGGCGATCGCGCTGTCGCCCGACGCGGCCCTCGCCTATTACAACCGCGCCTGGGCGCATTATCTCGGCGGCGACAATACCGCGGCGCTCGCCGATATCGATCATGCCATCACGCTTGACGCGCACGCGGCCGCCGCCTTCTCCACCCGCGGCCTCGTGCGTGAGCGGCTCGGCGACACGGCCGGCGCCATCGCCGATTTCCGGCAGGCGCTCAAGCTCGATCCGACCTTCCAACAGCCGGCCGACGGTTTGCAGCGTCTGCATGCCAGCACGGCCGAGAAGCAATAAAGCGCCGACGTTCCGTCAATAACGAACAATAAGATTGCCGCTTATGTCCGATTCCGACAGCCGCGCTGCTCCCCTCATTGTTGCTGTCTCGCTGTTCATGGAAAACATGGACTCCACCGTAATCGCGACCTCGCTGCCGGCGATCGCACGCGACATCGGCACCAATCCACTGGCGCTGAAACTTGCGGTGACCTCCTATCTGCTGTCGCTCGCCATCTTCATCCCGGCGAGCGGCTGGACCGCCGACCGTTTCGGCGCCCGCAACGTGTTCCGCCTCGCCATCGGCGTGTTCGTGGCGGGCTCGATTGGCTGTGCGCTGTCGCATTCGCTGACCGATTTCGTTGTGGCGCGCATCTTCCAGGGCATGGGCGGCGCGATGATGACGCCGGTCGGCCGGCTCATCGTGATCCGCTCGATCAACAAGGAGCAGTTGCTCAACGCTATGTCGCTGTTGACCATTCCGGCGCTGATCGGGCCGATCTGCGGCCCGCCGCTGGGTGGCTTCATCACCACCTACGCGAGCTGGCACTGGATTTTCATCATCAACGTGCCGATCGGCCTCCTCGGCATCGCGCTGGCGACCCGTTACATCCCCGACGTTCGCACCGAATTTCCGTATCCGTTCGATTTGGCGGGCTTCGTGCTCTCCGGCGTAGCGATCGGCGGACTGGCCTTCGGCCTTTCGGTCGCCGGCCTTGCGTTCCTGCCGGACAGCGTGGTGGTGGCGCTGATCGGCGTCGGCGCGATATCCGGCATCACCTACGTGATGTACGCGCAGCGCGCGGAGGCGCCGATCCTCGACCTCAAATTGCTCAAGCTGCCGACGTTCCGCGCCAGCATTTTCGGCGGCTTCATGTTCCGCCTCGGCGTCGGCGCAATCCCGTTCCTGTTGCCGTTGTTGTTGCAGATCGGCTTCGGGCTCAGCCCATTCCAGTCCGGCCTCATCACGTTCACCAGCGCGCTCGGCTCGATGTTCATGAAGGCCGCGGCAACGACGGTGCTCAAGCGTCTCGGCTACCGCAACGTGCTGCTCTACAACAGCCTGGTGAGCGCGGTGTTCATCGCCGCCTGCGCGAGCTTCGTCCACGGCATGCCGTTTCCGGCGATGATCGCCATTCTCCTGGTCGGCGGCTTCTTCCGCTCGCTGCAATTCACCAGCGTCAACACCATCGCCTATGCGGAAATCACCCCGCCGGTGATGAGCCGGGCCACCTCGATGGTGGCCGCCTTTCAGCAATTGTCACTGTCGACGGGCGTCGCCGTCGGCGCGCTCGTGGTCGAAATCACGCTGCGGCTCAAACAATCTCCGGCCATGGGGATTGCCGATTTTCCACCGGCCTTTCTCGCCATCGCCGTGCTCTCGGCATCCGCCGCGCTGATCTTCAAGCGGATGCCGGCGGAGGCCGGCGCGGAGCTGTCGGGGCGGCGGGTGGCAAGAGCATCGAGCGGGAAGTAAGCGCGCCGAATAAATCCCGCCCTCTACCCGCGAAACCCTTTCGCCAGTAGATAAAGCTCCGCCGAATCGGTCCGGCTCGCCGGCGGCTTGACGTGTTTGACGGTAGCGAAATCGCGCTTGAGTTCGGCGAGCAACCCAGATTCGGTGCCGCCTTGCAGCACCTTGCAAAGGAACGCGCCGCCGGGGCTGAGCACTTCGCGGGCGAACAGTGCGGCAGCCTCGGCAAGCGCCATGATGCGCAGGTGATCGGTCTGGCGGTGGCCGGTGGCGTTGGCGGCCATATCGGACAACACAACGTCGGCGCTGCCGCCGAGCATCTCCTTCAAACGCTTCGGCGCGGTTTCATTGAGAAAGTCGAGCTGGAAAAAATCCACGCCGGCGATCGGCTTCATCTCGAGAATGTCGAGCGCGATCACGCGCCCGGTGGGGCCGACGCGGCGCCCCGCGATTTCGCTCCAGCCGCCCGGCGCGGCGCCGAGATCGACCACGCGCCCGCCTTGCTTGAACAAGTGAAACTTGTCGTCGATTTCGGCAAGCTTGAAGGCGGCGCGCGAGCGCAATCCCTCACGCTTGGCACGGGCGACATAGGGATCGTTGATCTGGCGAGTGAGCCAGGCGCGCGAGGACGGCGTGCGGCGTTTGTCGGGTTTGAGTTTGGCCATACCACGCTCTCCAAGGGCTCAATAGAGCCATCCCCGATCGCTTTGTGCCGTCGAT
>DATJTL010000087.1:0-3882 GCA_035503415.1 Xanthobacteraceae bacterium
CATCACGCAGTCCGGCGTCAGCAACGCCATCAAGCGGCTGGAGGAACAAACCGGCACGCGGCTCCTCGCCCGCACCACGCGCCGCGTCAGCCTGACCGAGGATGGCGCCGCATTCTTCGAGCGTTGCCGTCAGGCTTTGGCCGACATCGAAGAGGCCGAGCTCGTACTTCGGGAATCGCGGCAAAAAATATCCGGCAACCTGCGAGTCGACATGTCGATAGCGTTCGGCCGGCTGAAAATCGTGCCGTTGCTCAGTTCGTTTCAGGCCGAATTTCCGGACATCAGATTAAGCCTCACCTTCACCGATCGTTATATCGACCTGATCGAGGAAGGCATCGATGTCGCCGTGCGGTTGGGCGTCCTGCACGATTCCAGTCTGATCGCGCGCCGATTGACCGCCGCGCAATTCAAGCTCGTCGCCACGCCGGGCTATTTCGCCAAGCACAGCAAGCCGAAGACGCTCGATGACGTAGGCAAGCACAATTGCCTCGCCTTCACCTCACGCGACACGCGGCTGACCAGGGATTGGCGCTTCCTGGTGGGCGGCCGCGAAACCACGCTCACCCCGCGCGGCAACATGAGCTTCAGCGACGGCGGCGCGTTGTGCGAGGCGACCTGCTCCGGTTATGGGCTCGCGCAGATGCACGACTATTACCTCGACACCGAGATCGCGCGCGGCAAGCTCATTTCGGTCTTGGACGAATTCAAGCCGAAGGCCGATCCGATCTGGCTGGTCTATCCGCCGACCCGGCATTTGACGCCGAAGGTGCGCGCCTTCGTCGACTTCATGACTGCGCGGTTTCGCGCGTCACGGGTGGAGACGGCTGCGCGCTGACACAGCGCATCACAGTTCGTCGAGCGGTGGGTCCGCCAGCACCACGGACGTTTCAATCTGCCGGTCCGGCACGGTCCAATATGTCTTCAGCAGTTTCACCTTGGCGGCGGACGACACCAGCGCAAAGCCGTGACGCTGATAAAATCGGATCGCCCAATCGGCCGAAGCCCAGGTACCCACCAGTATACGGCGCCCACTCAATTGACGCAGATAGTGCAGCAACGCGCTACCGATGCCGGCGCGCTGGCGCGTGGGATCGACGTAGGCGTGACGAATAAGGTCGACATCGTCCATGGGCTGCAAGCCCATCACGCCGACAACGCCCTCCCCGTCTTCGCAGCCCCAGAACACCACTCCGGCGGCAATCTCACTGCCGAACTCTTCCTCGGACATGTAGGGATCGTGCCAGCGATCGTTCGGAATAACGCCGCGATACGCTTCAGCGGCCGTGTTGATGATTGCGAGAATGCGCGCGCGCTCGTCGGCGCGGCAGCCGCGGATGTTCACCTCGCCGCGTCCTGCCGCTGCGGCGGCGCCGACCAGCGTTCTGCGGCGGCGTCATCCGCCGACTTGGCCTCGACCCAAGCCGCTCCGCCAGCCGCTTCCACTTGTTTCCAGAACGGCGCGCGTGTCTTGAGGTAATCCATCAAAAACTCGGCCGCCGCGAACGCCGCCTGCCGGTGGCTTGATGCAGTCACGACAAGCACGATGACCTCGCCAGGAGAAATCCGCCCATAGCGATGGATCACCGTGACGCCGAGGAGCGGCCAGCGCGCGTGCGCCTCCTCGACGTGACGCGCGATCTCGGTCTCCGCCATGCCCGCATAATGTTCGAGCGTCAGCGCCGCGATCGGCGCGCCGTTCTCATCTGCTCGGCAGATGCCGGTGAATGTCACCACCGCGCCGATATCGCTTCGATCCCCGGCAAGTTTGGTCACCTCGGCACCGACGTCGAAGGGCTCGCGCTGCAAGCGGATGGTCGTGTTCATCGCGGTCGCGGTCTCACCCTCCCGTCATCGGCGGGAAGAATGCGATCTCGCCGGCGCCTTCGATCTTGGCATCGGCGCGCACATGGGTGCGATCGATGGCGGCGCGGATCACCTTCGCATTCTCAAAGGCGTAGGCGTAACTCTCGCCACGACCGGCAAGCCACGCGACCAGTTGACCGACGGTCGCGACGCCGGCCGGCGGTTCGATCTCTTCTTCCGCCTTGCCGATACGTTCGCGCACCCAGGCGAAATAAAGCACCCGCAAGCTCACGCACCCTCCTTGGTGAGATGGCGCAGCCCCGCCTGCAGATAATCCCACCCCGTATAGAGCGTCAGTAGGGCCGAGAGCCAAAGCAGCGTGATGCCGACCTTGGTAACGCCGGGCACCACGGCGTCGCCGGCCTCTCCGGCGATCAGAAAGCCGACCGCGATGAGCTGCAACGTTGTCTTCCACTTGGCGAGCCGCGTCACCGGCACCGACACCCGCAGTTCCGCCAAATATTCGCGCAAACCCGAAACGAGAATTTCGCGGCAGAGGATCACCACAGCCGCGAGCAGCGACCAGCCGTGAATCGTGCTTTCGGCCGCCAGCATCAACAGGCACGAGGCGACCAGAAGCTTGTCGGCGATCGGGTCGAGCATGCGGCCGAGCGAGGATTGCTGGCTCCAGGCGCGGGCGAGATAGCCATCAAGAAAATCGGAGATCGCGGCGGCGACAAAGACGGCCAGCGCCGCCCACCGCAGCCATAGCCCGCCCTGCAAGATGTTCTGGTAGAACATGCAGCCGACAACGATCGGCACCGCGACGATACGCCCATAGGTCAGCATATTGGGCAGCGCGAACGGACGCATGCGCAGCCGGGCCGGGGCGGGGTTCGTTGCGGTTGAGTTCATACTGCTAACATAGCGCCGCCGCGGGCCATTCGACAGGCCTCCGGCGCCCTCGTTTGCGAACTTCGGAATCGACGGGACACTAGCAACTTATTGACCCAGTGTGGCTTTGGTTCGGAATTCTGCATAAAGAGTTGTCGGCAAGGATGATGTGGACTTCTCGACCGCCGCATTGCCGCGTCCTTCCCCTATCCGGCCCCGTCATGAAAGAACGCGTAGATCCGCCGCGCGGTCTCCGCACTGATACCATCGACCTGCATCAGATCGGTGACGGCGGCGCGCTCGATCGCCTTGAGCGTGCCGAAGTGGTGCAGCAGCGCCCGCTTGCGGCTCGGTCCGATGCCGGCGATTTCCTGCAGGCCGGCCTCGCGCAAGTCGCGTTTGCGCCGGGCCCGGTGGGAACCGATGGCGAAGCGATGGGCCTCGTCGCGCAGCCGTTCGACAAAATAGAGCACTGGATCGCGCGGCGGCAGCTTGAACGAGTCGCGGCCAGGCAAAAAGAAGGTCTCGCGTCCGGCATCGCGATCCGGCCCCTTGGCGATCGCCACCAGCGGCACCTCTACGCCCAGCCCCGACAGTGTCTCGCGCGCCGCGCTAAGCTGCCCCTGCCCGCCGTCGATCAGCAGCAGGTCCGGCCAAGGGGACTCGTCTCCATCGGTCTCGGATGCCGCTTGCGCCTCAACCCTCTCCCCTTGCGGGAGAGGGTGCATAGGCGGCCCATGGCCGCCGTCGGGTAAAACGCCGGCGCGTGGCGCCGGCTGTGGCGAAGCGAGGGCGGGTGACGGGTTGAGTTGTATGGCCCCCTCACCCGGCTCGCGGCTTTGCCGCTCGCCATCCTCTCCCGCAAGGGGAGTGGGTAAAGGCGCCTCGGCGAGCAGGCGCTTGAACCGCCGTTCCAAAACTTCACGCATCATCGCGAAGTCGTCGCCGGGGGTTAGTTCGGCGGAGCGAATGTTGAATTTGCGGTACTGGTTTTTACGAAAACCTTCCGCTCCGGCGACGATCATGGCGCCGACCGCGTTCGTTCCCTGGATATGGCTGTTGTCGAACACCTCGATGCGCCGCGGCGCGCGCGGCAGGCCGAAGGTTTCGGCAAGCTGTTGCAGCAGCCTTTGCTGCGAGGAGGTTTCCGCGAGCTTTCTACCGAGCGCCTCGCGCGCATTGGCG
>DATJTL010000088.1:0-5904 GCA_035503415.1 Xanthobacteraceae bacterium
ATAGCGGCCAATGGCGGCTCCTTTACCGGGAAGACACGTTCGCCGAGGCGGTGCGCGCCGCGAGGGAGTCAGTCGACCATTGGGCCGACGTGGTCGCCAAGTCGGAAGAACAGCCACACTAGCGCAACCGAAGTTCCTCCGGTCAAACCGCCGAATTCCAGCCGGCCTCACCATTCGAAAGCACGAAAGCGCTTCTGTCCCGGGCCGGTCCGCCTGCCTGGTGCCGCCCTTGTGGGCAGGTCGCTCAAATTGGCATTGAACGGCGTGGTCGCAGCGGCTAATCGCGAGGCATACCGGTAGCCGCCGGAATACAGCATCTGGCTACAGCACTTGGCCGCCATGGCGTCGTTGGTTAATGCCGCGCTCTGCGCCGTCGTGGCGACCGCGTTCTGGTCGCTGCTCGGCTATGCGGTTGCCCGGCATGTGCTTCCGCGCGCGCTCACAGTCGGCGCCGCACCCGTCCTCGGCTGGGCCGTGCACAGCGCCGTGGCGCTGCCGGTTTTTACTTTGATCGGATTCTCGCCCGCCAGCGTGCTGGTCGTGAGCGCGCTTTGCGTTGGCGCTGCCGGCGTATCGCTGGCGATCGGTGCGCCAAACGCTGAACCCGATACGCCGATGGTCCCAGCATGGACCTACGCAGCGGCGGCGCTTCTGGCGCTCGCGCCTGCGGCGGCGATTGCTCCCAAATTCGCCGGCGACGCGGTGTATCTTGCCGGTCCGATCTTTGACCATTCCAAGATCGCGATCATCGATGCGATGGCGCGGCAGGGCCTGCCGCCGATCAATCCCGTTTTCGCCGCAGCCGGCGGCCCCGGCGCGCTCGTCTATTATTATCTGTGGCATTTTTCCGCTGCCGAACTGGCGCTGCCGCTCCACGCAACCGGCTGGGAAGCCGACATCGGGCTGACTTGGTTCACCGCCTTTGCGTCGCTGACGTTGATGATGGCGCTGGCGGTCTGGCTCGGCAAAGACCAGCGCGCGGCTATTCTGGTGGTGGTTCTCGCCGCTGCGGGATCGCTGCGGTCGGTAGGCCATATGTTTGGCGCCGACGATCTTGCGCCCTTCGTGGCTGACTCAACCGGCTTTGCCGGCTGGCTGCTCCAGTCCGCATGGGTCCCGCAACATCTGATGGCGGCATCCTGCGTGGTGACGGCGATGCTGCTCGTTGTGCGCTATGCGCAGGCGCCGGGCGTGGCGCTTCTGCTGACGCTGGTCCTGACAGTGGTCGCCGGCTTCCAGAGCTCGACCTATGTGGGCGGCGTCACCTTCGCGATCGCAGCTTTGGCGGCGGCGCCGATCCTGTTCGCCGGCATCGATCGCTCCCGGCGGCTGCGTTTCGCCGGCGCGATGGCAATTGCCGCTGTGCTTGTCGGCTGCCTCATTGCCCCGTTCGTAGCCGAGCAATTGGCGATGACCGCTGCGCGTCACGATCCGACGCCGATCGTCGTCAGTCCATTCGCTGTTCTCGGCGAAATGTTTTCGCCTGGACTGCGCCGGTACTTGGATTTGCCGGCCTACTGGCTGATCGAACTGCCGATTGAGTTTCCCGCCACCTACCTCGCCGGCACGATCGCATTATGGCTGGCGCTGCGCAGTAAAACGTTCGGGCACGAGAAAATGGTGCTGGCGAGTTTTGCGTGCCTTGCCGGCGCCGGCCTTGCCGTCTCCTGGCTTCTGGCCAGCACGCTTGGCGACAACAACGATCTGGCGCTGCGCGCCGTTCTGCCGGCCGCCATGGTTTTGATCGTCGCCACGGCGGTTGGCATTCTGCGCGCGCCGCGCCGGGTGTTGATCGGCGCCGTCGCGCTCACCGGGCTTGTCCTCGGATTGCCGGAAACGACGTATCTCATTCGCAGCGACTTCGCCGGACAGGACGTGCCGGACGGGAAGATCTTCGCCCAGGCGCCGGAATTATGGGCGGCGGTGCGCCGCGTTGCGCCGCCTGCTGCGCGGATCGCCAACAACCCGCTTTACCTGCAAGACCTCACGCCCTGGCCGGTCAATATCTCGTGGGCGCTGCTCGCCGACCGCAGCTCCTGTTTTGCCGGCCGCGAATTGGCGCTTGCGTTTGCGCCGCTGCCGGCCGCTCGCCGCGAAGCGATCAACGAGCAATTCATCCGCGTGTTCGATGGGCGGGGGACAGCGGAAGACGTGAGCGAAATGGCGACGAAATACGGCTGCGACGTCGTTGTCGTCGTTCCGCAGGACGGGGCGTGGAACAACGATCCGTTTGCAGGAAGTGCGGATTATCGTCTCGCCGAAAGCCGCGACGGACGCTGGCGGATCTATGTGAAAACGCCGAGCGGGTCCTAATCAAATCCTGTGCTGGGGGCTTGATCAAATCCCGGCGAACCAGTTTTCGCCCTGCTTGCTCCAGAACGTCTCGCGAAACGTGTTAGTGACCTCGATCGCCTTGATCCATTTCGCGTTCTTGTAGCCGAGCTTGATGGCGGTACGCAGCCGCAGCGGATAGCCGAACGGATCGGTGATCGGGCTGCCGGCGTATTTGGTGGCGAGGATCGTCTGCGGATGCAGCGCCGAGGCCATGTCGATGCTTTCGGTGAAATCATCGTTGCAGATGAAGTAGACGTATTTCGCGGTGAGGTCGGCGCCGACGCGGGTGAGGAAGTCGCGCAGGTTCGGTCCGGACCATTGTCCGATGTAGTCCCAGCCCTCCACGCAGATGTGGCGGATGATCAGCTCCTGTTCCGGCAACTGATAAATCTGCTCCGCGGTCCACGGCCGTTTGTCCTTGATCAGCCCGGCTAGTTCGAGTTTCCAGGTGGAGCCGTCGATCGGCTTCACGTCCTCGACGTCGTAATAGGCGTTGAAGCGCGGCGGCTTGACCACCTGCGACGGGCTGAAGGTCGGTGCCAGATGATCGGGCCGGAAGATCGTCGCCTGCACGGCGTCGTTCCACGAGGAAACCGCGCGGAGCGCGTCCTGCACGGAGGGCTCCTCGCTCACGTCGCATCCGGTCAACAGCGTCAACGCCCCGAGCGTGAGCGTGCCGCGCAGCACCTTGCGGCGATTGAAGTCGTCGACCAGCGCGCGGCCCTGCCTGATGGCGTCGCGGCCGGCGGGGCTTTGCGGTCTGAAGATCGAGGGCGTTCGGAATCGGAAGGGCATGGTTTCGCTGCCTTACGGGACCGGTTCGGCCGCCGGTCCGGGTGCCGATGGGCGCTCCCCCTCGGTCGTCGGCGTATCGCCGACGGTCGGTCCGCCGCTCAGCATGGCGAGCAGACTTTGCGGCACGAGCAGAGCGAGCGTGACGTGGACGAGCACGAAGGCGACGATCGCCGACATGCAGAGGAAGTGAATGAGCCGGATGGTCTGAAAGTTGGGAAACAGGCTCGCCAGTTCGGAGAATTGCACCGGCTTCCACAGACAGAGTCCGGTGATGACGATCAGAATGCCGATCAGGATGACGCCGAGATAGAGAGTCTTCTGCACCGCGTTGTAGACGGTGAGGTCATCGTGGCTCAGGCGAAAGTGCAGTGCGTCGCCGATTGTGGCGAAAAGTTCGCGCAGCGAAATGGGAAACAGTTTGTGCCGGAAGCGGCCGGTGACGATGCCGTAAGTCAGATAGGCGAGGCCGTTGAGGACGAAAATCCACATGCCGAAGAAGTGCCATTGCAGGCCGTATTGCGCCCATTTCCCGATCACCAGAAAATCGGGGAATTGCAGCCAGCCGAAGAGCACATCGTCGTTGTAGATCCGCCAGCCGCTGCCGATCATGATGAAAATCGCGAGCGCGTTGATCCAGTGCATGATGCGCAGCGGCAACGGATGCAGCCGGATCTTGCGGGGAGGTGATTTGACGGCCGCCGTCGACATCACGGATATTCCGCGCTCGTAAATGATTCGGGCCGCAGGAAACGGCCGGCGAGGTATAGGGGTGGCACGTGTACAATCGCGCGCGCCATCCTCAATTCGTTCGCGCGGCAGTTTGAGCTTACGGTTGAGCAATACGGTTCGCAAGCGCCGCCGTCTTCACAAATTCGCGCGGCGTCATTGATCGAGAGAATCGCCCGATGCAACGCGCAATCAAAACACCAATCGCGGCGCTGGCTCTGGCGCTTGCCCCTGCTGTCGCCTGCATGGCCGCGACGGGCGCCGCGCCGCCGCCCGTCACGCTCGCGCAAGCCATGGTGCCGCCGACCGGCATGATGGACGCGCAAAAGCCGATGCCGATGCAGCAGCGATATCTTGACCGCTATCCACAGCCGGCCCGGGTCGGCGATCTCATCGGCCTCCCGATGCTCGATCTGCACGCTTCCACGCTCGGCTATGTCCAGCAGATCGTGCGCACGCCGCAAGGCAAGATCGAACTGATCGTCTCATACAGTCGGTGGTGGGGCTGGTTCGGCCGGCCGGTCGCGGTCCCGCTCGAAGTCATCGGCATACAAGGCCGGTATTTGGTGTCGCTCGACATGGCGCCAAGCGAATATGCCGCCGCGCCGACTTGGCAGAGCGGCGACGCGGCGATCCTGCCGGCCGACGCGACGATCCGCGTCGCGTTGGCTCGCACGTGAGCGATCACGACTTGGTGATGCGGATAACTTTTTGGTGTTCGTGGGGTTGTACCGGCTGAGGCGGAATTGATTGGCGCCTGGCCGGAGAGTTTGCGAAGCAAACTCCATTGTCGATTCAATCGCATTTCGTCTGATGGGGGCGTACCATGGACTATGCGACGAGACCTGACGTGCAGACCGCGTCGTTCGGCGCCGGCGCGGCGCGCGTTGCAGTCAAGTCAAGCTGCGGCATTGCCGTCATGGCCAAGGCATCCGTGCCGGGTCTCACCAAGACGCGGCTGGTGCCTCCGCTTACGCATGAGGAAGCGGCGGCGCTCAACACCGCGTTTCTGCGAGATGTAGCAGGCAACATGCTGCTCGCCGCCAGCCAAGCGGCGCCGCACGCTTCTATTGCCGGCTACGCGGCGTTTGGACCGCCGGGTTCGGAGGAATTTTTCCAGCGCCACTTGCCGCACTCGATCGGCTTGATCGAGGCGTGGCTGCCGAATTTCGGCGATTGCCTGCACCATACCATCTGCGAGATTTTCGCCCGCGGTCACGCCGCCGCGGTGGTGCTCAACGCCGACAGCCCAACATTGCCGACCGCCTTGCTCAACGAGACCGCCGAGGCGCTGGCACAGCCCGGCGACCGCGCCGTGCTCGGCCCCTCGCGGGATGGCGGCTATTATCTGCTCGGCTTGAAAGCCGCGCATCGGCGCATGTTCGAAGACATCGCCTGGAGCACCGCGCGTGTGGCCGAAGAGACGCGTGAGCGGGCGCGCGAGATCGGTCTCGATCTGCACGTGCTGCCGACGTGGTACGACGTCGACGACATTGAAACGCTGCGCCGGCTGCATTCCGAACTTCGTATCTGCGCGCCGGCGAACGCCCGGCCCGCCGCGCCTGATCCGGCAGAGCGGCCGCATCACGCCCCTCACACGGCGGAATTACTCGGCCGGCTATGCCCGGACGGCGCATGGAGCCGCGGCCCCGGCGGAGCCATGCAGGTCGAGGAAGCCGGCGTGTGACCGGCGTCATTGAAGCCAAGGTCAATTCGAGGAACGAGACCATTCATGGATAGCGCCTTGTCACATCCAGCCGTCGACCCGCGCCGCTATTTCGAGGGCGTCGAGACCGAGAATGACGTGCCCGAGCACGACCCGGTCTGCGTTTATCTGGAAACGACCAACCGCTGCAATTTGCTGTGCACGACCTGCCCGCGCACCTACGAGGAGCTCGAGCCGCCGGCCGACATGAGCTGGGAGTTGTTCACCTCCATCGTCGACCAAATCAAAGATCTCAACCGTGCCGTGCTGCACGGCGTCGGCGAACCGATGCTGGTGAAGAACCTGCCGCGCATGGTGCGCTATCTGAAGGATCGCGGCACCTA
>DATJTL010000089.1:0-14414 GCA_035503415.1 Xanthobacteraceae bacterium
GCTTAGCGGCACCGGGATCAATATTGCGGGGCGGGCGTGCAGACCTGCATAGGATCCGCGTCGTAGGATTATTTTGAGGGTGCGCTCCGCGGACGTGGCGAAATGGTAGACGCAAGGGACTTAAAATCCCTTGGGGGAAACTCCGTGCGGGTTCGAGTCCCGCCGTCCGCACCACTAAAATCAATGGCTTAAGGTTCCCGATTGGATTTCAGGTATATCTTGCAATCACTACAGACTTGCGCCGACGGGCGTCGCCGTAACGCTCCGGCGCGCACTCGCGGATGACCGGAGATTCTACCCCATCCTGTCATGTCGGCTGGAATGTGCGAGTGCGGCGCGCACTCCGCAACGGCCGTCGCCGTCTTCTGCCTGTCGGGGGCTTATCCTCACTCGACGCTGAAATTGCGCGGCGGTTCGCCGCGCCGATGGGTTTCCACCATGGTCGTGTATGCCCGCTCGATGTTGCGGGTAAAACGCCCTGTATCGAATAGGAGACAGTTGTCGCGGCTGGCGGCGAGCTTGGCCTTGAGCGTGGCAAGAAGCGCACGATCGCGGGCGATTTTGAGCGCTAATGTCTCGTATTCCTCAAGCGAGGTGGTGACAAGCTCGTCGAGCCCAGCCGACTTGAGCACGCTGCCGGCAACCCGCCCCGGAAATGCCGAGCCAATGCAGGTGATAACCGGTAGGCCCGCCCAAAGTGCCTCGCTTGCAGTGGTGTGGGCGTTGTATGGCAACGTATCGAGGAACAGATCGGCCTGTCGCAGACGCGCCAGATGGTCGGCAATCTGCGGCATGTGCTCGGCAAAGATCAAACGTTTGGCGGTCACGCCTCTGCGGTCTGCTTCGCGGCGCAGATTATCAGCCGCTGTCTTGTTGTATCCGCCAAGCCATAACACGCTGCCGTCGACCGCTTGCAACAACCGCATCCAAATGTCGAACATTTCAGGCATGATTTTGAACGAACTGTTGAAGCAGGAAAAAACAAACCCGTCATTCGGCAAACCGCATTCGGCGCGGCTCGGCGTTCGTTCAGAGATTTGGCGTTTGTCGTCATTCGGTTGATAGCTCGGCAGCCACGCCACGTGCTCGGCGTAGAATCGCCGATGCTCTGCGGGAATGATCGTCGATTCGGCGAGAATGTAGTCGATGCAATCGGCGCCTGTCGTCCCGGCAAATCCGAGATAATTCACCTGAATGGGCGCAGATCTGCGGGCGAATACACTGAAGCGGCTATGCTGGGTGTGCCCCATCAAATCAACGACAATATCGATTTCAGACCGCCTGATCCATTCAGCAATGTCTTGGTCGGTTTTGTCGCCAACTTCAATAAAGTGCCCCAACGCTGCTTTCACCCTCTCCCGTATTGGCGAATCATCGGAGCCGAAAGATATCCCTGTGACTTCGAACTGCGATCTGTCGTGCTGCTCGAAAAGACCGGCCGTGAGATAGGCGACAGGGTGCTCGCGGAAATCGGCTGACAGATACGCAACACGTATACGGTCATGGGAATAGATTTCGCCACGCCAGAGCGGTGCGAAACGTGGGAGCTCCTTAACGTAGCGTCTGGTGCATTGCAGCAGATCGGAAGGTGACGACGGGATCCCCAGTAGCAGGAACGGAGCGTTTGCCACTCGGTCTCCGCTGATGGATAGAAGCTGTCCCGCCTCCTCTTTCAGGTTCGTCCAATCACACAATTGCAGCTTCGCATGCATGCGGGCGGCCGCGGCATAATTGAGGTCTGGGTTGAGCGCCAGCGCCTTGTCATATGCGGCAATAGCCTCGTCGTAGCGCTTGAAGTGCATGAAGACATTGCCACGACCATGCCAGGCACCCTCTAAATCAGGCTTGATCGACAGCGCTTTATCGTATGCAGCAGAAGCTTCGTCGTGGCGGTTGAGATCGTGGAGCACATTGCCGCGACCAAACCACGCATCCGCTAGATCAGGCTCGAGCGCGAGCGCTTTGTCGTATGCCGCAAAAGCCTTGTCGTGGCGCTTGAAGTGCGAGAAGACATTGCCGCAACCAAGCCAAGCACTCGCTAAATCAGGCTTGATCGACAGCGCTTTATCGTATGCAGCAAAAGCCTCGTCATAGCGCTTGAGTTCCGTGAAGACATTGCCGCGACCAAGCCACGCATTCGCCAAATCAGGCTTGAGCGCGAGTGCTTTATCATAGGCCGCACAGGCCTCGTCATAGCGCTTAAGCTCGGCAGACGCGTTACCATGGCCGAGCCAGGCCTCGACGAAATTGGGCTTCAATTTCAACGCCCTGTCGTAGGCGGCGGAGGCCTCTTCGTGTCGTTTCAAATTCCAATAGGCGCCACCGCAGCCGCACCAGGCCTCGGCGAGATCGGGCTTGAGTTCGAGCGCCCTTTTATACTCAGGAAGGGCATCGTCGAATTGTTCAAGCGCGACGTAAGAATTCGCCTTGTTGCAAAACGCTTCCGCGTATCGGGGATTGAGTCCGATCGCCTTCCCGAAATCCGCAATCGCTTCATCGTAGCGTTTCAGGTCGTTAAAGATGGTGCCGCGATTGTTCCATGTCTCCGCAACATTGGCATTAATTGCGGCAGCCTGACTGAAACGCTCCAGCGCTTCGGCGGGTCGGTTGAGCGCCTTGAGCGCAATGCCGTAATTACAAAGCGTCGCGTCGGATTTTGGCTGCTCCTGCAAGGCCCGGTGCAAATAAGTTTCGGCCTCGGCAAATCTACCGAGTTGCATGAGAACAATGGCAAGCAGATTAAGTGCTGCAACATCGCGCCGGTCGGCGCGCAGAGCCTCTTTGAGCAAATTCTCTGCGTCGATGACCCTGTTGGTTCGGAGTGCCGCCAGGGCGCGCTGAAACGCAGCGTTTTGCGGACGACCGGCTGACAACGATTGCCCCATCATTCCTGGCGGCCTTGTAGCCCGGCAACCACGAAGCGGCAATCCCCGCATAGCCATTGAAGGAAAGTTGCGCTTCAGCAACCATTAATCGAAGCGTGTCGAAATGGGTCGATGCTGTCGAAAAAGGCTGAGGTTTTGGATTGACCACCCCCTCGGGCGATTTGGGCGAATGAGAGGGGCTGTCGCTTGCCGCCTTTGATTTATCTGTCTGGTCTCCAGGCTAAGCCAAACGAGGCGGATCGTGGAGCGTCTGTAGGTTTGAAGGCGCGCGACGCGCGCGTCTTTAGGTTTTGCACGATAGCGGCAAGGTGGAACTCGTCGCGGGCTCCGGAACGTCCTCTGAGCTGCACGCGTTCGAAGCCATGATAGAAACACATGCGAAAAGTGACTTAAAATCCCTTGGGGGAAACTCCGTGCGGGTTCGAGTCCCGCCGTCGGCACCAAAGCGCGCAATTCTCCCGATCGTCCGCTTCCAAGCCCCGTCCCGGCATGTTCTGGCCGTTCCTGCCGACAACTTGGCGGCTTTGGGAGCGAATTTCGCCGGTTAGGAGCCGCGTCAGCTTGCCCAATTGCGCCGGGCAGGCGAAAATCTCACAGCGCCGCCCGCGCACCACGGCAGTTGGGGGCAATTTTCGCTGTCCGCCCCTGAACCTGCCCGCCGCCGTCTGCGACCAATGGGATGAGCCGATAGGCCTGCCGATGCAATCGAGTTCGGACGAGGTACTGATCGGAAGGATCGCGACCGGCGATCGGCTCGCAATGCAGGTGCTGTTCGCGCGTCACCACGTGAAGGTCTACCGGTTCGTGCTGCGGTTCCTGCGTAACGAGTCAGCGGCGGAGGACTTGATCAGCGAAGTGTTCCTCGAAGTATGGCGGCAAGCCGGAAAGTTTGAGGGGCGCTCTGCCGTCTCGACTTGGCTGCTGAGCATCGCACGCTTCAAGGCGCTCTCAGTGCTGCGACGGCGGACCGAGGAGGAACTGGACGACGAGACCGCCGCCGCCATCGAGGACGAGGGCGACAATCCGGAGGTGGCGCTGGCGAAGAAGGACAAGGGTGCGGCGTTGCGGCAATGCCTAGGGAAGCTCTCGGCGGAGCATCGGGAGATCGTCGACCTCGTGTACTACCACGAGAAGTCGGTGGCCGAAGTGGCGGGCATTGTTGGCATCCCGGAAGCGACGGTGAAGACGCGTATGTTCTACGCGCGCAAGAAATTGTCGGAGCTCCTCAAGGAGCAAGGAATCGATCGAGGCTGGCCATGAACGCGGCGGACCAAAACGAACCCGGAGATGTCGAGCTGCTGCTGCCCTGGCATGCGGCGGGAACGCTGAGCCATCGCGACGCCCAGCGCGTGGAAGCAGCGCTTGCCAGCGATCCAGAGCTTGCCCGCCGCTACGACCTGGTTCGCGAGGAGCTCGGCCAGACCATCCATCTCAATGAGACGCTGGGTGCGCCGTCGGCGGGCGCAATGGCGGCATTGTTCGCCAAGATCGACGCCGAGCCGGCGCGCGCGCCGGCGCTGCCGGCGAGGTTCGGCGTGCGCGTGCGCGAGTTTTTCGCCGGTCTTTCGCCGCGCACGCTGGCCTGGTCGGCAAGCGCCGCCGTGCTTGCCATTCTGCTGCAGGCAGCGGTGATTGCCGGCGTCGTGTACAAAGACAGCGGCGCGGGCGTTGCCAAGTATCAGACGGCTTCGGTGCCGGAGATTGTCGGGGGCGAGGGCTCCTACGCGCTGGTCCGCTTCAAGCCCCAGGCCAGCGCCGCGGATATCGACAGATTCCTGGAAGCCAATAATCTGAGCGTCACGAGCGGCCCGACTGCGGGCGGACTCTATCGGGTGCGCGTTGCGGCGAAAAAGCTGCCGCAGGCGGATGTCGCTGAGATCGTGAAGAAACTGCAGGACGACAAGGCGGTCGGCTTTATCGCCGGTACGGAGTGAGACCGCCCGCGCTTGATCCGGAGAGAATGCAAAGTCTTCACTTAACGGGAAACTTCTGACGGGAATCTTCGCGCGGCGGCTAAGGGGAGATTCTGCGATGCCGACCAATTCGAAGAGACCGCGCCGAGCCATCGGCGCAACGCTCGCCGGCTTGCTGCTGCCGGTATACTGCATTGCCGTCTCCTCGCCCGCCGCCGCGCAGATGACGATCCGGGTGAGGGTGCCAGTGCGGACGGTAACGCCGCGCGTGCGAGTGCCGACGCGGACATCCACAGTTACGGCGCGCGTCAACCCAGTACCGGTCGTTCCGCGCGGGCGCGCCCATCCGATTTATACCGGACGCCACATCGGCATCAGTGACCGGCCCTACGAGCGTAATGGCGGTCTGATCGCCACAGCGCCGGGGACTGGCGGCGCCGGGGCCGCCCTCGGCGGCATGCCTCCGCCCGGCGAGCGGCGTTTCGTTCTCGACGAAGTGATCGTTGAATTTTCATCGACAGCCTCGCAGCGGGACATCGGCTTGCTCACGCGGCGTTACAACCTGACGCAACTGGAGTCGCAAAGATTTCCCTTGATCGGCGCCACGCTTGTGCGCTGGCACATCGGTGCCGGCCGTTCGGTGCGCAGCGTGATCGCCGCCTTGCAGAACCAAGGCATCGTCGCCGACGTGCAGCCGAACTATCTGTTCGCGCTGCAGCAAGACGCTGTGCAGCCCGCCACCGCCGCGCAGGGTGACCCGTCTCAATATGTTCTCGGCAAGCTCGAAGTCGGAGCGGCCCAGCAAATCGCCACCGGCAAAGACATTGCGGTCGCGGTGATCGATTCGGAGATCGATGCCAAGCATCCGGACCTCGGCGGATCGATTGCCAAAAGCTTCGACGCTCTCAGCACCGACGACACGCCGCAACTTCACGGCACCGAGATGGCGGGCGCGATCGCCTCGCACGGCAAGCTCCTGGGAATTGCTCCGGGCGTGGAACTCTTTGCCGCGCGCGCGTTCGACGACCGGTCGAGCGGTACGTCCTTTGCCATCTACAAAAGCCTGCAATGGGCCGCCGACAACGCGGTGCGGGTCGTCAATATGAGCTTTGCGGGGCCCGCCGATCCGACGTTGCACCGCATGCTCGCAGCGACATTCGCCAAGGACATCGTGCTCATCGCGGCTGCCGGCAATGCCGGACCGCAATCGGCTCCGCTCTATCCGGCTGCCGATCCCGACGTCATTGCGGTGACCGCGACCGACATCGACAATCATCTGTTCAAGATGGCCAATCGCGGACCTTACATCGCGGTCGCCGCGCCCGGCGTCGAGGTCATCGCGTTGGCGCCTGCGGACGCCTACCAGATCACCACCGGCACTTCGGTCGCGGCCGCGCATGTCAGCGCCGTCGCGGCGTTGTTGCTGCAGCACGATCCGTCGCTCAAGCCCGCCGATATCCGCCGCATCCTGACCGGCACGGCCAAGCCGCTGCAGGATGCCGAGGCGTCCGGCGTGCCCAGTACGCCCGGCACCTTCGATCCGGGTCTGGTGGATGCCTATCGCGCGCTTACCTCGCCGGCCACGGCGGTCGGGAACGACGTGAGCGGCGACCAGGCCAAGCGCTGACGCCCCAAAGCAGCCGGGACGCCAATCGCGCCGGTGCGCGCCACCGGGAGGCCTTGGTCGGTGATGTAAGTTTACATCGCTGGTAATCTGGGGTTACCTAAGGCCCATCCGTCATTGACGCGCGTTTGGCGGAGTGGGGGCGTGTAGTGCGCGCAGGGTGGCCGCAGAGCGTACAGGCTCGTTTGGCGCAGGTGGCGATACTCGTGTTCGCCGCTGCCGTGACTTTGGCCGTGCAGATCGCGCCTGCGGTGGCGCAGGCGCCTCCGCCTCCCGCACCAGCACCGACTCCCCCGGATTTGTTTTTGCAGAGCCTGGGTCACATCGCTGTTCAGACCTCGCAGGTTGGCGAGACCGGAATTCAACAACAGATCTGGAGTATCGAAGACCGGCTGCAAAGCCTGCCGCAAACCGCATCCGCACCGCTCGGTTTTGCTGAAGACACGCCGCCCCAGGCGAATGTGGTCGACCAGGCGTTTGCCGCGCTCGGCTACAGCAACGAGCCGGGCGCTCCGCAAAACCCGATCGCGGTCAAGGCACCGCCACAACAGGCCGGTGAACCGTCACGCTTTTCATACGCGGCCTGGACGCAGGGCTTTGTCGATTACGAGAACCGCAGCGGGACGTTCGACGGCGAGAACATCGGGCGCCAAACGCTGGTCGGAGGTGGACTTGCCGGCGTGGATGTCACTGTCCAGGGCCTTACCTCCGCTACCGACGCGCTCGTGGCGGGTTTGCTTACCGGTGATGCGACCGCCTCCGTTCACAACGGCGACGGTTCGACGATGCAACTCCATGGACCGATGCTCGGGACCTATGGCGCCTACGTCAATGGCGCATTCTCGGCTGACAGCACCTTGAAGGCCGATTTTTTTGATCTCTCGGAGAACTCCGCAGGCTCCACAATTCCGCTTGGCTTGATCAACTACGTCGCCGTCGGGAATCTGAATTACAAACAGAATGTCGGTTCCTGGTGGGTCGAGCCGACCGTCGGCGGTAGTTATACGCGCACCGTGTGGGATACCGCGTCGAAGGCCTTCGGCATGATCGACGGAAGTGATCTGCGCGTGCAGGGCGGCGCGCGGTTTGGCGCAGGCTTTGATTGGTCGGGCGTTCACTTCACCGAGACACTGACGCTTCTTGCTTATGACGACGTGATCGTCTCCGGCGGCACGCTTGCGGTCGCGACCGGTGTGCCGCTGGCGCCGACCGATGCGGGCAGGATTTTCGGCCAGGCCATCGGCAAAATAGAGGCTCAGCTGACGAAGAATTGGCTGCTCAACGTCGAAGGCGAATTGCGCGGGCGCACCGACGTCTATGGTTTGGCCGGCCGGCTCGGACTAACCTATCTCTTTGATTAGATTGATTAGAGCGATTGATGCTCGCTGCGGGAGTTCGAGGCCCGCTTAAGCGCATCGAAAAGCGTGCTCCGGCGACCGCATGGGTGCGACGGTATTGAGGTATAGTGCCGCCGCGTTCAGTGATTCTCCCTGCCTTCCTAAGAGAGGATGCATCACGATCATGCGCGCCCCAAGCATTGCAATTTTCATTGTCACGGTGATTTTGGCATTCGCCGGAGTTTGGGAGTACGTCGGAGCCCCCGTGAGGATTCCGGAAATCGTTCTGCCCATCGTGGGCTCGACCAGGGAAATCCCGGCATTTCTCACCGCCAACGCCTTCTGGCTGGTATTCTTGGCCTGGGTACTGCTGGCGATCGCGACGCTTCTGCCCCACACTAAGAACAAAGCCGGCTCGGTGGCGTAGCCGGCGTCCTGACACCATACGGATCGGGCGGCCGCCGGCGCGCATTTGGCCGGCGGTCGGCATGTGGGCTCGCCTGTCCCGAGCCGTCGAGGACGGCGGCCGGCCGCTTGGCGCGTGGAGACCACCATGCCCATTCGCCTGGGTGTTGGTGGATGCGCAGCCGCACGCCGCATCAGCCCAGTTAGGTACTCATCGGCAATGTAGCTTAGTAGTTGTACGGACTGGCTTGATTGCAATTTGAGCGATTGTTGCAACGGCCTTTGGAGACCCCGTCCCCTAACATTTGACGAAATTTGGTCCGGCGCGCTTTGCGCTGCTCCGTCTTTATCTCCGGGTTGCGTCGTGGTGCGTAAGTTGAAGCCGCAAAGCGTCTGGCCGGCCGCCGCGGAAGCGCAATTGGCGCATCCTCTCGATGCTTTGGCGCGCATCCGGCGGGATGCGATTTTGCAGGCGATCGCACTCAGCGCCCAAGAACTGCTGCGCTCATCAGATCTTGGTGCATCGCTGTGCAAGGTGATCGAGCAAGTCGGATTGGCAGCCGGGGCTGACCATCTCCACATTCTTGAAATCGACGCCGCGAAACCGATTGAGAGCGGCGTCGTTACGCGGCGCTACATGTGGAGCGCGCCTGGGATCGCGACGCCCGAATTCCGCGCAATCGGCACGCCGATGGCGGAGCTTGGACTTTCAACTTGGATCGCAAAGTTTTCCCGCGGCGAGACGGTGGTTGGCCACGCGCGAGATTTCGATTCCGGCGCGTGCGATTTCATGCGGTTGAACGCGATTAAGTCGATCTTGGGCGTTCCAATTTTCGTCGAGGGTCTCTGGTGGGGCGTCATCGGCTTCGACGATTGCCGCGACGAGCGCGACTGGCCGCCCGCCGAGATCGATATCGTCAAGATTCTGGCCGAATTGGTCAGCGCCGCGGTTGTTTCCATGCGCCGCTTGCAGGAACTTGCTTCCTCACACGTCCTGCTGAAGGCGGCGATCGAGAACTCCCCCGATGCAATCCTAGTTGTCGACCAGAACAGGCACGTCACTGCATTCAACCGGCGCTTCGCCGAGCTTTGGGGCGTGCCGCGGCGGTTGCGGACCGGGCACGATAACGATGCGCTGTTGCGTATCGCGGCCTCCCGGATGAAGAACGAGCGCGAATTCCTCGACCATGCGCACCGCCTCTACATCCACCGCAACAAGCAATATTTCGACGAGATGGAGACCAAGGACGGACGCACGATCGAGCGCCGATCGGCGCCGCTCTATGACGACGATAAACGCTATCTCGGGCGCATCTGGTTCCTGCGCGACATCTCCAGGCGCAAGAAAGCCGAACAGAAGATCGTCGAGTTGGCGCGCACCGATCCGCTGACTGGTCTGGCTAATCGCGTCGCCTTTCTCGACCGGCTGCATCTGGCCTTCGCGCGCGCACGGCGCGGGGGGCACGCCTTTGCCGTGCTTTATCTCGATCTCGATCGCTTCAAGGATGTCAACGATACCCTCGGTCATCCCGCGGGCGACACGTTGTTGAAGATCGTGGCCGACCGGCTGAGAGGCTGCGTGCGCGATACCGACCTGGTCGCCCGGTTCGGCGGCGATGAATTTGCCCTGTTGCAGGAGGACATCACCGACAATTCCGGCACCAAGACGTTGGCGGCGAAGATTTGCCGGACGATCGAGGCCGCCATTTCGATCAACGGCAATCAGATCCACACCAGCGCCAGCATCGGCATCGTGCCGTATCGCGGCGACCTCGCTGACCCCGAGGCGATGTTGAGCAAGGCCGACCTTGCGCTCTATCGCGCCAAAAATGAGGGCCGCGGCCGCTTCCGCTTTCATATTCGCGACCTCGACGACGAGGTGCGAGAGCGCGTCGCTATCACCGAGGGCTTGCATGGGGCAATCGAACGCAACGAGCTCGAACTCTTCTATCAGGCGCAAGTCGAGCTTGAATCGGCCCGCGTCGTCGGACTGGAAGCCCTGTTGCGCTGGAACCATCCGACGTTCGGCCTGATGGCGCCGGAAAAATTCATTCCGATCGCGGAGTCGAGCGGCAGCATCATCCCGATCGGGCAGTGGGTCCTCGAAGAGACGTGCCGGCAGATCGCCAAGTGGCGGGAACAAGGTATCGCACCGTCGGTAGTCAGCGCCAATCTTTCAGCCGGCCAATTGAAGCTCGCTGGCAATGTCGACGTCGTGGTCGCTGATGCGCTTGCAAAAAATGGAATTGCCGCCAGCGAGCTGGAGCTCGAGATGACCGAGACGGTTCTTACCGAGGCGACGCATCGGCGCAGCGAGGAACTGGCGCGGTTGCGCCGCATCGGAGTGCGCATCGCCATCGACGATTTCGGCAGCGGCTATTCGTCGCTCGATTATCTGCGCTTGTTCCGTGTGGCGCGCTTGAAGATCGATCGCCGATTCGTCGCGGGCGTGACCAGCAATTCCGATGATGCGACGATCGTGCGGGCCGTGATCGGACTTGCCGCCGAACTCGGCATCGAAGTCGTTGCGCAAGGCGTAGAAACATTAGAGCAGCGGGCGTTTCTCATTTCCGCCGGCTGCCGGTTGGGTCAAGGATATTATTTCGGCGCGCCAGTGCCGGCTGCGGGGGCTACGGCGCTATTGCGCGCGAGCTGAACGCGCGGCCAGGATTGCTCACGCGGCAGCCTCCGGTAGGGATTTACCGGCCTTTAAGGGCCTTTGGCCTAAATTGCACGCATTGCGGTTTTGATTGAAATATTGCAACCGTGGGGAATGGGGATGGCTTTGACTGCAGGCCGCCGCGCCGGCACCGAATTGCGCAAAAATCCGCGACGGCAATTCCACTATCAGGCAAAGATTCTGACCAGCGAGACTGGCAGGCCGAGTGCTTGTGCGATCGCTGATATTTCGGAATGTGGCGCGCGCATCATTCTGGCCATGGACGAAGAGCTGCCGCCAAGCTTCCTGCTGCTGTTGAGTTCGCAGGGCAGTACGCGACGGATATGCCGTCTCGTCTGGCAAGACGGATTGACCGTGGGCGTCGAGTTTCCCGATAGAGTCCCTTAGATTCGGATCAATCGCTTTTCTCGCGGCCCGACCCCGATGCGCGGCGGGATTGATGGCGTTGTGCAGACTTGCCTTATTTGCGGCGTAAGAACCCGCATACAGATAGGGGAAGCGCGCAAAACGGCGCGCGGGCTGGGTCAGTTTTCGATGGTGTGTCGCATTGCCGGTTTCGCTCCTCTAAACCGCGCAGGTGGTTTCCGAGCAGTCGTTCTCTTGATGCGGGCCGCGTGTGTCTTCTTCGCCGCGGCGACACTCGCCGGCTGCGGGGGTGACGGCGTCGGCGCGCTCATGGTCGATCCTGGGCGATACGAAGGATATCATTGCCAGGGCCTTGCCGAGCAATGGAAAGCCTTGCTGGCGCGTGAAAAGCAGTTGCGCAACCTCATCGACAAGGCGAACGAAGGCGGCGGCGGCGAGGTGATCGGGGCACTCGCCTATAGCACCGACTATCAGACCGTACTCGAACGGGAGAAGGTGCTGAAGCGCACGGCCGAGGAGCAGAAATGCCAGTTCGTTGCGAGCTACACGAGTGACCAGATGATCCGCTGAGCGCAGGCGGAGTGCATTACGAAGAGAGCGCGGCAGCCGCCCCCATGCTTGCAGGCCCCGAACGCGGCTAAGGCAGGACGCCGGCGATGAACAATGCAATGACGACGCCGGCGATGGCGAGTACGACGAGCGCGGCGGCGCTCGCGGCCGTCGTACGGCCGCCGCCAAACGCGACGGCATAGCCGGCCTTGAGAATATTGTTCGATGAGGCGGCGATGAGGATCGCCGCGGCGAGCGCGGCCTCGGCGACGCCGGTTGCACCGCCTTGCGCCAAATTCAGCACAAACGGATCGATATCGGAGAAGCCGACGACGGCGGCGAGCGCATAGATGCCGGCGGCGCCAAAGTGCGCCGTCGCGAAACTCGAGGCCAGCGACATGGCGATGAATAGGACCGCAAAAATCGCCGCAGTCCCAAGCTGCAGCGGATTGGCGCTGTTGGCCGGCAGCATCGCCGGCGGCTTGGCTTGCTGCTGGGGTCGGTCGGCCCACCAATATTGGAGTGCGCAGAGCACAAATCCCGCCGAAGCGAGGCCGCCGAGCGGCAGGATCAAAAGGCGCGCCAACGCTGTGTTGAAGATCGCGACGACAGCCTCGAGCCGCAAATACATGATGGCGGTCGCCAGCGTGATGCCGGCCTGCGCCTGGCGCTTGAGTGCCGGATTGGCCGCCGCCTGTCGCGCCAGCACGACGGTCGACGCGGTCGACGAATAGAGACCGCCGAGCGCGGCCATCCATAATCCGCGTGCCGCGGCGGCCCAATAACGCTGGGCGAGATAGCTCACATAGGAAAAGGTGCACACCACCAAGAGCGCGAGCCAGACCTGCCGCGGCGTGATCTTCGTCAGCGTCGTCACCGGCTCGTTTGGCAGCAGCGGCAGGATTATTCCCGTCAAGATCAGGAATTCGCCCGCGATGATGATTTCCTTCAGTTCGATCCGGCGCGCCAGTGCATGCAGTTGTGTGCGGCTGGTGAGCAGCAGAACGGCGGCGACGGTGGTCGCCACCGCGATCCAGTGCGGCAGTGCGAGCGTGATGGCGCCCAGCAGATAGGCCAGCACATTGAGCACGAGGACGACGAGTCCGACATTGGGCTCGCCTTCATCGTCGGGTTCGGCAACGTGCTTCTGATAATAGACGAACAGCCATGAGCCCAGCACCAAGAGGCCGCCGGTGAAGGGAATAAAGTGCACGCTATCGAACAGATAGAGCACGCCGCCGGCAAGCGCCAACATCGGAAAGGTGCGGACGCCGCCGGGCCGTCTGATATTGGTGCGGCCGAAAAAGTCCTCGTAGGCGAGCCCGAGAAAGAAGCTCAGTCCGAGGAGGAGGGCGACGCCGGCAGGTGAGGGAGCTGTGATCATGAACGCGAACCGGAATGCGGGCCAACCCAGGCGCGCCGCGCCGCCAGCGACAGTGCGACTGGGGCAAATCTAGCGGCCGCCGACAACACGCACAATCGTCGTATCGGTCTTGTGTCGTATCAGTCTCGGCGAAAAGCCTAGATGGGCAGGCCGCACAGGTGCAGGCCAAGGAAGACGGCGACGTAGGTCACTAGCCCGCCGATCACCGGGGCATCGAAGAATTCCAGCGCGATGAAAAACAGGAGCGTGAGCGCGATGGCGAGCAAGGAGCCGTGTCCGTGCGCGGCCGCCGAATGCATCATGTCGAAGAGTACCGCCGCGATCATCGCCATCGCGCCGAATTTCATCGCCTCGAGGATTTTTTGCACGATCGGATGGTCGATGTGATTGACCGTCAGGGTGAAGCCGATCGCGACCAGGATTATTCCCGGAAGATTGAGTGCCAGCACGGCGGTCAAGAGGCCGGCGATGCCGGCGACGCGATAACCGATGACGCCGGCGATCTTGGCCGCGGTCAACCCGGGAAATAGATAATCCATGGCCAAGAGGGCGCCATATTGATCGGCAGTGAGCCAGTGGCGATGAACGACGCTTTCGTCGCCGATCATCTTCAACATCGAGTCGCCGCCGCCCAAAGCGAAGAGGCCGATCTGACCGAAGCTCGAGAGCAGATCCAACAGCGCGTGCCAAAAAGCCATGGCGGATATCCGGGTTGCGCGGGCAATGCGGGTCTATCAGTCGGCGGCCCGGGGCAGTTCGCCAGCCGCTACAGGGTGCGCGCTCGGTTGAGCCGGGGTCCAAAACGGCGCGATAACGTAAAGGGCGAGGTAGACGAGCAGACAGTAAATGACCTTCAAATGAAACAGCTCGATGGCGAGAAAGAAGGCCGCCGTGAGAAAAATCCCGATCCAGTACTTTCGGCGTCTGGCGGCTGGCCTGATGAGGTCGAAAAGCACGGCGCCGATAAGCGCTATGGCGGCGAACTGCATCGCCAGCAGCAGTTCACTCACGATCGGGACGCTTATGTAATTCAGCAAGAACAGAAAGCCGACAGAAGTGAGAATAATTCCGGGAATGTTTATCGCCAGCGCCGCTACGATCAGCCCGCCGATTCCCGCAACGCGGTAACCGATCATGCCGGAGAGCTTGCAGGCGGTCAGTCCGGGAAACAGAAACGTCATGCCGAGGAGCGAGCTGAAGTCGTCGATCGTGAGCCATTTGCGGATGTGCACGGCTTCTTCGCTGATCATCTTGATCATGCCGTTGCCGCC
>DATJTL010000090.1:0-8881 GCA_035503415.1 Xanthobacteraceae bacterium
CAGCGGACGGCCAACAGGTCGGGCGTATTCTTGATGATGTCGCGCAACGCGTGGATCACGGTTATTTCGCGATTGGCGCAGAATTGGATCAGCAGGTCGCCATGGCAGTAGCGATCGTCCAAGGCGTCATTGGGAAATTGCGTCATCCGCACGAGATGCTTCGGCCTCAAGCGCTCGAGACCGAAGCGGCCATCGAACAGGCTCGCGCCCACCGCCACCGTGACGGTGAGATTGTCCGGCACCACCACGGGCCCAAGGAGACCGGAATCGGGAGCCGGATACAGCGGATCGCGGGTCGGAGCGAGGCCGCCAATTGTGAGAAACGTGATCCGCTCGGTCAGCGTGCGCAGCAAACGTTCGAGGCCGGCGCGGTCTGTGGCGAGTACGTCGAAAGCCACCGCCACCGCTGCCGCAGGCTGCGGCGTGACAATGCCGGACTGATGCACGCCGAAGAATGGCTCAGTTTGTTGCTCGGGATCAGTCTCGTCGGTTTCCGCGGCGCGCGCATGAACCGCGGCCGTGCTCAAGGACACCACGCTGGTCGCGGCGCCGAGCTTCAGGAGCGAGCGGCGCGACGCACCCAAGGGCGAAAGCGCACCATCGCGCGGTTGCGTATCGTTGCGTTTCTTCATTCCAATCCCAATTGGCCTCGCAGCGTTGAGAGGTCCTCAGCCAAGGCCGTAATCGGCCCCTTCATGGCTCTGCGATCGCTTTCCTTGACGGCGTCGTAGCTCTCAAAGCCGTCCGCTGTTTTGTATTTGGCCAAAATGGCGTCGACCTGGTTAAAATTGTCATCGACCCGCTTCACGAAGGCCGGATTTCGCGCGGCCGCGAGCGGCCGCAGCAAGGTATAAATCTTGCGCGCTCCATCGATATTGGCCTGAAAATCCCACAGATCGGTGTGACTGTAGCGGTCCTCCTCGCCGGTGATCTTGGTGGCCGCCACTTCCTCGATCAGGTCGGCGGCGCCGCCGACCATCTTTCCTGCCGGGATGACCAAAGTTTCAACGCGGTTATGGAGCTCCTGGACATCCTGGAGGAGCTTGTCGGCGGTGCCGTGCGCAGCCGCGGTGCTCTTGTCCACGAACAGCAGTTCTTCGATCTTGTGAAATCCGATAAAGCCCGGATCGCTCTCTTTCTTTTCGTAATCGTCCGCCCGCGAGTCGATCGCCTTGTCGAGATCGTTGAAAAGTTCGGCGACCGGCTCGATCCGCTCGTAATGGACGCGGGTCGGCGCGTAGAGCTTCTGCGCCTTGGCGAGATCATTAGCCTTGATGGCGGCGACGAAGGTCGTCGTACCAGCCACCAGCGCGTCGACCTCGCGCGATACGTAGAGCTTGTATTCCGCTAATGGTCCGGCGAGATCGAGTGCGCTGACTGGCGCGGGAGCTGCGCTCGCCGCGGAAGACTGAACGATCAACGTTCCTTTGGGATTGTTCAGAAGACCGCACGTCATCTGATATTCGCCGGACGACAGCGTCGCCGACAGCGTTTGTGAAAAGCCCGGAAGGATATTCTCGCGCTCTTCGACCACCATAACGCCGGAAAGGATCTCCCATTCGAGCGCACGCTGGCTGGCGTTCTTGATCGCGAAGGTCGATTTGCCCGCAGCGACGGTCAGCGAATTGGGGTCGCAGCCCTTATCGGTGATGGTCACGTTGACGGGCGCCGCTTGCGCACGCAGGCCCGCCGTCGGCAGCAGGTATACCAGACTGGCTCCCGCAACGAGCGCAATGAACTTCGGATCGACCCGTGCGTACTTTGCCATTAGCATCCTACCGAGCCTCTGAGTGAGCGTTGGAGCCAAGCGGCAGCGCTGCCATTGGCGGACGCTTACGGCGCCCAAAGAACAGCACGAGAGCCGGGATCAGGAAGCCAAGATAGGCGACAAGCTCGCCGACTGTCGGCGCTTCCTGATAGCCGAAAAAGCCGCCGAGCAGCGTACCGGCGAGACTGTCTCCGGGGAGGACGTTGCTGAGGTCGAAGGTTGAGCCCTGGAGTCCATTCCAGATCCCGGCTTCATGGAAGGCTCGCACCGCACCCGCAAGCAAACCGGCGGCGACGAAGATGATGAAGACGCCGGTCCATCGAAAGAAGTGCCGCAAGTTGATCCGCGTGCCGCCGACATAAATCGCCATGCCGATGACGAACGCGCAGACAAGGCCCAGTGCCGCGCCGATCAAGATTGACGCGCTTTGGCTTTGCTGAACGATCGCGGACAGGAAAAAAATCGTCTCCAGACCTTCGCGGCCGACGGCGAGAAACGCCAGGGCCGCAAGCGCGAAGCCGCCGCCGCTGCTTCGGGCGAGCGCGGCATCCACCGAAGCACGGAGATCGGCGGCCATCGAGCGGGCGGCCTTGCGCATCCAGAACACCATGGACGTCAGCATGACCACGGCGACGATCGCCACGCAGCCTTCGAACAGTTCCTGCTGACGTTGCGGGAATTCCGCGCCGGCGGCCTCCAACGCAGCGGCCAGCGCCAGGCAGCCTACGATCGCGGCAATAATTCCGAGCCATACGGCAGGTAGCCACTGCCGGCGGCCGGTTTGCGCAAGATAGCTCGACACGATGCCGACGATGATGGCGGCTTCGGTACCCTCGCGCAGCATGATCAGAAAGGCGACGAACACGGCTATTCGCTAAATTGCCACGGATCGCACCTTTTTATGGACTGCAATCGTACTTGCAACGACTATGTTTTATAACAATTCTAATTCCAAACAGTAATGTCCGCTGCCGCGACAGCGATGCCTGCTGCCCGCCATGTTAACGAAAATGGCATCAAGCTGCGATTGAGGAATGTCCGCCGTTCGGTCGTTAACCGAGGCATGAGCAACACCGCTGAACGCCGCCGACGGCGAGGACGGCGCCGCGGGATCGTGCGGCGACTCTGTGATTATTCAACGGCCGTGAACGGAGTGATCAAAAATAGCTGCATTAAAGTTCGCCTGCGTCGGCTGCATCTCCTCGTCATCAAACACCAGGGTGCCGCGCCTCAGGTGGTTGCGAGAAGACGATGATCAACTAGGCCAAGCTCACACTTGTGCCGCTGCGCTACGGGGAAAAAGTTCGCGACGAGTAACGTCTAACTCTCGCACCACGCGCTTCGATGGACGAGCAGGTGCGCCAAAAGCGCACGTATCACGCGCGCTTGCGCAGAATTGCCTTGACCCGCTGCGGCGTCACCGGGATTTGCGTCACCGCGCCGGGAATGCCGATGGCGTCATCGATAGCCGAAGCGATCGCGGCGCCCACGCCGGTAATACCGCTTTCTCCGGCGCCCTTGATGCCAAGCGGATTGCGCGGGGTCGTGTAATCTTCGCGCAGGAGAACGTCGGGCACCGGCGTCTCGTGCATGGCGGGGAGCAAATAATCGGCAAACGTCACCGCGAGCGGATCGCCGCGCTCGTTATAGATGAATTCCTCCGACAGCGCGCCACCGAGCCCCTGGGCATAGCCGCCGACGATCTGCGCCTCAACCAGGGCCGGATTGATGGCGCGGCCGATGTCGTAGGCGATGAAATAGCGCTCGACGGCGACGCCGCCGGTTTCTTTGTCCACTCGAACAACGGCGACGTGGCTGCCGTAGGGATAGACCTGGTGATCGACGTTGAACCAGCCTTCGGCGGAAAGGCCGGGCTCGCGCTCGCCCAGCGTTTTCTTCCCGGGCGCCAAAAGCTCCGCGATTTTTCCCAAGCTGATTGAGGCGCCGCCGACGCTGTTTTTGCGCACCACTTCGCCGTCGACGATATCGAGCTGATCGGGCGCCGCCTGCAGCAATTCGGCGGCGAGGTCGAGCGCCTTCTTGCGCACGTTCAATGCCGCGATATGCGTCGCCGACGCGGTCATCACGGTGGCGCGCGAGGCGTGCGCACCGATCCCGTAGGGGATGCGGTCGGTCTGGCCGTGGATGACGCGGCAATCCCTGTAATCGACGCCGAGCACGTCGGCGGCGACCTGAGCCATCACGGTCTCAAAGCCCTGGCCGAGCGAGGCGCCGCCGGTAACCACTTCGACCATGCCGGAGGTATCGACGGAAATCTTCACGCCGTCGGAAGGACCGAGCCCGCTCTTTTCGACGAACATCGCCACGCCGATGCCGACAAGCTCGCCGGCCGCTTTGCGCTTTTTCACTTCCGCGTTGAGCTTTCGCCAGTCGAGAGCGTCGCATTGCTTGTCGAGCAGCCCGATGTAATCGCCCGTGTCCATGAAGATGTGCTCGCCGAGCGCCTCGAGCGGCCGCTCGTAGGGCAGTTCGTCGGAGCGGATCGTATTGCGGCGGCGCACCTCGATGCGGTCGAGATTAAGCTTGGCGGCAATGGCATCGACCAGCCGCTCGCGTACGAACGTCGTCTCGTAGCGGCCGGGCGCTCGGTAAGTCGCCGCCGGCGTCTTGTTGGTGAGACGGAAATGGCCGACGGCGCGGTAGGCCGGCACGCGGTACGGGCCGGGCAGGATGCCGGCAGTCATGTGCACCACGCGTGTGGCGTGGGTGCGGATATAGGCGCCCTGGTCGTGGAAATAGACGTCGTCGATGGCGAGGATGACGCCTTGCGTGTCGACGGCGGCGCGGATCTTGTGCAATTGCTGGCGCGAGTGATTGGCGGCGATCAGATGTTCGCGCCGGTCCTCGATCCACTTCACCGCGCGATTGAATTTTTTGGCGGCGACGCAGACCAGCACGTCCTCCGGATAGAGCTCGCCGCGGATACCGAAGCCGCCGCCGACATGGGATTCGTGAACGTGCACGGAGCTCGGCGGAATGCCGAGCATGCGTGAGAGCAGTTCCTGATTGCGGTGCGGCACTTTGGCGGCGCCGCGCAGTTCGAGAATGCCGCGCGAGGCGTCGTAGCGGCCGATGGCGCCGCGCGTCTCCAGCGGCACGCCAGAGTGCCGGCCGATGGCAAGCTCAAGCTCGATTACGTGCGGTGCCGCGCGGAACGCCGCATCGACGTCGCCGTAGCCCTGCCGGATGATTGTCGCCTCGCTGCTTTGTCCGGGCGAGAACTCGAACGGCGCTGCCTGCGCGTCGAGTACCGGCGGCAATTCCTCGATCTCCATCTCGATGAGGTCGGCGGCATCCTCGGCGATGTAGGGGTTAGTGGCGAAGACGGCGGCGACCGGATCGCCGACATAGCGGACGGTGCCGTTCGCCAGCACCGGCTGGCGGTAGGGATCGAGCGCCGGGATCGAGCCCTCACGGAAATCGATCGGCGGCACCTCGGCGATGTCGGCAGCCGTCCACACCGCGAACACGCCAGGCAGCGCGCGCGCTGCGCTGGTATCGATCGAGACGATGCGGCCGTGCGCGTGGGCTGAGCGCGCGATGCGCATATGCAGCTGATGGGCAAAGTTGATGTCGCCGGCGAATTCGCCGCGCCCGGCCACCAGCGGCGGATCCTCCAGCCGCTTGACCGATTGGCCGATCCAATTGCTCGTCCGCATACTCAAAGTTACTCCGCCGCCCGCTCCAGTGCGCGGCGCGCCACCGCCAGCACGAGGTCGCGGCGGAATTCGGCGCTGTTGATGGCGTCCTCCATCGGATCGGCGGCGGCGGCCGCCGCCGCGGCGGCCGCGCGGAAGGCTTGATCGCCGGGCGCAGCCCCGACAAGCGCGCGTTCGGCCTCGGCGATGCGCCGCGGGTTGACCTCGACGCCGCCCAGTGCGAGCCGCGGCTCTGCGATCTTGCCGCCTTCGAGGCGATAGACGCCGAGCGCGGCGGCGAGCGCGAAATCGCCGGCGCGGCGACTGAATTCGTAGAAGCCGCAGCGTGTATCGGCGGAAAGCAGAGGTAGCCGTACTTCGACGATGAGTTCGTCATCGCGCAGGGCGGTCGTCATGATGCCCTTGAAGAAATCGCGTGCGGCGATGACGCGCTCGCCGCGGGCGCTCTTGGCCAAAACCTCGCCATCGAGCGCCGAGAGCACCAGCGCCCATTCGGACGCCGGATCGGCGTTTGCCAGACTGCCGCAGAAGGTGCCGCGGTTGCGAATAGGATAATGGGCGATGTGACGCACCACCGCGCTGAGCAGCTTGCCCAGCGGCCCGTCGCAGACCGGATGGTGAAACGCGGCATGGCGCACGCAGGCGCCGATGACGAGTTTGCCGCCCGCAACGGTGAGGCGATTGAGCGCCTCGACGCCATTGATGTCGACGAGGTGCGTCGGCTTGGCGAGCCGAAACGCCATAGTGGGGACCAAGCTCTGGCCGCCGGCCAGGATGCGCCCGTCCTGCGGAGCCACTTCCGCGAGCAGAGCTACCGCCTCATCGACGGTTTTCGGCGCATGATAGTGGAACGCCGCAGGCTTCATCGGCTAGTGCCCCGATTCCGAAGTTCGCAAGTGTTGGGAGTACCCTTTGATGCGGACTTCAATCCACCGCACTGGTATCAAGATTGGGATTGCGGTACATTTTTGAATGGATGCACGCTTTTTGGTACAGAGTCAAAAGCGCAAGAATCAGCGCAAGAATCAAAGTAGCCCCGCATGAAACCACCGCCCTTTTCCTATCATGATCCGCACACTGTCGGCGAAGCGGTCGGCCTGCTTGGCAGTCTCGACAACGCCAAGCTGCTCGCCGGCGGGCAGTCGCTCATGCCCATGCTCAACATGCGCTATGTGCTGCCCGACCACATCATCGACCTCAACCGGGTCGACGGCCTCAACTATATCCGCGAGCGCGACGGCGCGTTGGAGATCGGCGCCATGACGCGCCAGCGCGACATCGAGTTCTCCGACCTGGTTGGTTCGCGCTGTCCGCTCATGCATGAGGCGATTTGCCAGGTCGGTCATCGGCAGACGCGTAATCGCGGCACGATCGGCGGCTCGCTCTGCCATCTCGATCCGGCGGCCGAGCTCGTTTCGCTCGCAGCGGCGCTCGACGCCAAGGTGACGGTCGCGGGCAAGAGCGGCACTCGCAGCATCGATTTCTCCGCCTTTCCGGTTGCCTACATGACGCCGGCGCTCGAACCCGACGAGCTTTTGACCGGCGTGACGTTTCCCTGTTGGCCGGCCGGCCACGGTTACGCCTTCGTAGAGTTTTCCCGCCGGCACGGCGATTTCGCCATCGTCTCGACGGCGGTGCTGATCGAAGAGGACAAAAACGGCAAGGTGACGCGCGCCTCGTTGACGCTCGGCGGCATGGGACCGGCGCCGGTGCGGGCGAGCGAAGTCGAGCGGGCTCTGATCGGCGAAACTATCGAGGAAAAGCGGCTGCGCGAGATCTGCGAAAGCCTGCGTAAGCTTGAGGCCATCGACGACATCCACGCGCCGTCATCCTATCGCCAGCAGCTGGCGACGGTGTTGCCGCGTCGCGCGCTGCTCAAGGCGCATGAACGGATCGCAGAAAGGGGGCGGCAATGAGCGAGACGAGAAAGATCTCCGTCACCGTCAACGGCACGCGCTACGAGGAGACCGTGCCGGTGCGGGTGACGCTTGCCGATTTCCTGCGCCATCAGCTCGGGCTCACCGGCACGCATTTGGGCTGCGAGCACGGAGTGTGCGGCGCCTGCACGATTCTGCTCGACGGCTACTCCGCTCGCTCGTGCCTGATGCTGGCGGTGCAGGCCGACGGACACGAGATTCTCACCGTCGAAGGCATCGCGCCTGACGCCGACACGCTGCACCCGCTGCAGGAGGCGTTCCGCGACAATCACGGCCTGCAATGCGGCTTCTGCACGCCTGGAATGCTGACGACGCTGATCGAGTTCCTCCGCGACAATCCCGACCCGACCGAGGAGGAAGTACGCATCGGTATTTCCGGCAATCTGTGTCGCTGCACCGGCTATCAGAATATCGTCATCGCCGCGCTGGATGCGGCGAAAAGATTGAGGACAAACGAGAGCCGACAGACGACGGCGGACAAGGCGCCAGCACGCTAATCTCTTGCGATCTGGCTCCCTCCTGTGTCGTCTGGCGTCCGTTCCGCGCTCATGCCGCTCCGCTTTGACGACATCGGCAATCGCCTGAAGGCCTTCCGCCTCGGCTCCGGGCTGTCCGCGGAGGAGATCGCGCAAAAACTCGGCATCTCGCGAACCGCGCTTTATCGCTTCGAGAAGGGCGAGCTGGCCAAGATCGAAACCTTGGAGAATTTGGCCGAACTTCTGCAGGTCTCGGTGCCGACCTTGCTCGGCGTCGGCGTCGAATACATCGCTTCCGCGGTGAGCTATTTCGAGCGCATGCGCCAGATCGAGGAAACCGCCGAGCACATCATCGTGCTTGCCGGACCGATCTCCTACGTACTCTCATCCGAGGCGTTCGATTCCGCATTGGGAGAGGTGCTGCGCGAGTCGGTACCGGACGGCATCGCCCCGAGCGGGCGCGCGCTTGCCCAGATCGATGAACTGATGGCGGTGTTGCACCAGCGCAAGGAGACCTACCGGCAACGCCAGCCGGCGATCGTCAATCTGATTTCGGCCGCCGAAATGGAGCGTTTTTTGCGCAACGGCCTGGTTGGGCGGCTCGATTTGCCGGAGCAATTACGCCGCGAACGCCGCGCTCTCGCCCGCGCCGAAGCCGAACATTTCATCACGCTGATGGAGAACGAGCCGATCGGCGTGCAGATCGGCATCGTGCTCGACACGCTGCCGCACACCAGCTTTCAGATTTTCCGCCAGCCTGACCGGCAGATTCTGGCGTTGAGCCCGTTCCGCCTTGGCGAAGAGCCCAATATCCGCGTCGGCGTCGCCATGATCACCTCGGCACCCGAGGCGCTGGCGCTGCACGAGAAGATGGCGAAGGAACTGTGGACCAGCGCCTTGAAGGGGCCCGCCGCCGTGCGCTTCATGCGCACGATGATGGAGAAGTTGGCGGGCGGTTAGCTTAAGCCTTGTCGAACTTGTCGCCGTTGCGATCGACGGCTCATTCTGATGTGCATTGAC
>DATJTL010000091.1:0-2566 GCA_035503415.1 Xanthobacteraceae bacterium
TATCTGAAGGAGGCGCGGCGGCGGCCCAACCTGTCGGTTGCCGCCAACGCGCTCGCCACGCGCGTGCTGTTTGACGGCCGCCGCGCCGTTGGCGTCGAATACCGCCAGGGGCAAGCGACGCACACCGCCTACGCCGACGGCGAGGTCATCGTCTGCGGCGGCGCGATCAATTCCCCGCAGCTCCTGCAGCTCTCCGGCCTCGGGCCGGCAAAAATTCTGCAAGACCTCGGCATCGTGCCGATCGCCGACATGCCCGGCGTCGGCGCCGACCTCCAAGACCACCTGCAAGTCCGCTTTCAGTACCGCTGCACCGAACCGATCACGATGAACGACGTGGTCAACGATTGGCGGCATCGCTATGCCGCCGGGCTCCGCTATCTGCTCACGCGCAAGGGCTTGCTGACCATCGGCGCCGGCTATGCCGGCTCGTTCCTGCGCACGCGGCCGGAATTGGCGACGCCGGACGTGCAGCTCCACTTTCTGATCTTTTCCTCCGACACCGCCGGCGCCACGCTGCATCCGTTCCCGGGCTTCATCACTTCGGTGTGCCAGTTGCGGCCGGAGAGCCGCGGCTTCGTGCGCATCAAATCCGCCGACCCGGCCGCACCGCCGGCGATCCAGCCGCGCTATCTCTCAGCCCGCGCCGATTGCGAATGCATCGTCGACGGCCTCAAACTGATGCGCCGGATCATGGACCAGCCGGTGATGCGCAAATACATCGCCGAGGAGCGCGCGCCAGGCGAGCAATGCGCAAGCGACGCCGACCTGCTCGCATTTGCGCGCGAAACCGGCACCACCGTCTATCACCCGACCTCGACCTGCCGCATGGGCTCCGATCAAAACGCCGTCGTCGACGAACGGTTGCGCGTGCGCGGCTTCGAGCGGCTACGCGTCATCGACGCCTCGATCATGCCGACCGTCGTTTCCGGCAACACCAACGCCGCCACCGTAATGATCGGCGAGAAGGGCGCGGACATGGTGCTGGAGGATGCGAAGATCAGCGCGCCGCTCGCCGCGTCTGTCTAGAGGCTGTGCTCGCATATTCGCACGTCCGCTCCGCCCAATAGCGAGCGAAGAGCGGACATCAATCTATGTCGGCTAAGTGCCAATAACAGACATCGTTCGGGGACCAGGAATGGCTCTAACGCGCAATGGTCTCGGTTAGAAATGCGGAAAATTGTGCGTCCAACTGCGGCAGCCCGCGATCACTGATGCATTTCCGCAACGTCTCTCTGACGCATGAAGACAAATCGCGATGACGGATAAAATTTTGCGTCGTCGCTTGCATTCTCGCCAAGCAGTAGGAGTCCGGCGCCGCCATTGACCACGGTAAAAATCCTGAACGCGCCGTCGCGTGTTCTGATCGGCGCCATGGCAATCTCGAGAAATTCACCCATGGGCTGGTCGAGATATTGCAGACGCAGTTGCGGACCGACCTCGGCGGCAGCAAGCATGAAGCCGAGGTTTTGCGCCCGCGCATAGATATCTTTGAGTGTGGCGTTCTCGCGCTTGATACCGAGTTCGGACACCGAGGCGGCTACCAGATCAATGTTTGTCGCCACGCTGCTTAACCTGAATTCCGGCGCAACCAGAATTTCCTCGGCCGTGTCACCTATGCCGCAATCGGCATCTTCAAAAGTCCCATAAAGAGCCCTTTTGCTGGCAAACGTTCCGACTTGGATGGATTTCCATACCCTTGTCCCGGCGGCTGCTTCAATCGGCGCCGGCTGCGTCGTGCCAGATGACGAAGCGGTGAAACTCGGATTACGCCGCATCACGTCGCGAGGTGCGCACTGCGCCCGCGCTTGTTCGTTGACCAGAGACATGGCCGTCACACTGAGGATCAGCAGCAAGCACGCACTATAAATCCGGATCGCGACGGTCCAAACCCGCTCGGCCGGCGAAGCCGCCTTGCATGGCGGTGCTGCGTAAACGGGAAATTCGCCTCGCATCGGCCTGTCATCGCTCCGCGTGTAACCGTCGATTTGTCACTATCCTGCGTTAAAGCTGGTTCTCGTCGGCGAGCCGCTGCTCGATCCTCGCGCGGTACTCCTGAAGAGAGGAGATGCATTTCTGGTACCCAGGTGTTTTTGCTTCCATTCCCAATTTTTCGCAGAATAAATCCTGTTCTCCGACTATTTCGTTGGCCCGGAACGCTTCAGCTCGTGCGCGGGCTTCGGGCAGCTTGGGCACGGCGAATAGCAAAAACCACGAAACAAATGCGACCAGAATGGCCCAAAGTGCAATGTGAACTTCCTCATATATCTTCTGTATGAGTGACACGGTCGATTGCGTAGGCTTAGTCGTCATCTTGTTACGAACGGCAACTATCCACGCCGCCCTGTCATCTCATTGCGCTGTCATCGTCTGCGCGGAGACGCCGGTCTTTTTGCGCGTAGGCAAGACGATGTCGCCGCTGACTTTACCGAAACAAATCTCGCCAAGGGACGAGTATCCCTTCGGGCAAACCAAACGTGTCGCATCTTTGCTGTAGGAGGGAGCGGCGCCCACCATGGCTAACAGCGAGAAAATAGTGGCCGCCTTCATGATCCAATTCGTCATGTTT
>DATJTL010000092.1:0-11428 GCA_035503415.1 Xanthobacteraceae bacterium
TTGTCGTTGTCGTCTTCGCCGAAACCTTTCGCCGCCATTGCCAGATGCACTTTGTTCTGAAAGCTCGCACCCTCGTCGCGCACGATCAGCTCGGCATTGTCGGCGACTATCGAAGTCAACGCCTCGACCCAGGGCCGCTCGCTCTTGGCGAAATCGCTCAACACGTAGGCATGGACCAAATCCTTGTTGCCGGGATGACCGATGCCGATGCGCACGCGCCGGTACTCGTTGCCGACGTGCTCGGTAATCGAGCGCAAGCCGTTGTGGCCGGCGATGCCGCCGCCGACCTTCACTCTCACTTTGGCCGGCGGCAGGTCGAGCTCGTCGTGGAATACGGTCACCTCGTCGAGCGCGAGCTTGTAGAAGTGCAACGCTTCGGCGACGGCGCGTCCCGATTCATTCATATAGGTGCCGGGCAACAACAGCAGCGTGCGCACGCCGCCGATCGGACCTTCGCAGGCCAGCCCCTGAAAACGCCGGCGCCACGGACCGATGCCGTGGCGCTGGGCGATCGCCTCGACGGCCATGAAGCCGACATTGTGACGATTGCCGGCGTAGCGCGCTCCTGGATTGCCTAATCCGACCAGGAGCAGCATCGGCCTCGTCCCGCGCTAGTGGAGCGGAATTGACACTCGCTATCTTGCGAATGTTGCAATCGGACCACTCGAGCATGACCTGGAAAAGCGCAAGCACGCTTTCCGAAAAGATCACGCTCCAAGAAGAGCGGCCACCTCACTTCTTCTCGGCTGCGCCGGCAGCCGGCGCAGCCGCGCCAGGAGCCGCCCCAGGCGCCGCGCCAGGTGCTGCCCCAGGCGCCGCGCCCGGAGCCGCGCCACCTGCAGCAGCCGCGGCGGCAGCCGCAGCCGCAGCGGCCGCAGCCTCCGCGGCAGCCTTCATTTCTTCCGCATAACCCGACGGCGGCACGACGGTCACAAGCGTAATGTCCCGGCCTGCTACCACCCGCACTCCCTCGGGCAGCGCAATGTCGCTCAAGTGCTTGGAGTGGTTAATCTCCAATGCGCTGACATCGACATCGATCGACGTCGGAATCGCGTCGGCGCGGCAGCGTACCTCGACCGCGTGCGTCACGATGCTGACCGTGCCGCCACGCTTGACGCCCGGCGACTGGTCGGCGTTCCTGACATGGATCGGAATATTGACGCGGATTGTCGCGCCCTCTCCGAGCCGCATGAAATCGACGTGCAGCGGCAGGTCGCGCACCGCATCGAGCTGGAAATCGCGGGGGATGACCCGGTGCTTCACGCCATCGATCTCGATGTCGTGAATCGTGGTGAGAAAATGCCCGGCGAAGATGCGATGCTGCAAATCGGCATAATCGAGCGCGATCGGCAGCGGCGGCTTGCCGTCGCCATAGATGATCCCGGGCACGCGGCCGGCGCGGCGCTCTGCTCGGGCGGCCCCCTTGCCGGCCCGCGGCCGCGCTACGGCCTTGAGATTGTTAACGGTCGCCATGGTGTAATCCTCGACTGAGAGCCTGTTATTTCAAAGGAATTCCGCGGACAGCCTCCAGGGGTGGAGCCGCGATCGCGGCTTCTATAGCGGCGCAAAAATTGAAAAACAAGGAACGAACGGCGACCCGCGCCGCCTCATGCCCCTGCCGCTGCCCGCGACAGTATCTATGCCCGCGGACGAAACCGCCCCGGCCTACGCCGCCGACGCTTGCCCGGTGTTGCCGGCCTTGCCGAGCGCGGCCTCCAGCGCCGCCACGCGAGCCTTGAGCGCCTCATTCTCCTCGCGCGCGAGCCGCGCCATGTCCTTGACCGCCTCGAAATCCTCGCGCCGGACCACATCGAGTTCCCGCAGCACCCGCTCCGCCTGGCTGCGGAACAGGGTCTCGAATTCGCGCCGTACCCCTTGCGCGGCCCCAGCCGCGTCATTCATCAACCGCGCGACTTCGTCGAAGAAGCGATTCGTCGTCTGCACCATGGCTGCCTCCGAAACCCGCCTGTCCTGTCTGCCTGTCCTGTCAGCGCCCGCCAACGAGCGCCGCTGCGACAGTGTGGCGGTTATGAAGTCCGCATCATTCTTGCCGCGAACTCGTGATGCGGAGTTCTGAACCAAAGCCACACTAGATCAATAAGTTGCTAGTGTCCTTCGATTCCGAAATTCGCAAACCAGCGTACCGGGGAAAGATGCGAACTTCGGAATCTAGACTCTAGCGTACGCTTGCTATGCGTGCAGACAATGGCAATGGTGCGCGCCACCCGCAAGGTTTGGCCGCATCACGGCCGCGGGGCGGCAATATAGGCGCGGGCTCCCCGCGCCCCATCGCCCCATACGGAAACTCACCCAATGCTCGTTCTGCCGCTCCTGCCCTACCCCGCGATCAACCCGGTGCTCGTTCATCTGGGGCCGCTCGCCATTCGCTGGTATGCGCTCGCCTATATCGTGGGTATTCTCATCGGCTGGGTCTATGCCCGCGCCATCATCGCCTCGGAGCGCTTCTGGGGCGGACCGGCACCGCTCACGCTCCTCGACTTCGACGATTTCATTATTTGGGTAACGCTCGGCATCATCCTCGGCGGCCGCATCGGCTATGTCTTGTTCTACAATCTGCCGCTTTTCGCCGAGCATCCGCTGCAGATTTTCCAGCTATGGAACGGCGGCATGTCGTTTCACGGCGGCTTTCTCGGCTGCACGATCGCCATCGTCTGGTTCGCGCTGCGACGTAAAATCCCCATTTTTTCGCTCGGCGACGTGACCACCGCGGTTGCGCCGATCGGCCTGTTTCTCGGCCGCATCGCCAATTTCATCAACGGCGAACTCTGGGGGCGGCCGACCGATGTTCCCTGGGCGATGATCTTTCCCAACGGTGGTCCAATTCCGCGCCATCCAAGTCAACTCTACGAAGCGGCTCTGGAAGGCATCGTGCTCTTTGTCGTGCTGCACGTGCTGGTGCGAATGGGCGCACTCAAGCGGCCCGGCGTGGTCACCGGCAGCTTCGCGCTCGGCTACGGAATCGCGCGCGTGACTTGCGAATTCTTCCGCGAGCCCGATCCGCAGCTCGGCTTTTTGTGGGGCGGATTGACCATGGGCATGCTACTGTGCATTCCGTTGATGCTGGCCGGAATCGCCATACTTGCCTATGCGGCAAGCTGCGACCCGAAGCCGAAAAATGGCTGACCAATACTCCCCGCTCGAGCAGGAAATTCGCCGGCTTATCGGCGTTGCCGGCCCGATGCCCATCGCCGAGTACATGCGGCTGTGCCAGAGCCATCCGCAATACGGCTACTACACTAATCGCGACCCGCTCGGCGCTCGTGGCGACTTCATCACCGCGCCGGAGATCAGTCAGATGTTCGGCGAGCTGGTCGGTCTGTGGCTTGCCGCGGTCTGGCGCGAAATGGGAGCGCCAGAGAACGTCCGTTTGATCGAGCTCGGACCGGGACGGGCGACAATGCTCATCGACGCGTTGCGGGCGGCCAAAACAGTGCCGGGTTTTTACGCCGCCATCGTGCTGCATCTGGTCGAAATAAACCCGGCGCTGCAGAAGATTCAGGAGCGGCGGCTCGACCCGCTCGGTGTGCCGATGCTCTGGCACGCCGCACTCGAAGACGTTCCGCCCGGTCCCGCTCTCATTGTCGCCAACGAATTCATCGACGCCCTGCCCGTGCATCAGGCGGTCAAGCACGCCGACGGCTGGCACGAGCGCGTGGTGACGATTGGCCCGGACGGCGCTCTGACCATCGACATCGCGCGCGACCCTCTGCCCTATTTCGATTCAACGCTGCCGCGCGGATTGCGCCAATCTCCGGACGGCTCGATCTACGAATGGCGCGCCGACACCACCGCGCTCCAAATTGGACGCCGCGTGCGCGAAAATGGAGCGGCTTTGATCATCGATTACGGTCACGCCTGGTACGGCTTGGGCGAGACGTTGCAGGCCGTTTCCGACCATGCCTACACCGACCCGTTGAGCTCGCCAGGCGAGGTCGATTTGACAGCGCATGTCGATTTCGAGGCGCTAGCGCTAAGCGCCGAAAGCATGGGCGGCCGCGCGCACGGGCCGGTCGCGCAGCGCGACTGGCTGCGCCGCCTCGGCATCGATCAACGGGCGGCGGCGCTCAAGGCGCATGCGCCCTACGACAAGGCGATCGAGATCGACCAGGCGCTTTCCCGCCTGACCGCAAGCGGGGCCAAGGGAATGGGTGAGTTGTGCAAAATCCTCGCGATCGCCGATCCCAAGCTCAAGTCGCTGCCCGGATTTGAAGCCCTATGATGGTCAAGGCCGAATCCCTCGCGCTGCCTGGAATCCGCCACGCCTTCTTCACGCGCGAGGGTGGCGTTTCTTCCGGGTACTATGCGAGCCTTAATGGCGGCGTTGGCTCCCGCGACAGCGTCCCGGACGTTGTTGAGAATCGCGCGCGCATGGCGGCCGCGCTTGGCGTCGAGCCGCCCCACTTGCTCACCGCCTACCAGATCCATTCGCCCGACGTCGTCGTCGCCGAGACGCCGTGGACCCCCGACGCCCGCCCGCGTGCCGACGGCATCGTCACGCGCTTGCCGGCGCTCGCCATCGGCGTGAGCACGGCCGATTGCGGTCCGGTTCTATTCGCCGACCCGCAGGCCGGCGTCGTCGGCGCCGCCCACGCCGGCTGGCGCGGCGCGCTTGCCGGGGTGGTGGAAGCAACGGTCGACGCAATGGAGCGGCTCGGCGCCGCGCGGCACCACATCCGCGCCGCGCTCGGCCCGATGATCCGCCAGTCCAATTACGAAGTGGGGCAGGACCTCATCAGCCGTTTTGCCGCGTCTGACCCCGACAGCGAGGCGTTCTTCCGCCCTGCGCCGCGCGCGGGTCACGCCCTGTTCGACCTCGGCGGCTACGTCGCTGCGCGGCTGCGCCGGGCCGGCGTCGGCCACGTCGAAGACGTCGGCCTGTGCACCTACGCCGATCCGGCGCGTTTTTTCAGCTACCGCCGCGCCACCCATCAGGCCGAAAACGATTACGGCCGGCACATCAACGCCATCGTGCTTGCGGGAGGCTAGCGAACAACGGGCAGCGATTGGTTACGAAGAATCTATTCGCCATTCGCCATTGTCCGTTCACCTGGCGAGCAAATCCCCAATCGCAGCTGGAAATCCGGGGGGACAGACCCTTGAATCATATTGCCAGCCCTGAAAGCGGCTTGTATCAGGTCCCCGCGAACGCGAGGGCGCGCGCACAGGAGAGCGGAATGGCGAGCAATAACGGAGCGATGAAGCTCGTCGCCGGCAATTCCAACCCAGCGCTGGCGGGGGCCATCGGCAACTATCTCGGCATCCCTCTCACCAAGGCCGTGGTGCGCCGTTTCGCCGACATGGAAGTGTTCGTCGAGATCCAGGAAAACGTGCGCGGCGCCGACGTTTTCGTCATCCAGTCGACCTCGTTTCCGGCCAACGACCACCTGATGGAGTTGCTTATCATCACCGACGCGCTGCGGCGCGCTTCGGCGCGGCGCATCACGGCGGTGATCCCCTACTACGGCTACGCCCGGCAAGACCGCAAAGTTGGCCCGCGCACGCCGATCTCAGCCAAGCTCGTTGCCAATCTCATCGCCCACGCCGGCGCCGACCGCGTGCTCACGCTTGATCTTCACGCCGGACAGATTCAGGGATTTTTCGATATCCCGACCGACAACCTGTTTGCCGCGCCGGTGATGATGCGCGACATCCGGGAGCGGTTCGAGCTTGGCAAGGTGATCGTGGTATCGCCCGACGTCGGCGGCGTGGTGCGCGCCCGCGGGCTCGCCAAGCGCATCGACGCGCCGCTCGCCATCATCGACAAGCGGCGCGAGCGGCCTGGCGAGTCCGAGGTCGCAAACGTCATCGGCAAGGTCGACGGCGGTATCTGCATCCTGGTCGACGATATCGTCGATTCTGGGGGTACGTTGATCAACGCGGCCGAGGCCTTGCTGGAAAAAGGCGCACACGCCGTCTACGGCTACATCACCCACGGCGTGCTTTCGGGCAATGCGGTGGTCCGCGTCGGCAACTCGCATCTGAAGGAATTGGTGATCACCGATTCAATTCAGCCGACCAAGGCAGTCGAGACCTCCAAGAACATCCGCGTCCTCTCGATCGCGACGCTTATCGGCGAGGCAATCAGCCGTACCGCCGCCGAGGAATCGGTCTCGAGCCTGTTCGACTGAACCTTCAGGCCCATCGCTGGGACCTTCCTTCTGTGCCAGCCGCAAGGGCGTGGCGCTCGTCCGCCGCTGCCCCCCCCGCCATCGCCCAGCCGCCGGCGGGCGCTCGCGTGCGCGCGCGCCGCCCCGAGTCAACTTGTCGCAGTCCGGCCTGTGGATGGAATCAAGCGCGCCATTGTGCCACGCGGGCAAATCACTTCATGAAGCAAACATCGTTGCGGTGGCGGCGCTTGCGCAAAAATTGGCGAGACGAATCTGAGCCGTTATAGTCGGCTCGCCAACTGATTCGCGGCGTCCGGTCAATGTGCGGACGCGAGTTGTTCCTGCGTCAAATTGCAGCCGGCGCGAACGCTGAAGTGCCGGGCAAAGTGAAGTGGCGTGCGCATTTCCACTTATCACGGGGCTGTGGAGGCGACATGTCCATCATCGAAATATCGCGCGAGGCACAGATAAGTCCGCTCGAAGTGGTCGAGCGGATGGCACTATCCAACGACTGGCCGTTCGAACGATCGAGCGACGATGAAATCGCCCTCAACGTCACCGGCCGCTGGACCAACTACCAGGTATCGTTCACCTGGATGAACGATATCGAAGCGCTGCATCTGGCTTGCGCCTTCGACATGAAAGTGCCGGAGCCGCGATTGAGCGAGGTGCAAGCGCTCGTCGCGCTCATCAACGAGCAGATGTGGATCGGGCATTTCGACGTCTGGATGGCGAACGGCGTGGTGATGTTCCGCCACGCACTGGTGCTCGCCGGCGGCGTCGCCGCATCGGACCGGCAATGCGAAGCGGTGCTGGGCAGCGCGCTCGATTCCTGCGAGCGCTATTATCCGGCCTTCCAATTCGTGATCTGGGCCGGAAAATCCGCGCGCGAAGCAATGGACTCGGCGATGTTCGAGACCTCCGGCGAGGCGTAGACTCGTCATTGCCGGGCGCCGCTCAAGCGGGCCCGCAACGACGAGGAATGGCACTGATGACTCTCGCGAACGACTTGGCAAGCGCGCCGGGCGGAGATTTGCGCGGCTTTTCCGGCCGGCTGCTCCTGGTCGGCGCCGGCAAGATGGGCTCGGCCCTGTTGGAAGGCTGGCTTCGGCTCGGCCTCGAGGCGAAGAACGTCGACGTGCTGGAGCCGACGCCGGCGCCGCAAATCTCCTCGCTGGCGTCAAACGGCCTGCGGCTTAATCCGCAGCTGCGCGCGCCGACTGCGCTCGACGTCGTCGTTCTCGCCGTCAAGCCGCAGATCGCGGCGGAGGCGATCGCGCCTCTCGTGCCGATCATCGGCGCCTCGACGCTCGTGATCTCGATCATGGCCGGGCGCACGCTGCAGTTCCTCACTTCTGCCATCGGCAGACCGTGCGCGCTGGTGCGCGCCATGCCGAACACGCCGGCTGCCATCGGCCGCGGCATTACCGTCGCGGTGCCGCTGAATGCGAGCGAGAAGCAACGCCAGCTCGCGCATCAGCTCCTGTCCGCCGCCGGCGCGGTCGAGTGGATCGAGGACGAAATCTTGATGGACGCGGTGACAGCCGTGTCGGGCTCCGGACCGGCTTACGTCTTTCTCCTCGCCGAGGTCTTGGGGCAAGCCGGCGCCGCGGCCGGATTGCCGCCGGCGCTGGCGCAGAGACTTGCCCGCGAAACCGTCGCCGGCGCGGGTGAGTTGTTGCATCGTTCGCCGCTCGACGCCGCTACGCTTCGCGAGAACGTGACCTCGCCAGGCGGCACTACGGCGGCCGCGCTTACCGTACTGATGGGAAACAGCGGCTTGGCGCCGCTGATGCGCGAGGCAGTTGCTGCCGCCACCGCGCGCTCGCGCGAACTGGCCGGATAACTTGCCGGCTAATTTGCCGGCTAATCCTTGCTGCCTTGGAAGCGGCGGCAAGCGAGCCTACATTTGAGTTTACGCGCCACCATCCAACGGCTCGCTCGGAAGAGTTCGCTCACAGGAGTTCGGTCATGGCCCGCAGACCAAGCCGCCCTACCCGCCCCGCCCGCACATCCGCCCCCGCAGCGTCCGCTCCGGGCGGCGCCGAGCCCACCGGCGAGCGCGAAAGGATCATCGCCGCGCTGTTGGCGCTGCTCGCGGAAAAGTCTCTCGATCAGATCGGGCTTGCGGAAATCGCCAGCCGCGCCGGCGTGTCGCTTGTGCAGTTGCGCGGCGCTTTCGGCTCTCCGCTTGCGATCATCGCCGCGCATCTCAAGGACGTGGACCGCGCCGTGCTCGGCGGCGACTTCAGCGACATGGAGGAGGAGCCGGCCCGCGAGCGCTTGTTCGACGTGCTAATGCGCCGGCTCGAAGTCATGGCGCCGCATCGCGCGGCCGTGCACTCGCTGTTGCGCTCGGCCCGCCGCCATGCGCCGCTCGCCCTTGCGCTCAACGGGCTCGCAGTCCGCTCGCATAAATGGATGCTGGCGGCGGCGGGGATCAATGCGGCGGGTCCGCGGGGCGCGCTGCGCGCCCAAGGCTTGGCGATGCTGTTTTCCTCTGTGCTGCGCACCTGGGTGCGCGACGAAGATCCCGGGCTTGCCCGCACCATGGCCGAACTCGATCGTGCGCTTGCCCGCGGTCAACGCTTCGCGGGCTTTCTCAACGATCTGTGCTTCATTCCGGCAACCCTGTGCCGGCTGCGCTCGCGCCGGCGGCGGCGGTACGATGAATCCGACGAGCCGGCAGCCGCGTGATAGCGCTTCTGCCGCAATTCGCTCGCGGCAAGGGAGAAGAGGGGCGGCACGGGCTGCGCCGGCGCAATGGCGCGGCAAGCCTTCTCAATATCAAGACTTGGTATCGAAACTTGCCCACAGCCGGCTCCTTCAGTCGCCGCTACGGTGTTCACCAAGATATTCTTGAATAATTCTAGAGTGCCAGGTGGCAGATACTGAATTAAACTTTCTCTCGATCCGACAGCGCTAATATTGTTGGACGCGATGTTTCGCGGCGGCATGATTAGAACTTTTATAAAGAGTGTTTTTTGCTTTACGTGCTGCGATCGGCTGCGGTAGGGATAGTTTCAGATCGTACCAAATCCAAATCCGTCGGGCCCGCCTGCAATGATCGTCTGCTCTTGTAATGTGCTGTCCGACCACGACGTGCGCTCGACATTGACGGCAGGCGAATGCGCCCCGCGCACGACCGGACAAGTCTACCATTGCCTCGGCTGCAGCGCGCAGTGCGGACGGTGCGCGCGCACCATTCGCCGCATCATGGACGAGGCGCTTGCTGCGGCGCCGGCCTGCGGCCAGCACTGTCCGCCGCGCTCTTGAACCCTCCCACCGCGGAACAGCACTGCCACTTGTGATCGGCCTCGGCGGCTTTCGTCGGCACAAAATCAGGTTATAGTAGTTCTAATCAAGTCTCCCAGCTTCGCGATGATGCGCGGCGGGACCAAGCGCAGGAGCATTGCGATGAGAGGCGAGCCCGGAGTCATCGACTATCTGAACAAGGGGCTGCGCCACGAACTCACCGCGATCAACCAATACTGGCTGCATTACCGGCTGCTCGACAATTGGGGCTACAAGTCGCTGGCCAAGCAATGGCGCAAGGAATCGATCGAAGAGATGGAGCACGCCGACAAGCTCGTCGAGCGGATTATCTTTCTTGACGGCTTCCCCAATATGCAGGTGCTCGATCCGTTGCATATCGGCCAGAACGTCAAGGAAGTGCTGGACTGCGACCTCGGATCGGAAATGTCGGCGCGCGCGCTTTACGAGGAAGCGGCCACCCATTGCCACGCGGTGCGCGATTACGTGACGCGCGACCTGTTCGAGAAGCTGATGCACGACGAGGAGGAGCACATCGATTTCCTCGAAACCCAGCTCGATCTCGTCGCCAAGCTCGGCCTTAACCTCTACGCTCAGCATCATATCGGCGAGCTCGACGAAGACGAGCACTAGGCGTCGACGTGCCGCGCGCCGCCGCACTCTGCCTTCATTATAAATGAAATATGAAGAGCGCCCGCTCAGGAGCCAATGCGCATACGTACAAATGATTAGGGTTAAGCGTTAAGGTTAAGGGGCGTTTAAGACATTACTGCCATCGTCGCTTTCCAATTCCAGCAACGGCCGACCATTCCGTGTGGCCGTGTCGAGGAAAGGAAGAAGCGATGGTTAGCGTTAAATCCCTCATCGGCGCCGGCGCGGCGCTCCTGGTCTCAAGCGCGGCTTATGCCGCAGACCTGGGTGCGCCTCCTCCAATGCAATACCTGCCTCAGCCCCAAGTCACGGAAACAGGCGGCTGGTACCTGCGTGGCGACGTCGGAGTCGGCATCCAGAGTTTTTCGAGTTTCGATCTTGGGCCGCCGGCCAACGTGCCCGCCACTTGGGCGGTCAACCAGACCGACATCCAAGACAGCGCCCTGCTTGGATTCGGTATCGGTTACGAATTCAACAGTTGGCTACGCTTCGATGTGACCGGCGAATATCGCACCGGGGCACTGTTCCACGCGCTGGGAAGCTACGATCAGGGAACCTGCACGGTCGGCGGTGTTACCGGCACTTGCTTCGATAACTACACCGGCAATTTTTCCGCGGCCGTATTCATGGCCAACGCCTATGTGGATCTTGGCACCTGGTGGTGCCTCACGCCGTATATCGGCGCCGGCATCGGCACGGCCTACGACCGCATCACTGGAGTCCAGGACACCGGGCCGCTGCCGAATGGGACAATCGGCTTTGGCTATACGTACGGCGATAGCTCGTCCTGGAATCTCGCCTGGAACGTTCAGGCCGGCCTGACCTATAACGTCTCAGACAATTTCAAGATCGACTTCAACTGGCGCTACCTGGACATGGGTTCGCCCGAGTCCGCGAATATCTATTGCCAGAACACCGGCACGGCAGCCGCGTGCAACAATTTCATCCTGAAAGACATTACATCACAGGACTTCCGCATCGGCTTCCGCTGGCTGCTCCAACCTGAGCCGGCGCCGGTCGTGATGCCGCTGAGCACCCGCGGCTGACGATCCACCGATCGAAGGCGAAGTTGGACGGCGCGGGCAACCGCGCCGTTTTCGTTTTTGGGGCCGCGTTGAACGCGGCAGCCCGCAATCCGTCGGGCTAACGCTCCATTAAGGTTAATGCCTGATGATCGCCGGTAATTGGCCGCTCGCAGCGGTCAGCTCATGAAGGGCCGGCACATGCGTTGGGTCAGTTGGGTCATTTGTGCATTCGTCGTCCTGGGACCCGTCCCGCGCGCCTTCGCCCAAGATTATTTGGATATCCTGCGCGGCGCACTGCCGGTCGGACCTGCGGCCTATTCGAACTGGAATGGCCCCTACGTCGGCGGAGCG
>DATJTL010000093.1:0-7707 GCA_035503415.1 Xanthobacteraceae bacterium
TGGGGCGCTCCTCATTCAACTCTGGAACTTCGATCAGCGCCGGCCTGCCGCAATATGCGCGCAACGAGATCGCCACCGTCGCCGAGATCTTGGAAAAGGGCTCGTCGGCGAAGTAAAGCTGCGCTTGCCGTGTGTATTCGATCGCTCCTGCGGCGTCGTGCTCGGCGTGTTATTCGGAAAGGCCGCCATTCTCAGAAGAAGCTGAACCTGTCTGTTGATGACAGGTCTAAGCCGTGCGCCAAAGGTCGTAAGCAGGGCCCGCGCTCGCACGCCTGCGGTTCGGAGTCTCTCCAGACCGTCGGTGGCGAATTTATTCGTGTCGAAGCTTTTGATCCTTGTCGCGAGACGGTTGGCCTCGTTGCGAACATACTCCGCGGCGAGCTGCCGGTCGCCCGTTCCTATCCACAGCGTGATTGGGACAAGGAATACGCCGATGAAAATAAGCTCCAATCCAAGCATGAACCCTGCGGTCTGTTCGACCGGCCAACGCCAAAGTTCAAAGAAATAGCTCGGAGTTTTGTAAATCTGTTTGACCAGTCTGATGTTAAGGCAATCTGACTTGAGCGCGTCCTGTTCATCGCGGGGAAATCCGCCGAGCCCCAGCGTATCCAGCACGTGGTCGTCAAAACTGCCAGTCGCCGCGCTCGCCAGCTTGGTGTCGTGGCCCGAATACGCTCCAAAGCTTCTGCGCGTGGATTCGCTGAAAATCAGTCGTTGATCCGCAACATCGGTCAGTCGCTGCTGCCACCGGTTTTCTTCAATTTCGAGTTTAAAGAGATTGGCGTACCATTCGGCATACTGGGCGTGTAACTCGGCGACGTACTCCATGTTCGGCTTTTTTGGTGGTCCAATGTCGGACTCGCTTTTGACGAGCCGGTACCAGCCAGTCGGCTGCGAGGATTGCGCGTTGTCGGGGGAGCGATCCAGCCGGGCGCGAACCTCCGCTGGGGCCGAATCGTAGTAGGCTTTGAGTTTGGCTTCTGATCGCAGCAGCGCTCCGACGAAGTATGGTCGAACGCAGTTCGCCGAAACCTGCCAGATTTCCGCGGAAGGGGCCTCCGCGGAGTTGACCTTGACCCATGCGTATTGATGCGCAGCGACGTGCAGACCATGCGCCCAGTTGAACAGAGATGCGCCGAGTATGACGCAGCCCAGCGCGCCAACAGAGAGCCGAATACGCGAGACAGTACTCTGCGACATACTATATTTTCGGCTGGCCGCGCATTTGGCATGCTCGTCCAAGCTGCGCGGAGCTTCGCGATCTGAGCGCTGCTCAGCGGAAGCTCGATGGATGCGAGAAGCCGACGTCTTCGTAAAAGCCGTCCGCCGCGCCGGCTGACAGCCTGCAGCGAAACTATCTACGAGCTCAGTTGGTACCTGGGCATCATGAAGCTCCCCCTGAACGCCATTGACGCGTCCACAGTCGGGCCAATTTGAGCCGGAATTAAGACAATCGAACTCGGGTGATAGATCGCGGTAATTATTTCCCGATCGCTCCCGGCAGCGGCACGAACAGCTCCTCGATCGCTAACGCCTTGGGAATAAAGTGCTGCTCGACCATGTAGCGCACCAGCGCCTCCAAGGTCGGCCGGTTCGGCTCGACGCCGTAAGGGAAGGGATCGCCGCCGGGAAACACCTCGTCGATCTCCTCGATCTCATCCTGCAACCACGGCAGCATGGCGGCGAGCGAGCCGGCATAGCGCAATCTTGCGCGTGCAATTCGCTTCGATTCAACGAACGCGGCATAAAGGCTGTTGGCGATCCATGGATGCCGCTCGTAGAGCGCGCGGCGGATGGCGACCAGATGCATGATCGGAAAAATCTTCTCGCGTTCGAACAGCTCTCGTTCAAGCGCGTGATGGTTGGGCAGCAGCCGCGCTACATCCGGATGGGTACCGAATGAGGGCGGCTTGCGCGAACCGAGATAAGCGTCGATCTCGCCGGCGGCGAGCAATTCGCCAAGCGGCCGGCCGCTTGCGTTCTGCTCGATCGGCACGGGCTTGAGCAGAGGCGGCGCGTGCGGGCGGCCATGCGTGCCGCCGGTTTCGACCGCGCCCTGCACCCAGTGGATTTTGCCGATGTCGACGCCGAACTGGTGCATCAGGTGGCCGCGCAGCCAGATTGAGGCGGTCTGCGTGTAGAGCGGCAGGCCGACGCGGCGGCCTTCGAGGTCCTTCGGCGTGCGGATGCCCGCGCGCTTGTTGATGAAAATATAGCCGTGCCGGAAGACGCGCGAAGGGAAAACCGGAATCGCGACGAAACGGCTTTTGCCGTTGCCAACCAGGCTGATGAATTCCGACGCGGACAATTCCGAGGCGTCGAACTCCTCGCCGCCCACCATGCGATCGAAGATCTGCCGGCCGGACGGGAACACAATGACGTTGAGATCGATGCCTTCGACTGCGACCTCGCCGGCGCGCAACGGTTCGATGCGGTCGTAGCGGCAACTCGCGTAAGTGAGGGGCAGGCGAGACATGTGCGCTTAGGCGTTAGGGGTTGGTTGCCATGCGCAGCCACGATTGGCGCGCCGGGCGTTGTGTGCCATTGGATGGCTCTGCAGCGCAACTGACCTTTCGGCGCGACGGATGCACGAGACCGATTTCCTCCACGAACACGCGATGACCGAGGACGAGCGCGCCGCGCTCGCTCGCGCGATCTGGAGCCAGGAGAACATCGAATTCAGAACGGTCGGCATCGATATCGGCAGCTCGACTTCTCACCTTCTGTTCGCCAAGGTCGCCTTGCAGCGGCAGTCGCAGGGACTTTCCAGCCGATTTGTGGTCATCGGCCGCGAGATCGTCTGGCGTTCGCCGATCCTGCTGACGCCGTTCCTGCCCGACGGCACCATCGACGCGCAGGCGCTCGGCGCGTTCATACGCGGCTGCTACCGCGATGCCGGCATCGCCCAGAGCGACGTCGACAGCGGTGCGGTCATCCTCACCGGTGAGGCGATCAAGCGGAAGAATGCCCGCGCCATCGACGAATTGTTCGCCGCAGACGCCGGCAAATTCGTTTGCGCCACCGCCGGCCATAAGCTCGAATGCCGGCTCGCCGCCCACGGCTCGGGCGCGGTGGCTTTGTCAAAGGCCCGCGATGCCTGCGTGCTGCATGCCGACGTCGGTGGTGGCACCACCAAGCTTGCGCTGATCGACCGCGGAACGATCGTCGGGTTGTCGGCATTCGCGGTCGGCGGCCGGCTCATCGCCGCGGATGCCGACGGCGCCTGGACGCGTATCGATCATTCGGCGGAGCTCGTCGCCGACGATTTGAAAATGGCGATATCGCCGCCGGTGCTGGCCGACCCGGCGGTTCGACAAAGAATCGCCCGGCGCCTTGCGCTCGTGGCGGCCGATTACCTTCTCGACGCGCCGCTCGATGCTCTCGGCCAGTCGCTGCTGCTCACCGAGCGGCTGCCGCACGGCCCCAAGCCGACCGCGATCACATTTTCCGGCGGCGTTGCCGAGTACATGTTCGGTCACGAGCAGACTGAATTCGGCGATGTCGCCAAGCTCCTCGCCGGTGAATTGGCGCATGAATTGAGCCGGCGCAGCGCGCTGCCGCTGACCGATCCCGGCCAGCGTATCCGCGCCACCGTGATCGGCGCCTCGCAATTCACCGTCCAGGTCAGCGGCAAGACCATCTATCTGCCCGATCCCTATGTGCTGCCGGTGCATAACGTGCCGGTTGTCCGTGTCGATCTCGGCTCCTCAGATGCGATCGACCGCGAACCGCTCGCCGCCGCCATCCGCGGCGGCCTCGACGAGGTCGATCTCGAACGCAATCCGCGCGTGGCGATCGCCTTTTCTTGGCGCGGCGACCCGGAACACTCGCGGTTGAAGAGCGCGGGTGAGGCAATTTTGCGCGCGCTGGAACCGCTGAAGGATCGCATCAAGCTCCTGCTTTTGATGATCGACGGCGATGTCGGCAAGACGCTAGGCCGCATCCTGCACCGCGAACTGCATTGGCCCGGCAAGATCGTCTCGATCGACGGCATGGACCTGCACGAGCTCGATTACGTCGATGTCGGTGAATTGATCGCCCCGCCCGGCGTTGTGCCGGTGGTGATCAAGTCCCTGCTGTTCGCATAGCTCGCGCGCGCGCGGCCGTGTATTCTCGGCGGCAAAAGCCGCCTCGGAGGAATACATGAACATTCGCGAAGTCCCGCAATCCGCCACCGGCACCGCCCCGGCAAGCACCGGGGGGCAGCAAGCGCTCCGGTTTGGCGTCGACCCTTATCTCGACTGGCTGAAGGCCGAGGGCATCCCGCTCACCGAGGACTATGGGGTCTATCTATTCGACGTACCGACTGCGCCATGGCCGCGTTACGGCGTCAAAGGCGGTGCGGTGCATCTGAAGGGCCGCGGCGACTTCGCCAACATGTTCGTGTTCGAAATCGCGCCTGGCAAATCGACGACGCCGCAGCGGCATCTCTACGAAGAAGTCGTCTATGTGCTCGAGGGTCACGGCTCGACCCAACTCGAATTCGCAGACGGCAGCCGCCGCAGCTTCGAATGGGGCGAGAAAAGCCTGTTCGCCATTCCGCTCAACGCCAAGCACCGGCATTTCAACGGCAGCGGCAACGAACGCGCCCTCCTGGTCTCGACCACCAACCTGCCCATGGTGATGAACGTCTTCCACAACGAAGACTTCGTCTTCGCCAACGGTTTCGACTTCGCCGAGCGCGCCGGCAAGAAGGAATATTTCTCCGGCGAGGGCGATCTGATCACCGTGCGGCAGGGCAACCACATGTGGGAGACGAATTTCGTCCCCGACCTGACTGCCATCGAATTGAAAAGCTGGGGTGATCGCGGCGCCGGCGGCACCAACATCATGTTCGTGCTCGCCGACGGCACTATGCACGCGCACATCTCGGAAATGCCGGTCGGCACCTACAAGAAGGGGCACCGGCACGGCCCGAGCTTCCATGTCATGTGCGTGATCGGGCTCGGCTATTCGCTGCTCTGGTTCGAGGGCGAGAAGGATTTCCGCCGCATCGACTGGAAGCATGGCATGGTGCTGGTGCCGTCGGACCGGCAGTTTCATCAGCACTTCAACACCGGCCCGCAGCCGGCGCGCTACCTCGCCACTGCGGTTGGCGGCTTGCGCTATCCGACCACGCTCGCCAATCGCATTTCGCTGCTTGGCGCCGGCGGCGACGACAAGCCGGCGGTGTCGAAGAGCACGCGCGAAGGCGGCGACCAGATCGAATACGAGGATCAGGACCCGCGCATTCACCGCATCTGGCTCGAAGAGATGCGCAAGAACGGTGCGCCGGCGAGGATGGAGAAGTTTATTCCGACGCCGGAGGATATGAAGGCTTCGACACCGTCAGCCTGACGGTTCGGACTACGCGGCGGCCTTTTTCTTCTTCTCGCCGCGCTCCAGCGATGCCAACACTTCGTCCACCGTCTGCACGTCGCCGAACTGGCCATAGAAGTTCGACAGCGTCGCGTTGTGCTCCTCGTCGGTGTGAGTAGCGAGGCCATCCGCGACCATTATGACCTTGAAATTGAGCATCATCGCATCGCGCGCGGTGCTCTCGCAGCAGACATTGGTGGCGGTGCCGGTGATCAGGAGCGTGTCGATGCCGCGCTCACGCAGGTGCCGCTCGATGTCGGACGAGCCTTGGATGAACGCGCTGTAGCGTTTCTTCGTGATCTGCGCGTCCTCGGGCCGGATGTCGTTCAAATGCCAGTAGTCATAGCCGTCGGCGCCAATCTCCATCTCCCGCAGGCGGCGCTCGGCGCGGTCGTGGTTCTGCAGATAGCTGTGATAGTTCGACCAGCTCTCGCGCGTGTCGTTGGTGCCGTTGCGCACCCAGACGACGTGGCCGCCGCGGCGGCGCAGCTCGGCGGCGAGTCGATTGATGTTCGGCACGATCTCGCGCGCGGCAGGAACTTCGCTCTGGTGGCCCTGTTTGACAAAGTAATTCTGCATGTCGACCACGATCAAGGCGGCCTTGTGGGGATCGATGACATCGAACGGGTGCAGCTTGCCTAGGCGCATCTGCAGGCGGTCGGTCTGAGCCTTGGCGATCGCGGTCTTGTGCATCCTTCGTGCTCCATCGATTCTTGCAACTGCTCCAGCCCAATCTGCCACAAGCCGGCGTCGGAATCGAGCGATGCCGATCACAGACAGCGGTTTGCGGCGATCTCTGCTCCGCGGTCGTGTGCGGCGATGCCCCGCCATGCTCGAGTCCGGCGTTGCCAACCCCTCAGCGCGGACCTTCCAGTTTCCGGAGTTCTGTCCGTCGAAATTTGATAACATGCGCTTATCAACGCACGGTCAAAAACCGACATGATCGACTTCCGGTCCCTGGAAACATTCGTATGGGTGGCCAACCTGCGCAGCTTCCGTCGCGCGGCCGATAAACTTAATACGACACAGCCGGCGATCTCGACACGCATAGCCCAGTTGGAGAAGGTGCTCGGGACGCGGCTGCTGGAACGGGATCGGCGGCGGCTAGTTGCGCCCACTGCCAAGGGTCTCGAGCTTCTCGGGCATGCCGAACGCCTGCTCCGCCTGCGCGCAGAGATGATCGAGGCGGTCGGCGACCACGCCGCCGTGCGCGGCATCGTGCGTCTCGGCGTTTCGGAGAGCATTGTGCACACGTGGCTGCCCGTTCTCATCGAGCAAGTGAATGACGCCTATCCTAATCTGGAACTGGAGATTGAAGTCGATATTTCAGCCAATTTGCACGATCGCCTCGTCTCCAAGGACTTACACGTCGCGTTCCTGCTTGCGCCGGCTAACAATCCCAATGTTCACAGCCGGCCGCTCTGCACGTTCGCCATAGATTTTGTCGCTGGACCGAAGATAAAGCTTCCGCAAAGAAAGATCGCTCTTGCGGAAATTGCAAAGTGGCCAATCGTGACGTTCGCGCGCAACACCCAGCCTTACAGTGCGCTCCGTGAGTTATTCTCGCGGCAGGGACTGAGGCCCACTATCCATGCGAGCGCGTCGTTGGCGACGGTGGTGCACATGGCGCTCGACGGGATTGGCATCGCGGTGATTCCTCCGGCGATTCTCAAGGATATCGCGCCTGCCGGCAGGTTGCGTCGGCTGAGAACCGAGGTTGCACTGCCGCCGCTCGAATTTATCGTCGCTTGGTCCGCCGCGCCGGTAAGCACGGCGGTGCAGAAGGTGGCGGAGATCGCGCTTAGGGTCGCGCACCGGGCAGAAAAGAATCTGGCTTGATAAATGCCGGTTATCGCATTCTATTGAAAATCACGATTGGACGGACCGGTAGGAGTTGTATTTGCTCCCGACGGCTCGACGCTTAAAGGAGCAATCAGTGTCAGATGCGGCGCAAGAATGGGAATTCTGGATCGATCGTGGCGGCACGTTTACCGACGTGATCGGCCGGCGCCCGGACGGCGCGCTGCTCACCCATAAGCTCCTTTCGGAAAATCCCGAAGCCTATCGCGACGCCGCGGTCGAGGGCATCCGCCGGCTTCTCGACGTCGCTCCCGGCGCGCCGATTCCGAGCGGACGCGTCGGCGCGGTGAAGATGGGGACCACGGTCGCCACCAACGCGCTGCTCGAACGCAAGGGCGAGCGTACGCTGCTGCTGATTACGAAAGGCTTCCGCGATGCGCTGCGCATCGGCTACCAGGCGCGGCCGAAGATTTTCGCCAAGCACATCATCAAGCCGGACATGCTCTACGAGCGCGTCGTCGAAGTCGATGAGCGCGTGCGCGCCGACGG
>DATJTL010000094.1:0-4545 GCA_035503415.1 Xanthobacteraceae bacterium
GTTTGCGATTGAGATCAACGATCAGCCGACCTTGGACGCCGTGAAAAATCGGCTCGAGGCGGCGGGCTCAACCATCGCGGCCATTCCGAGCGGCTTTTCCGCAAGCGACCCCTGGGGCACTTCGGTCCGTTTCACCATCACGCCGTAAATACCGGCATCGTGCCTAGCTTTCGGTCGCGCCGTTCGGTGCGATCATTTTTTTTGGATCGACCAAGCGGTCGAAGTCGGCTTCAGTAACATAGCCTAATTGCAGCGCGGCGGCCTTCAAGGTCAGATCGTTGTCCATGGCGTAGTGCGCGATCGCGGCGGCCTTGTCGTAGCCGATGACCGGCGAAAGCGCCGTCACCAGCATGAGTGAGCGCTCGACATACTCGTTGATCTTCTTCAGGTTTGGCTTGGTGCCCTCGACCAGGAACCGGCGGAAGTTCGTGCAGGCGTCGCTCATGATCGTGATCGAGTGCATGATGTTGAAGATCATCAGCGGCTTATAGACGTTCATTTCGAGATAACCGCCGGCGCCGCCGAAACCGACCGCGACATCGTTGGCCATCACCTGCACCGCGACCATCGTCAGCGCTTCGCACTGGCTCGGATTGACCTTGCCCGGCATGATCGAAGAGCCCGGCTCGTTCTCCGGGATCGCCAATTCGGCAAATCCCGCGCGCGGGCCGCAAGCCATCAAGCGGATGTCATTGGCGATCTTGTAGAGCGAGACGGCGAGCGTACGCAACGTTCCCGAAAGCTGAACCAGGGCATCGTGGGCACCCTGCACGGCGAATTTGTTGGGTGCGGTGACGAAGGGCAATCCGGTCAGCTTGGCGATTTCCGCCGCCGCCGCTTCGGCAAAGCCCGGCGCCGCGTTGATGCCGGTGCCGACCGCCGTGCCGCCCAGCGCCAGGCGATAGACGCCCGGCAGGGCCGCTTCCAGCCGGTCGAGATCGTCCGACAGCATGCCGGCGTATCCGGACCATTCCTGACCCAGTGTCAGCGGCGTCGCGTCCTGCATGTGCGTGCGGCCGATCTTGACGATGTCGCTCCAGGCTTTCGCCTTCGCCGCGATGGCATCGCGCAACGCCGTCACCGCGGGAATAAGGCGCTCCTTCACGCTGACCGCCGCGGCGATGCACATGGCAGAGGGGAACGTGTCGTTCGAGGATTGCCCCATGTTGACGTGATCGTTGGGATGAACCGGCGCATGGCTACCGAGCGGCGTGCCGGCGATCTGGCAGCAGCGGTTGGAGATCACTTCGTTGACGTTCATGTTGAATTGCGTGCCGCTCCCGGTCATCCACACGTGCAGCGGAAACATATCCTGATGCCGGCCGGCGAGGATTTCATCGCAGGCCTGCACGATCAACTGATAGCGCCGATCATCGAGCCGCTTGCCCTCGTGGTTGGCGATGGCGGCGGCCTTCTTTAAGGCGGCGTAGGCAGTGATCATTTCGCGCGGAATCAAGTCCGTCCCGATGCTGAAATGCTCGAGCGAACGTTGGGTCTGCGCCCCCCAGAGCTTATCGGCCGGCACTTCGACGACGCCGAGGCTATCCGTCTCCCTTCTCACATCCGGCATGGCTGCACTCCTTTCTCCGTGCGGACGCCGATAATTTCGGCTCGATCCGGCCGAGATTAACCGCGCAGGATGGCGGCGCAGCTACAAAAATCCGACTTCTCTTGATTGCAGCTTAGGCCGCCACCGCCCGCGCCGCCTCTTCCGCATCCGGCTGCTTGAACGCCTTGAGCCGCGGGAAAACCTCGCGCGCGAACAACGTGAGATTGTCGACCGTCTGCGCGTGACTGAGTTCGCCACCCTGCCCCATCATCAAGAGATTACCCATGCCGCCGCAATGGCCGCAGAAGTCGACGATCTGCTCGTAAACTTCGTCCGGTGTACCGCAGAACAACACGCCGGAATCGATCAACTCGTCGACGGTGGCATTTTGCATCGAGATGACCTTGCCGGACTTGGTGTAAGTGCGCGGCGGCGTCTCGCCGCGCAGCATCCGTGCGTTGTCCTCCGGCGGCAGATAGCCGGGCGGATTGCGGAACGGCAGCGCCACGATCGGACTCGTGCGCAGATAGCCGGCGATCAGATCGCCGCGCCGGCACGCCTCTTCCCTGTCGTTGGCGACCGCGACCAGACCGAGATAGGCGAAGCGGTCGGCGGTCGGCGCCTTGCCATGCTCTGCCAAATGAGCCTTGCGATAGGCGTCATAGAGTTTGCGCGTGCCGTAGCCGGTGCCGAGCGTGGCCATCACGTAGCCGCGCTCGCCGAGCACGCGCGCCTGCGTCGAACTGCCGGTGGTCGACCAGATCGGCGGATGCGGCTCCTGCCACACCCGCGGCCAGACGTTCACCTGACGGTACTGAAAAAATTCTCCCTCCCAGTTGAACACCTCGTCGTGCGTCGACATGGCCTTGAGGATGAAATCGTGCGCCTCCCAGAAACGGTCCATCAGCTCGGTCGGATTGCGATTGGACGCGGCGATCTCGTAGGGGATGCCCTTGATGAAGCCCATGTCGAGGCGACCGCGCGAGATCACGTCGATGGTCGACAATTCCTCCGCGACGCGCAATGGATCGGGCCGATGTCCGATCGGATAGCCGAGCACCAGAAGCCGCGCGTTTCTGGTGATGCGAGCAAGCACCGCAAGACCGATCGCCACTGATGACGACATGCAGGTCGCGGTCTGATGATGCTCGTTGAGCATGATGTCGAGGCCGAGTTCATCGGCGAGCTGCCATTCGTCGTAATAGCGGTGGAACAGATCAGCAGCGATGCGCGGATCGCACTTGCGGCTCGGGAAGGTGACGCGCAGCGTACCGGAATGTTCGTTCCACGCCGGAAAGTAGGCCTGTTCGCTGAAGTGATAGACCCGCATAGGCGCGCTCCCGCTGCTCCGGGAAACCGCGCGGCGGCGGGTCCGGAATCCCTAATTCACAAGAGCGTAGGAAATTGGCGAGGCGGTGCCAACCGCCAACTCCGCGGGGTTTAAGCTCAGCGGCCGCCGATCGCCGCGTCGACCAGGTCGCCTGCGCGCGCGCTGGCCGCAGGATTGGGCGGAGCTTTCTGCGCCGCCACCACGGCCTGCGCCGCCATCTCTTCGGCGTCGGGCTGCTTCCAGGCCTTCAGCCGCGGATAGACCTCGCGAGCGAACAGCGAAAGATTGTCGGCCGTCTGCTCGTGCGTGAGGAAGCCCGCATGGCCCATCATCAACAAATTGCCCATGCCGCCGCAATAGTCGCAGAAGTCGACGATCTGGTCGTAAACCTCATCCGGCGTGCCGCAGAACAAGATGCCGGCGTCGATGAGCTCCTCGACGCTCGCCGAGCGCATGTCGATGGTGCGGCCGTCCTTGGTGTAGCTGCGCGGTGGGGTCTGCCCGCGCAGGAGCCGCGCGTTGTCCTCGACCGAGAGGAAGCCGGGCGGATTGCGGAACGGCACGTGCACGATCGATGACGAGCGCAGATAGCCGGCGATCAGATCGCCGCGCCGGCGCGCTTCGGCCTTGTCTTTCGCCACGCCGACAAGACCCAAATAAGCAAAGCGGTCCGGACCCGGCGCCTTGCCGCGCTTGGCCACATAGCCGCGGCGATAGGCATCATAAAGCGGGCGCGTGTTGTAGCCGGAGCCGAGCGTCGCCATGACATAGCCGCGCTCACCCAGAATGCGCGCCTGCGTGGTCGAGCCGGTGGTGGTCCAGATCGGCGGATGCGGCTCTTGCCACACCCGCGGCCAGACGTTGACCTGCCGGTAATTGAAGTATTCGCCCTCCCAGTTGAAGATTTCGTCGTGCGTGGTCATCGCCTTGATGATGAAGTCGAGCGCTTCCCAGAAGCGGTCCATCACGCCGACGGGATTCTGGTTCGAGGCGGGAAACTCGTAGGGCACGCCTTTGATGAAGCCCATATCGAGGCGGCCGCGCGAGATTACGTCGATCGTCGAAAGCTCCTCGGCGACGCGCAGCGGATCGGGCCGATGGCCGATCGGGTAACCGAGCACGAGAAGTCGCGCGTTCTTCGTAATGCGCGCGAGCACCGACAGACCGACCACCACCGTCGACGACATGCAGGTCGCGGTCTGATGATGCTCGTTGAGCATGATGTCGAGGCCGAGCTCGTCGGAAAGCTGCCACTCATCGTAGTAGCGGTGGAACAGATCGGCGGCGACGTGAGGATCGCATTTGCGATTGAGCAGATTGACGCGCAGCGAGCCGGAATGGTCGTTCCAGGTCGGATAATAGGGCTGCTCAGTGAACTGATAGACTTTCATCGACATTTTTCCGTGTCGTCCTCTTAACCCGCCTTCGCGAAACCCAGCACCTTCTCGGCAAACGCCTTCGGCTGCTCGTGATCGGGAAAGTGCCCGGCGCGATCGATAAGCTCGAAGCGGGCGCCGGAGACGAGCCCGCAATAGGCGCGGCCGTAAGCCTCGCTGAGCACGCGGTCGTGCGTGCCCCAGAGGAACAGGGTCGGGATGCGGATGCGGTGCAGCCGGCTCTTGAGCCGCGGATTGTGGAAGAAGGGATTCCAGGCAAAGCGCGCGGT
>DATJTL010000095.1:0-6349 GCA_035503415.1 Xanthobacteraceae bacterium
GCGGCGGCGGCGGAATTTATTGTCGGATTGCGCGGCTGGTTGGTTCGTATCGGTCATCTAACGGCAAACGGGCGGATACATCATGGCCAACAAAATGTGGGGCGGACGCTTCAGCGGAAGGCCCGACCCGCTCATGGAGGAGATCAATGCCTCTATCGATGTCGACCGCAAGCTCTACCGGCAGGACATCGCCGCCAGCAAGGCCCATGCGGCGATGCTCGCGAAAAAAGGCATTATCGCGGCGCAAGATGCGAGAGAAATCGCTCACGGTCTAGACACGATCTTGTCAGAGATCGAGGCGGGCAAGTTCTCCTTCAAGCGTGCGCTCGAAGACATCCATATGAACGTCGAGAGCCGCCTCGCCGACTTGATCGGGCCGGCCGCCGGGCGGCTGCACACGGCGCGATCGCGCAACGACCAGGTCGCAACCGACTTCCGCCTCTGGGTGCGGGACGCCATCGACACGATCGATCTGGCGTTTGCGACCTATCAGCGCGCGCTCGCCGAGAAGGCGCTCGAACACGCGGCGACCGTCATGCCGGGCTTTACGCACTTGCAGACGGCGCAGCCGGTGACCTTCGGTCATCACCTGCTCGCCTATGTGGAGATGGCGGCGCGCGACCGCGGCCGCTTCGCCGATGCGCGCGAACGCCTCAATGAAAATCCGCTCGGCGCCGCAGCGCTCGCCGGCACGTCGTTTCCGATCGACCGCGCCATGACCGCCAAGGCGCTCGGCTTTGCGCGGCCGATGGCGAATTCGCTCGATGCCGTCGCCGACCGCGATTTTCTGCTGGAAACGCTGTCGGCTGCCGCCATCGCCGCCATGCACCTGTCGCGGTTTGCCGAAGAGATCGTGATCTGGTCGTCGCCGCTGACCGGCCTCATCCGCCTCTCCGACGCCTTCACGACCGGCTCCTCGATCATGCCGCAGAAGCGCAATCCGGACGCCGCCGAGCTCGTGCGCGCCAAGACCGGGCGCATTTTCGGCGCGCTGGTCGGGCTTTTGACCGTGATGAAGGGACTGCCGCTGGCCTATCAAAAAGACATGCAGGAGGACAAGGAAGGCGGGATCGACGCGCTTGGCGCGCTCACGCTCTCGATCTCCGCCATGACCGGCATGGTCCGCGACATCGAGCCCGATATCGCGCGCATGCGGGAGGCCGCGGCGGAGGGTTACGCGACCGCCACCGATCTTGCCGACTGGCTGGTGCGCACGCTCAAGCTGCCGTTTCGCGAAGCGCACCATGTGACCGGTCGGATTGTCGCCAAGGCGACCGAGGCGGGGGTGGCGCTCGATCAACTGCCGATCGAGGCGATGCAGGCTGTCGAGCCGCGGATCACCAAGGCCGTCTATGGCGTGCTGTCGGTCGAGAAATCGGTGTCGAGTCGCGCCGTTTATGGCGGTACGGCGCCGAAAAACGTCCGTGCTCAGGCCAAACGCTGGCTCAAACGGCTGGAAAAGGAGCCGTAACGGGGTGGCAACAGCTTGCCGACAAAATATCGCCGCGACCATGCCGTCTGGTAGACTGTGGTATGGAAGCGGGTGCCCGCGGGCGAGGAGCATGTATTGGCCAGTAATCGTCTAAGCGTTGCTCGCGCGCTTACGTTTGCGCTCGCTTTACCGCTCGCGCTTTGCGCCTGCGGCCGTAAGGGGCCGCTCGATCCGCCGCCGAGCGCGGCGATTCCCGCTTCCCCGCCGGCCGCGCGAACGAGTTTGATCGATCCGACGACCCCGACCGGAGGGGCGCAACAAGCCCAGCCTGCGCCGACGCAAACAACCCAGGCGCCGAAGAAGACATTCTTCCTCGATGGGCTGATCCAATAGGCCTCTTGGCTTCGCTGGTTGTGTCCTTGGTAGCGGATCGCTCTTCGCCACGCTAAACACGGGCATGCACTATTTCGACTACCGGTCCGGCGTGCTGCACGCCGAGGACGTCAACCTGATGACGCTGGCGGATACCGTCGGCACGCCGTTCTATTGCTATTCGACCGCGACCATCGAGCGCCACTACCGGGTTTTCGCCGGCGCCTTCGCCGGGACCGATGCGCTCGTCTGCTATTCGTTGAAAGCAAATTCCAACCAGGCGGTGGTCGCGACGCTCGCCCGGCTTGGCGCCGGCGCCGACGTCGTTTCCGAAGGCGAGCTGTTGCGCGCCCGCGCCGCCGGCATCGCGGCCGATAAGATCGTGTTCTCCGGCGTCGGCAAGACGCCGCGCGAGCTTGCGCTTGCCGTCGAGCACGGCATCCTGTGCGTAAATGTCGAGTCGGAAGCGGAAATCGAGCTGCTTGCCGCGATCGCCACCGGCAAGGGGCGTACCGCCGACATCTCGATCCGCGTCAATCCTGACATCGACGCCAAAACCCACGCCAAGATCGCGACCGGCAAAGCCGAGAACAAGTTTGGTATTCCGATCAGCCGCGCCCGTGACGTTTACGCCCGCGCCGCCAAGCTCAAAGGCGTACGCGTTGCCGGCGTCGACATGCATATCGGTAGCCAGATCACCGAACTCGGCCCGTTCAGCGACGCCTTTGCGCTGCTCGCCGACTTCGTGCGCACGCTGCGTGCCGACGGGCACGCCATCGCACACATCGATTTCGGCGGCGGCCTGGGAATTCCGTATCGCAACGACAACGAGCCGCCACCCGATCCCGCCGCCTATGCGGCAATCGTCAAGCGCGCCACCGCAGGGCTCGGCTGCAAGCTGATTTTCGAACCCGGCCGGCTCATCATCGGCAATGCCGGCATCCTGGTCACGCGTGTGCTCCATCGCAAGCGCGGCGAGGCAAAAACCTTCGTCATCGTCGATGCCGGCATGAACGATCTCATCCGTCCGACGCTGTACGACGCGTACCATGAGGTCGTTCCGGTGCGCCAAGCCGCCGCCGGTGCGGAGCGAATCGTTGCCGACGTGGTCGGCCCGGTGTGCGAATCCGGCGATTTCCTTGCGCTGGACCGTTCGCTCGCCGTGCCGGAACCCGGCGACCTGCTGGCCGTCATGACCGCTGGCGCCTATGGGGCGACGCAGTCGGGCACCTACAATACGCGCGCGCTTGTTCCCGAAGTGCTTGTCAAAGCTGGCGAATGGGCGGTCGTGCGGCCGCGCCTGAGCGCCGAGGCGTTGATCGCGCTCGACCGCCTGCCGGCGTGGCTCTCATAGCCGTGCCTTCAAATGCTGTTTTCATAGCCCTGGCGTCGATCTTGCATCACTTTTGAGCGTTGCCTAACGGTTGCGCCTTGAAGGTGCCGCCATGCTGACTAACGTATTCCGTGAGAAATTCGGTCGGTGCGCGGTTGCGCCCCTGCGGAGATGTGTGTGAGCGAAGCCATTTCGCCCAATGCCCCAGCCGACCGGAGCGGCGGCAAGCCGCCCGCCGGGCCGCCGCTTGAGGCGGCGCTCAAGCGGGCGCGGTGGGCGATTTTCTGGGAAAAGCTGTGGCCGCCGCTTGTCACGCTGGCGACGGTCGTCGGCGCATTCCTCGCGCTGTCGTGGCTTGGGCTTTGGCTGTGGTTGCCGCCGCTCGGGCGCGCCATTGGCCTGTTGGTATTCGCGGCGCTGGCCGTCGCGGTTGCGATACCGTTCGTGTTTTTACGGATACCGCGGTTGGCGGATGCGGTTCGCCGGCTCGATCGTGACAGCGGATTGGCGCACCGGCCGGCGACCGCGATCGCCGACGAACTCGCCGTCAGCGCGCAAGACCCCTATTCGCTGGCGCTGTGGCAAGCCCACCTCGAGCGGGCGCGGCAGGCCGCGCGTTCGCTGAAGGCCGGGCCGCCGTCGCCGCGTATCGCCTGGCGCGACCCTTATGCGCTGCGCGGTCTGGTGCTGCTCGCCTGCATCGCCACTTTCTTCGCCGCCGGCGGCGACCGGCTCCGGCGTATTGCCGAGGCGTTCAACTGGGAAGGCGTGGTCGCGCCGGCCAATTTCCGCGTCGATGCGTGGGTCATCCCGCCGCTCTATACCGGCAAGCCGCCGGTCATCCTGCCCGGCATGCGTCCGGGCGAGAGCTTTGCGCAACTTTCCGCGCCGGTTTCGGTTCCGGTGAACTCGACGCTGGTGGTGCGCGCCACCGGCAACGTCAATCTCCAGGTGTCGGGCACCGGCGGTGTCACGCCGGCCAAGGAATCGGCCAAGGACGATGACCACGCTCCGGCCGGCACCGAGGAACACCGCTTCACCATCACCGCGGCTGGGGCGGCGACCTTGCGCGGCGTCGGCGATGGCGCGACCTGGGCGTTCGACGCCATTCCGGACAAGCCACCGACCATCGCGCTGACCAAGGATCCGCAGGAGCAGAGCCGCGGTTCGCTGCTTTTGTCCTACCGGCTCGAAGACGATTATGGGGTGACCCAGGCGGAGGCTACCTTTGCACGCAAGGACGACGGCAAGCCGCAAGCGCAGCCGCCGCATCCGCTGTTCGGGCCGCCGGATTTCGCTCTGATCCTGCCGCAGGCGCGCACCAAAAACGGCGTCGGCCAGACGCTGAAGGATTTGACCGACCATCCGTGGGCCGGCGCCGAAGTGACGATGACGCTTGTCGCCCACGACGATGGCGGCAATATCGGCAAGAGCGAGCCGTTCAGCTTCCAGCTGCCTGAGCGCGTGTTTACCAAGCCCTTGGCGCGGGCGCTGGTCGAGCAGCGGCGCAATCTCGCGCTTGATGCGAATGCGCGCGAGCGCGTGCTCACCGCGATCGATGCGCTGACCATCGCGCCCGACAAGTTCATGCCCAACGTCGGCCTCTATCTGGGCCTGCGCGAAATCCACTGGGAGCTCGTCCGCGCCAAGAGCGACGACGACCTGCGCGACGTCACCAAGCAGATGTGGTCGATGGCCGTCGACCTCGAAGACGGCGAAGTGGCTGACGCGCAGGCCGCCTTGCGCAACGCCGAGGAGGCGCTGCGCCAGGCGCTGCAGAACGGCGCCAGCGATGCGCAGATCAAGCAATTGATGGATAAGCTGCGCGAGGCGATGAGCCGCTACATGCAGGCGCTCGCCCAGCAGCTGCGCAACAATGGGCAGCTGCCGCAGCCGCTCAACCCCAATGCGCGCGTGCTCAGCCAGCGCGACCTGCAGCAGATGCTCGACCGGCTGGAGAACATGGCGCGCAGCGGCTCGCGCCAGTCCGCCCAGGAGCTGCTGCAGCAGCTGCAGCAGATGATGGAAAATCTGCAGATGGCCTCGCCGGGCAATAGCGGCGACGACGACCAGATGATGTCGCAGCTCGACGAACTCGGCGACATGATCCGCCAGCAGCAGGATTTGCGCGATCGCACCTTCAAGCAGGGCCAGGCGCAGCGCGGCCAAAATGGCCAGCAGCCCGGCCAACCCGGTCGGCAAGGTCAGCCCGGCCAGCAGGGAACCGGCCAGTTGCAGCGCGACCAGCAGGCGCTGCGCGACCGGCTCAACAAGCTGCTCGATGAGCTGCGCAATCACGGCTTCGGCCAGCAGGGCCAACAGCAGCAGGGTCAGGGCCAGCAGGGCCAGAATCAGCAGGGCAAAGGTGCGGGCCAGGACCAGTTGGATCAGCTCGGCCGCGCCGGCGACGCCATGAACGAGGCGCAAGGCGAACTCGGCAACGGCGATACCGACAACGCCGTCGATTCGCAGGGGCGCGCGCTCGACGCGCTGCGCAAGGGCGCGCAATCGCTGGCGCAGGCGATGCAGCAGCAGCAGATGGGCGAGAAACCGGGCTCCGGCCGCCTTGGGCGTTTCGGTCAGTCACGCTCCGACCAGGACACCGATCCGCTCGGCCGCCCGATGCGCGGCCACGAATACGGCGACGACTCGACCGTGAAGGTGCCGGGCGACATCGACATCCAGCGCGCCCGCCGCATCATCGAGGACTTGCGCAAGCGTTACGGCGATCTCGGCCGTTCGCAGGAAGAACTCGATTACATCGAGCGGCTCTTGAAGAATTTTTGATCTTGCTTCCCGGGCGCAGCGCAGCGCGCAGCAATGCGCTGCGGACCCGGGATCGTGAAGTGCGCTGAGTTTGGGACGATCTCGGATCAGCAGTGCACCACTTCGTGATGCACCGCATCCGGGAAACGCCATTTTCACCCACACGCTTTCAGGCTCGCATGCGGGGAGAGGGGGAGCGCGCTGGCGCGAACGGTCATTCAGTCATGTCCGGAGGCCAACACAGCCATCGCGCAGCCATTGCGTCCCCGCGTTGACACCGGGTGTGGGGGGCCTAAATTAAGGCCGTTCCGAGGGGAGCGCCGGCAGGCGCTGAGAGACCGCACGGCAGGCGGTGACCCTTTGAACCTGATCCGGGTAATGCCGGCGAAGGGACGGAAACCTCTGCAAAACCCGCCCCAGCCGCATCGCGTCCCGGATCGTTCGAC
>DATJTL010000096.1:0-17731 GCA_035503415.1 Xanthobacteraceae bacterium
ACCGAGAAATGGGCGAAGGTCATCAAGTTTGCGAATATTGAGACGGAATGATCCCAGTTTCGATCATTTCGTCGCGTCGCCGCCATCGACCATGATGGTCTCGACCTCGCCGGCGCCGTTCGCGCGGCGGAATGCGGCGGCCTTGTTGTATTCGTCCGATTGAAAGCAGGCGACGCCCTGCTCGAAGGTCGGGAACTCGATCACCACGAAGCGAACGAATTTCTGCGGCCCTTCCATGATCTGAAAGCGCCCGCCGCGCGCCAACACCTTGCCGCCGAATTTGGCGATGATCGCCGGTACCAGATCGGTGTACTTCTTGTATTCGACCGGATCGTTGATCTTCGAGCGCGCGACCCAATAGGCTGGCATAATCGTCCTCCGTCAAATCCGTGCCTTGTCGTCATCCGCGCAGGCGGATGATCCGGTATTCATCGCATTGGCGATGTCTACTGGATGCTCTGCCTTCCGCCTACTCGCAAAGCGCTTCGGCGGACTCTAACCCGTCGTAGCTCGCGGAGCGAGCGAAGGCGGGTCGCGGAGCATGACAATTCAGAAGTTGCCGCTGCAGGTATACACGCGCCGTAGCGCGGCACAACAATGTCGCCAGCGTTGATGTCGCCGGGCGTTCCTACGCCTCGGCGAACAGGTCGCGCAGCACTGCCGCCGCGTTGGGGCGCTTTGGCGCGGGAGGCTTGGCTCCAACCATGCGCCGGCCGAGCAGGCCTACGAACGCTTCCTTCTTCATCGGCTTGGCGAACAGATAGCCCTGGCCGATGTCGCAGCCGATGCCTTGCAGCTTGTGGCTTTCGTGCGTGGTCTCGATGCCCTCGGCTACGGTTTTCAGATCGAAACGCTTGGCCAATTCGACGATGGTCTCACACAATCCGGCATTCACCTTGTCGCTGTGACAATCGGTGACGTAGGAGCGGTCGATCTTCAGCTCGCTGAACGGCAATTGGCGCAGCCGCGCCAGCGACGAATAGCCGGCGCCGAAATCGTCGAGCGCGAGCGTGCAGTGCAGTGCGCGCAGCTCGTCGGCGATTTCCTGGGCGATTTTCAGATCGTGCATGACCTCGTCCTCGGTGACTTCGAGAATGAGGCCCGGCCAAGTGGCCGCCGCCGGGCGTTCCTCGCGCAGCATCTGCGCGATCGGCAGCTTGACGAAGGCGGAGGCCGGAACGTTGACCGAGAGCTTCAGGTTGGCACCGTTGGCCGCGCAGTCCTCGAAATCGCGCATGGCGGTGAGGATGACGCGCTCGGTGAGCGCCAGCATCTCCTCCTCGCTGGCACCGGGCAGGAACGAGCCAGGGCCGATCATGCTGCCGTCGGCCCGCCGTGCGCGCACCAGCGCTTCAGCGCCGACCAGCCGGTTGGCGCGCAGGTCGATCTTCGGCTGGTACCACAGCTCGAACATGTTTCGCCGCAGCACGTCGGCGAGTGTGAACTTGCCGTTGGGCGGTTCGGGTTCGGCTTTGTTGGACGCGAACAGCTTTTGCAGCGTCTGCAGCATAGGGACCCATCATCATCGATGGGTCGTATTCATGACTCAGCACCACCCGCAGGTACGTTAATACGGCGCCGTTGAGGCGGAATATGCTTTGTAACGCGTAACGGCCGTGCGCGATTTTGCGCGACTGCGATGAGAAACGGTTAAGCATGGCCGCCGCCTGCCGCGGGCATCCGGCAAAGGCCGCGGGTGTGCTTATTCCGCGGCGCGGCGCGAAGCTACGATCTGATCGGCGGTCCGGCCGGTCAGCTCAGCCATGTGGTCGAATTTGAAGGTGAAGGTGCCTGCGCCGGCGGTGGCGGAACGGACTTCGACGATGAGATCGCCGATCTCGGCCTCCGGCATCATCGCCCGCACCGTGTCCCAGCCTTCCCAGCCTTCGCGGGTATCGAAGCCAAGGATTTGGCCGCGGCGCCCGGACAAGAGCGCGTTGATCTTCGCCGTCGCCTCGGTCGGGCAGATGATCTCGACCTGGTGGATCGGTTCGAGCAGCACCGGCTGGCACTGCGGCAGGCCCTCGGCGATGCCGATGCGGCCTGCGGTCTGGAACGCCATGTCGGAGGAGTCGACGGTATGGTAGGAGCCGTCAACCAGCGCCACGTGCAGATCGACCACCGGGAAGCCGAGCGGCCCGTGGTTGAGCGCGCCGATAACGCCCTCCTCGACCGAGGGGATATAGTTGCGCGGCACTACGCCGCCGGTGATCTTGTCTTCGAAAGAGAAGCCCGAGCCGCGCGGCATCGGTTTGATATCGAGCACGACGTCACCGTACTGACCGTGGCCGCCTGACTGTTTCTTGTGGCGGCCGCGCTGCACGACACCTTTGCGAATGGTCTCGCGGTAGCCGACCGACGGCTGACGCCGCTCGATGGTGACGCCATAGCGGTGGTTGAGCTGTTCGGTGGCGACGCGCAGATGCATTTCGCCTTGGCCCCACAGCACCACTTCGTGCGTCTCCGGATTGTGCACGATGGTGATCGAGGGATCCTCTTCGGCGAGCTTGTTGAGGGCGAGGCCGAGCTTGACGTCGTCTTTGCGTTCCTTCGCCGTGATGGCGATGGCGAGCACCGGCGCGTAAGGAACCACCTTGGCGAGCGGCGGATGCGGCTGCTTGCCGCCGGCGCTCAGCGTGTCGCCGGTCTTGGCCTTGTCCAGCTTGGCGAAGGCGACCGTCTCGCCGATACTCGCCGGCCCGCGTTTCTCGCTGTTCTGGCCGACGAGCTTGAACACGCCGGCGACGCGGCCAGCCTCATCGTCGCCGGTGACGAAGATCGTGCCGTCGCCCGCCTGGCCGGCAAGCATGCGCGCGATCGACATGCGTCCGCCGTGGCTGGTGTTGAGCGTCTTGAGCACATAGGCGACTGCGTCGTTGCCCGCCTTCACGCCCAGCCGCTTTGCAGTTTCGGCGATGCCCGGCGATTCATGGCGGAGCGCCTTCAACAGCCGAAGAACTCCGTTGGCGCGCACGGCGGTGCCCATCAACACCGGGCAGACCAAGCCTTCGCGCAGCTCGTGGGTGAGATCGTCGAAAACCTTGTCGCGCGGCGGCTGGATGTCTTCGAGCAGTTGCTCCATCAGCTCGTCGTCGTGGTCGGCGAGCGTCTCCAGCATGGAAAAGCGCGCGGTCTTTTCGCGATCGGCCGATTCGCCTTCCAGCGGTACGACCTGCGAGGCGGTGTGCTCCTTGTAGACAAAGGCCCGTTCGAGCGCGAGATCGACGAAGCCGGAGATCAGATCGCCGGAGAACGTCGGTATCTGCCTTAAGACGAGCTTGGTGCGCGATGCCGGCTGCAACAGTTTGAGTACGTCGTGCACGCCGGCATCGGCCTTGTCGATCTTGTTGAGAAACAGGATGCGGGGGATTTTCCGCTCTTCCAGTTCGCGCAGGATGAGCTGCAGCTGCGGGATTTTCTTTTCGTCCATTTCACAGACGACGATCGCGGCATCGACCGCCGGTAAAACTGCGCGCATGTCGTGGACGAATTCGACCGAGCCCGGGCAATCGAGGAAGGTGTAGGAATCGCCCATGAAAGTGGTGGTCGCCGCGGTGAGTTCGACGCTCATGCGGTGATGGCGCGCTTCCGGGCTGGCGTCGCCGACGGTGTTGCCGGCCTCGACCGAGCCCTGACGGGCGATCACGCCGGTGCGGGCCATGATTGCTTCGAGGAGCGTGGTCTTGCCGCTTTGGAAGGGGCCGACCAGCGCGACGGCGCGTGGTCCCGTCGCTCGCCCGCCGTTATTGCCGTTCGCCGCCATGAACGCCTCCCACTCACTGACTTGTGGCTCGGTCCCTTGTCCCGCCCAAATGGGGGGAGGGCGGGCGGACCGCAGTCGCGTATGGTTTCACGTCGGCGGGGAAGGTCAAGGGGCGCGACATTGGGCGCGCGCCATCGCCCGGCGGTCAGGCCGGTTGCCGCGCGCGGGTGCGCTGCGGCAGAACTATTGGACGGGATGGAGCCGCAGTTCGGTGACGCCGGCGGCGACGTTAAAGCCGATCTGCCCCTGGACCGACAGCGGCTGCAGTGCGACCGAGCCGTGCGATCCTCCGACCAGCACATTGGCGCCCAGGCCAACGGCGAGCGACGCCTCGGCGCTCGCCCCCACATAGCGCCCGGCAAGCATGGCGGTGTAGCGATTGGTATTGGCGAACACCGTCCACACGATCACGCCGCCGGAAGTAACGCCGATATTGAGCCCGACCGAGGTCATGCGCCCCACGTAAGCCTCGTCCGGCGTGTTGTCCGACCGGAAGATGCAATTCACATTGCGCTGCGAAGCGACGAGCAGGCCGACGCTGGACGAGAGCGAGCAATTGAGTGTGCCGACCTCAATGCGAGAGGGCTGCGCGTCGGCGGCAACGGTCGGAACGAGCGCGGCAGCGGCAAGGCAGGCCGCCGCGAAGGCATTGCGAAGCATATGCAATCTCCCCTCACCGGGCCCGCTGATCGGGCCTTGCCGGCGATCATAAGCGAGAAAAATACCGCCGTCGCCTGCCGTTTGCGCGCACGGCAAGCCATTCCGACGCACCTGATCTGGGATACGGCCGGCTACTTCAGATTTCCGCAAAACCGCTGGATGCGCGCACAGGCCTGTTCGAGAGCGCTGGTCGCGGTCGCGTAGGAAATGCGGAATGCCGGGCCAACGCCGAACGGCGTGCCTTGCACCACTGCCACGCCTTCGGCCTCGAGCAGCTCGGTGACGAAGTCCTCGTCGGTCGCGAGCTTCTTGCCGGTGGGCGTGGTCTTGCCCATCGTGCCGGCGCAGGATGGATAGACGTAGAACGCGCCTTCCGGCTTCGGGCACTTGATGCCGTTCGCCTGGTTGAGCATGGAGACGCAGAGGTCGCGCCGCTCCTTGAAGATCTTGTTGTGCTTGGGGATGAAGTCCTGCGGCCCGTCGAGCGCCTCGACCGCGGCCCATTGCGCCACCGCGGTCGGGTTCGAGGTCGATTGCGACTGAATCATCGCCATCGCCTTGATCAGCGATTCCGGCCCGCCACCGTAGCCGATGCGCCAGCCGGTCATGCAATAGGTCTTCGACACGCCGTTGATCGTCAGCGTGCGCTCGTAAAGCCGCGGTTCAAGCTGCGCCGGCGTGAAAAATTCGAAATCGTCGTAGACCAGATGCTCGTACATGTCGTCGGTCATCATCCAGACGTGCGGATGACGCACGAGCACGTCGGTGATGGCTTTGAGCTCGGCGCGCGTATAGGCGGCGCCGGTCGGGTTCGACGGCGAGTTGAACAGGAGCCACTTGGTCTTCGGCGTGATCGCGCGCTCCAGCGCCTCCGGCTTCATCTTGAAGCCGTCGGCCATGCGCGTCTCGACCGCCACCGGCTCGCCGCCGGCGAGCAGCACCATGTCCGGATAGCTCACCCAATAGGGCGCCGGAATGATCACCTCGTCGCCCGGATTGAGCGTGGCGAGAAAGGCGTTGAACAGCACCTGTTTGCCGCCGGTGCCGACGATGATTTGCGACGGCTTGTAGTCGAGCTGGTTCTCGCGCTTGAACTTGCGCGCAATAGCGGCTTTGAGCTCGGGGATGCCCTCGACGGCGGTATATTTCGACGCCTTGCCGTCGCGTATCGCCTTGATCGCCGCCTCTTTGATGTTGTCGGGCGTGTCGAAGTCGGGTTCGCCGGCGCCGAGCCCGATGACGTCGCGGCCGGCCGCCTTGAGCGCGCGCGCCTTGTCCGTCACGGCCATGGTGGCCGACGGTTTCACGCGCGAGGTCCGGTCCGCCAGAAAGGCCATTTCGCTTCTCCCTTCGCCCGAGCGGGCGCAAAGCGGGTGCTTGGTAAAGCCACCGCCGCGCCCAGGCAAGAGTAAAGCGCGCCCCCTCTCATCGTAATTCCGTGATCTACGTAGATCCTGCGATCCGGCTCGCGGCCGGTCTGAGCCCGTAAACCGCAACGTTCCATTAAGGCTCGGCTGGCCTAATCGCGCAGCTAGTCTTTCGAGCAGGGAACAGCCATGGACCGGGTCCGCGCGATGCTGCGAAGCGGCGATTGGCTTAGCCGCGAGCGCGTCCGGCTCGTTGCCGTCACGCTGCTCGTCGCCTCGGTCGCTGGCTTTCTCTTTCTGGTCGCGACCGCGCACGGCGATGTCGATCGGCAAGGCCGGCCGCTCGGCACCGACTTCTCCAACGTCTACGCCGCCGGCACTTATGTGCTTGAGGGCAACCCCGACGCACCGTTCGACCCGCCGACACAATATGCCCGCGAGCAGGCGCTCTTCGGCAAGTCGACGCCGTTCTACGGCTGGCACTATCCGCCCTATTTTCTCTTCATCGCCGGCGCCTTGGCGAGGATGCCTTATGGAGTGGCGCTTGCGGTGTGGCAGGCGAGCACGCTCGCGCTTTATTTGTTGATGATGTGGGGAATTGTTTTCCCTTCTCCCCGCGTGGCGGGGAGAGGTGTTATACTCTTACTCGCTCTCGCCTATCCGGCGGTGCTGATCAATATTGGTCACGGCCAGAACGGATTCCTCACCGCCGCGCTGCTCGGCGGTGCGCTCGTCCTGCTGGACCGGCGCCCGATTGTCGCAGGTATTTTGATCGGGCTTCTGGTCTACAAGCCGCAATTCGGTCTGATGATTCCGCTGGCGCTGATCGCCGGCGGACGCTGGCGCAGCTTTGCCAGCGCTGCCGCCACATTCGCCGCGCTGACACTCGTCACCACCATCGCATTCGGCCCGCATGTGTGGCACGCGTTCCAGCTATCGACCGTCTACTCGCGCACCGTCGTCTTGGAGCAGGGCGATACCGGCTGGCAGAAAATCCAGAGCGTGTTTTCGTGGGCGCGCATGTGGGGCGCTCCGGTTGCGCTCGCTTATGCCTTGCAGTCAGCGCTCACACTTGCGCTCGGCGTCGCGATCTTCCGGCTGTGGCGCAGCGCCGCGGCGCCCGCAGTCAAAAGCGCGGCATTGTGCATCGCCGCGATCCTCGCCACGCCCTATTCGCTCGACTACGACATGATGGTTTTAGCACCGGCCATCGCGTTTTTCGCGGTCGACGGCGTCATGCGCGGGTTCCATCCGTGGGAGAGAACGGCGCTCGCCGTGCTCTGGCTGGTGCCGCTCGTCACGCGCAGCGTCGCGCAGGCGACGCTGATCCCGCTCGGAGTGCCGGCGATGCTGGCTTCTTTCGCGTTGCTGCTGAGGCGCGCGGAACTTCACCGTGGCGTGCCGCTGGCATTGGCTTCCGCCTCGGCTAAAATGGCGCAGCATGGCGCATCGCCCAGTCACGACATCGCCGCGTTCGAATAGTAGGTAATTTGCAAGTCGCAACGGCGACACGATCATGCCGCGGATTTCCGGTGCGAGCGATGTTTACGCTCTATTCGATGCAACGTTCCGGCAACAGCTACAAGGCGCGACTTGCGCTCGCGAAGCTCGGCATTCCCTATCGGCTGGTCGAGATCGACATCCTTAAGGGCGAGAGCCACACGCCCGAGTTCCTGCTCAAGAACCCGAACGGCCAGGTGCCGCTGCTTGAAGTGACGCCCGGCCGCTACCTCGCCGAGTCAAACGCTATTCTTTGGTACATTGCCGGCGGCACGCCGTTGGCGCCCGAGGACCGTATCGACCGGGCGGATGCGTTGCAGTGGATGTTCTTCGAGCAGCACTCTCTCGAGCCCAATCTGGGAGCGGCCTATTTCTGGCTCACGCTGATCAAGGGCGGGCGCGATCTGCAGAGCCACGCCATTGAGGATTGGATGGAGGAAGGCCATCGCGCGCTCGGTGTGATGGACAAGCATCTCGCAGCGCACGACTACTTCGCGGCCAATCGCTACACCATCGCCGACATTGCGCTCTACGCCTACACGCACGTGGCGCATCTGTGCGGTTACGATCTTAGGGGCTTCCCCGCAGTACGCGCCTGGCTTGAGCGCGTCGCCGCCGAGCCCGGTCACGTGACGATGGACTTCAACCCGATGGCGGCGATCCCGGCGATTTAAATGTCGCGGGACGAATCAGGTGTCAGTCGGTTCGATCTCTGAAGCATGTTTGATTCGCGATTGGTGAGGTCTGATCTCTGTCACCTGATCTCTGGCGCCTGATCCTCGACGCCCGATCCCCGACGCCTGATACCCGACACCTGATACCTGAAAACCACACTCGTCCTTTATTAGTCCGAAGGCGCCGCGCGTTAACACTTCATTAACCAAAACCACGAAATTGCCTTTGTTCGTCAATAGGTTCGCCCAAGTTTGGCCGAACCCGCGCCGGCCTGCCCGACGATCCTCGCGAATATGCAAACTGATTCGCGAAGGATGCTTCACATGACAGAGCTGACCGGGAAGGTCGGTTTTGCGTCTCCCGCTACTGAACGGAAATTCTCCAAGCGCCGGTCCGCCGGCATCGAATTGCTCGCCACCGTCGCGCTCGCCGTTTCGTTCGTGATTGCCGCGACCGCGGTGTCGATCGGCATGGCCCGCGCGCAAGCGCTCGGCGCGGTCCCCCACAGTAACGGCACCCCGCTGGCGATCGCGGTTTTCCTTGGTCTGGTGCTGGCCGGCATGGGTGGTCTGACCGCGCTCGCGGCACGCGACCAGCGCTCCACGAGAGACTGAAGGCGGCGAAAATGCCGGCAAAGCAGGCAAAGCCATCCATTTAGGCATGGTTTTGGGGCCAATCGGCGAAAAATGACTTAAAAATCGGCGACGTTGCCGATAATGTGCGCATTCCATTTCTCCGGGAATGCGCCATTCGATGAAGCTCGTCACCGCCATTATCAAGCCGTTCAAGCTCGAAGACGTGCGCGATGCCCTTCTGGGGGTCGGCGTACAGGGCATGACCGTTACCGAGGTTAAGGGTTACGGCCGCCAGAAGGGCCACACCGAGATTTATCGCGGCGCCGAATACGCTGTGAATTTCCTGCCCAAGATCCGCATCGAAATCGCGGTCACCGACGAAGACGCTGATCGGGTGGTCGAGGCGATCAGCGCCGGCGCCAAAACCGGGCAGATCGGCGACGGCAAGGTCTTCGTCACACCCATCGAGCAGGCGTTGCGCATCCGCACCGGCGAGACCGACGCCGACGCGCTTTGAACACGATCCGGTAGATCGCGGCTGGTTTCCGCAACGGTCATTCCGGCAGGCAGGAATTCCATTTCGAGGGAAAGAGGATGAGGTTGGCAACGTTCACTCGCGCCGCGGCGGCGGCCGGGGCGCTTTTGCTTGCGGGCGCCGCGCCGGCGGCGGCGCAGCCTATAGCCAAGATCAATCCCGCCGATACCGCCTGGATGATCGCTGCCACAGCCCTCGTGCTGATGATGTCGATCCCGGGACTGGCGCTGTTCTATTCGGGAATGGTGCGCAAGAAGAACGTGCTTGCCACGATGGCGCAGACCTTCGCGGCGACCGCGCTGGGCTCGGTGCTGTGGATGGTGATCGGCTACACGCTCACATTCACCAAGGGCGGGCCGTTTCTTGGCACCCTCGATCGCGTCATGCTGCACGGCATCGGCATGGGTACGGTGAGCTCGTTCGCCCCGAGCATCCCGGAAGCGCTCTACATGATGTATGAGATGACCTTTGCGGTCATCACTGTGGCGCTGGTTGCCGGCTCGGTCGCCGACCGCATGCGATTTTCCGCCTTTCTTTGGTTCTCCGCCCTCTGGATGATCGTCGTTTACGTGCCGATCGCCCACTGGGTCTGGGGCGGCGGTTTTCTCGCCGAAGCCGGCATGCTCGATTTCGCCGGCGGCACCGTGGTCCACCTTAACGCCGGTATTGCCGGACTGGTCGGCGCATTCGTGCTCGGCTCCCGGCGCGGCTACGGCACCGATAATTTCGCGCCCTACAATCTGTCGCTCGCGGTGATTGGGACCGGGCTGTTGTGGGTCGGTTGGTTCGGCTTCAACGGCGGCTCGGCGCTCGCCGTCGGATCGCGCGCCGTGTTCGCGATCCTCGCCACCCACCTCGCCGCGTCGACGGGGGCGCTCACCTGGATGGCGCTCGAATGGTGGACCCGCGGCAAGCCCTCGGTGCTTGGCATGATCTCCGGCGCCGTGGCGGGACTGGGCACCATAACGCCGGCGTCCGGATTCGTGCTGCCGTGGCACGGTCTCGTCATCGGCATCGCCGCCGGATTGATCTGCTTCTACAGCTGCACTTGGCTCAAGATCGTTTGCGGCTACGACGACTCGCTCGACGTGTTCGGGGTCCATGGCGTGGGCGGCGCCACCGGGACGCTGCTGGTCGGCGTGTTCGCCACGTCCTCGGTCGGCGGCGTCTCCGGATTGCTCGAGGGCAATCCCGGCCAAGTCCTCACCCAGCTCTACGGCATCGTGATCACGCTGGTGTGGTCCGCCGGCGCCACATTCTTATTGCTGAAGGCGGTCTCGGCATTCGTGCCGCTGCGTGTCGACAGGCAAAGCGAGATGGAGGGCCTGGACGTGACCCAGCACGGCGAGGCGCTGCAATAAATACGCTGCAAATGGCGACACTTCGTGGTGCCGCCGCCCAACTTTTGGGCAGGAACTGGCGATTTCGGGTTGGAGCATTCGCCCGCTCATTCCCGCGCAAGCGGGAATCCAGGGGATGCTCGCAGTCCCGTGGAAAGGCACTGGGTCCCCGATTTCGCGGGGACGAGTTTGGCACGGGGCTTGATTGTCGTCGTACGCGGTATCGGCGACCGGCGCGCCGACCGCTAGCCACTGCGGTCGCAAGCTTTGGCGCGGTCGTTGCTTGCCGGGACCTGCGCGTTCGATGAAGCCGCGGGAGGGCGAGGGAGACAAGTCGATGAAAATCGTTATGGCCATCATCAAGCCGTTCAAACTCGACGAAGTGCGCGACGCGCTCACCAGGATCGGCGTTCAGGGTCTGACCGTCACCGAGGTGAAGGGTTATGGGCGCCAGAAGGGCCACACCGAAATCTACCGCGGCGCCGAATATGCCGTGAGTTTCCTGCCCAAGATCAAACTGGAAATCGCCTGCCCGTCCGACCAGGTCGACAAGGTGGTCGACAGCATCTCGGCTGCCGCCAAGACTGGACAGATCGGCGACGGCAAGATTTTCGTCATGGCGCTCGATCACGCCTTGCGCATCCGCACCGGCGAGTCCGACGCGGCGGCGCTATAGCAAAGCCAGCAAAACCATAATTCAGCCGTCATTCTTCAGGGCCGCGGCGCCATAAGCGCAGCACCTTCCGTGCACGTTCAGTCCTTGGTGCTTTTGCGTTCGGTTTTTAGGCCGCTTTCGAACGTGCTCATCAGCTTGAACATGCCGACCAGCAGCAGAAGTATAAGCGCAGCCGCTAACGGCACGTCATAGAGAGTGCCGCCGAACAATACGAGCAGGCTAAAGCCGCCTATCAGCACAACGAACAACGCGATCGCAACGTGGGTCCGTTCGGATATGCGGCCGCGCATAACAAAACTCAGAATACCGCACAGCATCATCGTGCCGATGGCCACCGCGAGAAACTTTTCGCGGCCGGTCAGTTCCGCTTCGATCGGGCGAGGCAGCTGCTGTGCGAGGGCGCGATTGCAGCAAAGAGATATCGAGAAGAGCGCAAATCCGGCACGCCAGGCGCCAAGGCGCATCACACCGTCACCGGCACGCCCTGCGGCGCCCAGTCGGCGAGGTTCAGCATCAGCGGTGAGGTGGCGCGGGTGTTGCGCAATTTCCAGATCACGCCGTCAACAAAGAAGTGCTGAATGTTGAGTGCCGCAACCACGATCCCGGCAACCGTGACCATCGGCACATTGACCCAGAACAACACCCAGGGTAGCGCGATGAACATCGCTATGCCGCCGATGCTGTTGCGCAGCAGCCAACGCAGCGTCTCGTGCGAAACCAAGCGGCGCGGTCCGTCGGCAGCAGGCTCGCCCATGCGCAGACCGATCTGCATGGCCCAGGCGATGTAAAGATATTGCAGGCTGTGAAACAGGGGAACGAATTCGATGAACATTGCCGATTGCTTGCCCGGCAGAGACCAGACCAACTGCGTAAGCGCGGGAAGAAGCACGATCGGCGGCAGTATTTTCTTGCGCGCACGGCTCCAGGTGAAAGCGAAGCCGAGGAGTGCCGCGCCGGAAACAATCATGATTGCAAAAGTCAGTTCGGCGAACCAAGCCGGGAAGTGCATAACTGGAATCAACACCCCGTAGCGCATAATGGGATCGCCGCTGCGCGGGTAGGAAAAATTGGCGATAAAAGTCGAAAATACAAAAGTGCTTAGCGCCAAGCGTTGCCAGCGTCCCACCTCGAAACCGCTGCGCCGCGCGTACAGCATGGTGATGCCGATGGTCTGGCCGCTGTAGTGGTATGGCGACCAGAACAGCAACAATGTGATGAGATACGGAGCGACAAGGTCGGGCTGCCAGAGCGATGCGGCGATGGCGCCGATAAGCAAGATCGGCAGCCCGATCGAGGTGACCGGAAATTGCCGGACGTTGTCCGGACTTTGATACAGCCGGTAAAGTGTCGCCGAAAAATGTGGATAGTTGAAGAATACAGATAGCACCGAGGCAGCCAGGACCGCCTCGCGAGTTACCTCACCGCGGGCAAACAGGCGCAACGCGATGAATACAATGATCGACAAACCGCCGATCAGCGCACCGTCAACCCACCCGTTCACGAAATAAAGCGAACGCGACGGATGTTCCGGAGATCGGAGCATGCTGTCAGCAGTTCCGGCTCACGGAGGCGGAGGCGGCGTAGGCTGCGAGTACGGACAGGCTGCAGCAGTAAGCGGAGAGAAGACAAACTGCACAACCGCTGCAGCGGCGCCTAGCGCGAGGATGATTGCGGTCAGAAGCAAAATTCTCTTCATGCCCAAGCCCCCGAATAAATGAACCATCAAAATAGTATTGTAGCCGAGTCTCGGTTGGTTGGCAAGTGTCTGCTCGAAGGATTGACTTGAGGCCGACCTCCGTGGATTTCTTTGTAGGTGCAATTTGCAAAAGTAGATCAAGCGAATTCCTAGAGAGGTCGCATGAGATTATTTTTAGTTGGCGCCACTCTTTCACCGCCGTTTGAGCACTGCAAAGATGAGATGCTCAAATTTATAACATCATCAAGAAGAGCAGGGCTTATAACCGCAGCTAATCTCTTTGATGAGCAGTCCTATTTTCACACTATGGAGGAGCATCTAACTAAAGTTTCTCCGCGGATCTCACGGGAGCTTGTGCATATTCGTTGGAATGCGAATTGGGTGGATGCGCTGAACAAGGTCGATTCGCTCATAATTCCCGGAGGCAACACCTCAACGCTTTTGAAGCGATTGCATGAATCCGGCTTGCTTGTCGCTCTGCGTGAGAGAATTCGGGGTGGGCTCCCATATATCGGCTCGAGTGCTGGAGCAAATATCGCCGGACCGAATATTCTAACGGCCAATGATTGGAATGTGGTGGGCTTGACCCAGTTCGAAGCCTTAGCGCTCGTGCATTTCAACATAAACCCACATTATGTTGAACGGTCCGCGACGGATGCGCCGCACAGCGAGACGAGGACGTTGCGAATTCGTGAGTTTCATCAAGTGTGGGGCAACCCAGTGGTCGCCATCGAGGAGACTGCCATTGTCAAGGTCATTGGCACACAAGCATTCGCCGCGGGTACGGGTATGGTGAAAGTATTTACGAAAAGCGGCAAGCAAAGGTGGTTCAAAGGGGGCGAACATTTGACGTTCGACGAGTGAAGCCCATCTCAACGTTGCCGGCAGCTTTTAGGAGTGTGCTCGTTGCGTGTTGGAGGGCCTTTACGAAGCCCGGTCTCGCCGTGTTCAATTGCTGCTTCCGATCGGGATGTTCAGCATCATGAATTCGCACATTCCTCGCATTGTGCGTCTTGGATTCAAGCGGAAATGTTCAAGGATTGAGCGTCCTGGCCAGACGGAAACCGATGTAAGCGCTCCGGTTGACGGGAGCATCCGACCCGCGGCTGGCGGAACGTAGAATGCGCGGAACATAGCTCCAACCGCCGCCACGACGAACCCGGCGACTGCAATCGCCCTTTGTCCATGGGGAACTATCTGCCGGCGCGTCATTATAATCGGTGTGGTAACAGTCCTGAACCCACTCCCAGACATTGCCATGCACGTCATAAAGCCCGAACGGATTGGCCTTGAACGATCCGACAGGTGCTGTTTCCTTATTATCCCACTGGCTGCCGCAGCCAAAGCAATTAGCCTTGTTGACGCCGATGTCGTTCCCCCAGGAATAAGCGGTCGTGGTTCCAGCACGAGCCACATATTCCCATTCGGCTTCGGTAAGAAGTCTGTATGGCTTGCCTGTCATGGCGGCGAACCAGGCCACATAGGCCTCGGCATCATCCCAACTTACGTTGATGGCCGGCCTTGTACCCCGCCCAAAGCCGCTATCACTTGCCGGCGGACACCCGCCAACCGAGGCGCAAGCGTCCCAATCGGCGAAAGTCACGACGTACTTGGAAACGGCGAAGGGCTTTAAGATCACAACGTGGTGCTGCGGGCCCTCATCAGTAAGTCGGCCTTCTTCTTCCACGGGCGACCCCATCGTGAAGTCGCCGGCCTGAATCACAATCATTTCTGGGCACTTCTCCGCGCATTCGCGGAAGGTCGCCTGCGGCTTCAGGCTTCGCTCGGTCTCTGCCGCGAGCACGTAAGGCCGTACGCTCGCCATGTAGGGCCGCATCTTCGTATACCAATTTACCTGCTTGATGATGGACGCCTGATTGATCCAGCCGAGCAGCCCCCCGATGATGCCGATCAAGAGCACATAGATAAGGGCTTGGAGGACGCGACGGCGGTTCACCGCTGCCGTTTCCGCCATTCGGCATGCCGCGAGGTACGCGCGGTCAATGCCACCGAGCCCAGCTGCGAGTTCCTTGCGCGCGCCTAATCGCTCGGCCGCCTCTAGCCGGCTGCCGTTATGTGTAAGCCATGCGGTGGTTTTGCCGTTGCTGGCCCAATCTTTGGATGCGCGTTTGACCGCCTCCATGATGCGCAACAGTCCCGTATCGTCCGCCAGCCAGCCCCGCAACAGACTCCATTGCCGCAGCAGCGCTTCGTGCGCCGGCTCAATGGTCTGCTCGCCGGTGACCTCGCTGATGTCGGTTGCCAGCAGGCGTTGCTCGACGAAGAACTGAATAAGCGGCCGTGATTCTGCGGGAATCTCTGACAGTGCGGCAATGCGACGGCGCGGCTCGCCGTTTTCCGGATCAATGCTGGCGAGCCATGGAATAAGACCGTTGCGCAGCAGCGCCAGCCGCTTGGTACGATCCTTCGGAATCGCCGGATCGTTATCGGCAGCCTTGAGCGCACCCTCAACCGCGGCTTCGATCGAGCCTTTGATTCTGCCGAGCGTTTCGTAGTCGGCGAGCATCAACCGCTTGCGGCCCCCATATTCCAGATAGAGCCGCTCGAGAGTGAAGGCGAGCAACGGCAAAGCGTCCTTGGAGCCGCCTTTATCGACATCGACAAGCAAGGCGTCGACCAGACTGTCCTCGATTTGGATCTCGCGCGGCGTCTCCTCGAGCCGCTTCGCCGGTCCTTTTATGACTTCGGCATAGGAGCCTCTCGGCATGGGCGGTAGGCTGATCGTTTCCTGATGCACCCCTTCCAGCTCTTTTGCGAGCTGCAATCGCTCGTAAGCATCCGAGCGAATCGTGAACAACACAATCAGCGCGGGCTCGTCCTCGGCGACCATCTCCCGCATCAAGGCGAGAAATTTCCGCGCCTCGTCCTGGCCTTCGGCGAGAAAAAGCTCTTCACCTTGATCGATGGCCACGACGATCGTCGGCGGCTTGACCGGATTTGCCTGATCGACCGCGGTCGGAGTTACCTTCTTGATGATGGTCTGCCAAAGTTTACGCAGGCTTGGCGCACCGCCGTCGATGGCCTGGCGCAGGTCGGCGCGCGTTATTGGAACCTCAATTTTGCGGCACGCGCCCTCGAGTGCGACGAGCAGGCCGTTGTCTCCAGAAATGACGGTCCGGTTCGGCCGGATGACGGGTAGCGGGAAGAAATTCCGGTCGTCGCGCGCAAGCCGAGGCAACAGGCCGGCGCGCAAGAACGACGACTTGCCTGAACCTGAAGCGCCGATAATGACGAAGAGGCGCGGCGGCGCGCCATCGCGCATGCCGCGCAGCCGATCGAGCGCTTCGATGACCGCGGCGTCACGTCCGAAAAAAATTCCGGCGTCTTCGGCTTCGAGCGGACGCAGCCCGCGATACGGCGGGCGGTTTGGGTCATCCGCCGGTGGCCACGCGAAGAATTTCGGTGCTAGCCCAGCCTGCTCCAATCCATACTTGAGCCGCTGCAGGCCTTCCGCGGAGAAAGTAACAAATACTTCCTCGTGCGTGATCGGCACAGTTCCGGTGAGCAGGACGCCATCACGCCCACTGGCCAGACGAACCACCTGCCAAGCGTCGGTGAGGTCTTCTGGAACGTCGGCAGGTTTGAGGTCTTCTATCAGAACACCAAAGAGTCGCTTATTCAGGTGCCGCGCGATATTGAGTTCTTTGCGACACCAGACCGACGAGATCCATGCATTGGACACGAGGAACAGTACTGCCTCGCATCGGTTGGCGGATTCATTAAGCTTGCGTTCCCATCGTTCTCCCGCGACGATGCCGCGCTTCGGATCGAGATCAAGAAAGACCTCGTCCTTCCAGCCCTCACGCTGCAGCCAATCGTACAAAACGACGGCATGCGCATTGTTGGCACTTGAATGACTGAGAAATATCCGCGGCACCGTGGCTCCCAACCCCGCACATCTCATTGTGTCCTAAAAATTAGGTTGCGTAAACGATAAATTGCAAGCCGGCATCTAAAGCGTCCTGCGTGGCGGCCAAGTGCCATGAGGTGATGATCATCGTGTATTTAGGTCGATCTTCGCGGTGTCCTTTGGAGTCGGTCCGCCATGTCCCGCTTAAAATAAAATCGCCATGCGTAGCAAAGAAAACAACGAACTTTACTGACCGAGATGATCGCTCGCTATCTTGCCGCTTTTGCATTTTGCGCACGACCGGCTCCACCGCGTCGAGAATTCGGCAGCCGCTCCGCGACAGGCCAAACTAGACGTCGGCCAGCAGTCTCCGAATCGGGCGCGAGGAGCGCGCGATGATGATCGAGACGTAGCGGAATGAGATAATGATGAAAGCGACCCCGACCGCGCCTGTGACCTTGTTCACCGTCTCGTCACCGGGCCTTCCGAACACGATGCAATCGGCGCCGCACATGCCGCTCAAGAGGAAGTAGATGATTACCGAAAAAACCATGCCCAATCGCATGGCGTCTTCGAAAGCGGGCTCCAGATCAGGGTTTATGCGGTGATAAATATCGTTGGTGGAGGCAATGCCCCAGGATTTGTACCGGTTTGCCAACAGCAGGATCGCTAAAGCAAAGACGGGGTAGAGAACCCAGGGCCACGTATGCGAGAGGTCCATATCTTCCCACTCGCGCCAAAGCGTCCCCGCGGCCACGCTGATGAGAGCGATGCTGGCAATCGCGCCCACTGTTTTCGTGGTGCCGCCCTCGGCGTGAAAGGGCCTGCTCATGTTGTATCGGTGTTTGGGAAGGAAGTGCGTCACCATCAATACAGCGAACGAAAACGCTATCAGATGATCGGGCCAGCCCACCGCCGCTTTGGCGACCGCGAGCTTCCAGAACGCATGATCGAAATTGTCGGTAGACTCGGCAAAGATCACCTTGGCTATGTCGCACAGTATCTTGTCGGGATTTCCCGTGCTTGTCGCCAACGCGCTGCACGATAGCGCGGGATCAACAACCATGAGAAAC
>DATJTL010000097.1:0-10676 GCA_035503415.1 Xanthobacteraceae bacterium
GCTGCAATGCTCGGGCTGAACGCGGCGGTGGAAAACCACATGAGAAAGCACCAAAAGAAACCAACCGTCGCGATGATCAGTTGCTCGACTTTGTGGCCATGCATGGCTGTCGCTCCTTCACGATGGAAGGAAGCCCAGCAAAGCGTATGCCAGGACCACAGCTTGATCGCGTATTGCGATTGGCTGCGACCATTTGCATCTAAATATTCTGTCAGTTTGGCGCAGCGACAGTTGTTGCTCATCCATTCGGCAATCTGGCCCTGAATTGATCGCGGCGCGAATTAGACTGACTGCTTTGTTCGCGTCGCTGCACAGCAGATGGTCAAAATGGACAAAGCTTCGGCGATAGGTCGCGTGGCAGTCGGGTGCCTTCGACAGAACGCAGGCAGCATGGTCAGGACATTAAACGCCGTGCACACGAAAAACGCCGTGCACATGAATTCCGCATAATGCGGCTGGTCTAAGCAGACGATGCGTCTGAGCCTGTCGAAAGGCCTCGATTAGGTCGTTGCCGCGCCGTTGCTTCTGCTTCCTCACGCGTTGGCATGAAGCTTGAATAGAAACAGCCGAAGAGGTCGCGCCGGCGGCGCTTAATCTTCATTGGTGCGTTCCCGGAGCCGCGCGGCAGCGAGCGGGCCCGGGACATGCTGGAACAGGACACGCTGTAACAGGACTGCGGGGATTGGAGTGCGAGAATAGGACTGATGACTCCCGAACAAGTCAAAGCGATCCAAGACAGCTTTACGAAGGTTGTGCCGATTGCCGACCAGGCGGCGGCGCTCTTCTACGGGCGTCTGTTTGAAATCGCCCCCGAAGTCAAACCGTTGTTTCACAGCGACATGAAGGAGCAGGGCCGCAAGCTGATGGCCACGCTTGCGGTCGTTGTAAACGGCCTCGACAATCTCAGTTCCATCCTGCCGGCCGCGAGCGCGCTGGCCAAACGTCACGTCGATTTCGGGGTGAAGGCGTCGGATTACGAGCCTGTTGGCTCGGCGTTGCTCTGGACGCTCGAACGCGGCCTCGGCGAGCAATGGACGCCCGAGCTCGAAGCCGCGTGGAGCGCTGCATACGCGCTGTTGTCTCAATTCATGATCGATGAGGCCTATGGCCGCAGCGTCGCGGCGGAATGAGAGCGCAGTCATGAGCGAGCCGCTGGTCATTATCGGCAATGGCATGGCCGCAGCGCGGCTGTGCGAGGAGCTCGCCCAGCGCTCGCTCGGCCGTTACGCCATCGCGGTGATCGGCCGGGAGCCGGAGCTCGCCTATAATCGCATCCTGCTCTCGTCGGTGCTGTCCGGCGAAGTGCCGGCCCGCGATACGTTGCTCAAGCCGGCGAACTGGTGGCGAGATCGCGGGGTGACCCTGTGCTATGGCGCCCCGGTCACCGCAGTCGACATCCCGGCGCGCCAGGTGATGCTTGCCGGCGGCAGCAAGCTTGATTTTGCCAAGCTCGTCTTTGCCACCGGCTCGCGCGCCATCCGTCTGCCGGTTCCGGGCGCCGAACTGCCGGGCGTGCTCACGTTCCGCGATTTGGCCGACGTGGCGTCGATTTCGCGCGCGGCGCATCGCGGCACGCGCGTTGTCGTTATCGGCGGCGGGCTATTGGGAATCGAGGCCGCCTATGGCCTCGCCAAGGCCGGTGCCCGAGTGACGCTCGTTCACCTCATGGATCGTCTGATGGAACGCCAGCTCGATGCGCGCGCCGCCTCGATGCTCAAGCGTGCCGTCGAGGCCAAGGGGATCGAGGTGCTGCTCGACACCGAGACCGCGCGTTTTACCGGCGACAGCCGCGTCGAAGCGGTTGAGTTCAAGGACGGCCGGCGCATTGCGGCAGAGATGGTGGTCGTTGCCGTCGGCATCAAACCCAACGCCGAGATTGCCGCCGCCTGCGGGGTCGCGGTCAATCGCGGCATCATGGTCGACGATCGACTCGCGGCCAGCAAGTCCGACGTGTTTGCGATCGGCGAATGCGCCGAGCATCGCGGCGTTTGTTACGGACTGGTCGAGCCGGCGAACGAGCAGGCGCACGTGCTCGCCGAGCGGCTTGCCGGCCGGGATCTGCGTTATGGCGGCAGCGTCAATGCCACAAATCTGAAAGTCTCCGGCGTGCACGTCTTCTCAGCTGGAGATTTTCTCGGCGCGGCGGGTACCGAATCCATCGTGTTCGCCGATGCCGGCCTTCGCACCTACAAGAAGCTGGTGGTCGCCGGCGGACGGCTCGTCGGCGCTGTGCTCTACGGCGATACGATCGACGCGCCTTGGTATCTCGAGCTGATGCGTTCCGGCGCGCAGATCGACTCGTTCCGCCACGATCTCGTCTTCGGCCGGGCGCTGGCCGAACGCCGCGCGGCATGAAGCCGACGACGCTAGCGTCGAGAGTTGAATGAACGCGCGATCTTCGCATCCGCCGGCCGTGCGCACGACGTGTCCGTATTGTGGCGTCGGCTGCGGTGTCCTGGCGTCGCCGGACGGCAATGGCGGTGCGGCGATCGCGGGCGATCCGGTTCATCCGGCGAATGACGGGCGGCTATGTTCCAAAGGCTCCGCTTTGGGCGAGACGCTGGCGCTCGAGCGGCGGCTCCTGCATCCAATGCTGCGGCGAGCGGATGGTTCGCTCGACCGTATCGATTGGGACACGGCGCTCGACAAGGTCGCCGGCGGATTTCGGGCTATCGCCGAACGTGACGGACCGGGCGCGATCGCGTTCTATCTTTCTGGTCAATTGCTGACGGAAGATTATTACGTCGCCAACAAACTGATGAAGGGGTTCCTGGGCTCCTCCAACGTCGACACCAATTCGCGCCTGTGCATGGCGTCTTCCGTTGCCGGTCACCGCCGTGCTTTCGGCGCCGATACCGTGCCCGGCACCTATCGCGACATCGACGAAGCCGATCTCATCGTACTGGTCGGCTCGAATGCGGCATGGTGCCATCCGATTCTCTACCAGCGCATGATCGCCGCCAAGCGCGAGCGCGGCGCTAGACTCGTCGTCATCGATCCGCGGCGCACCGCGAGCGCCGCCGAGGCCGATCTGTTTCTGCCGATCGCGCCCGGCATGGACACGGCGCTCTATTGCGGCCTCCTCTCCCACCTCGCCGACACGCTGGCGCTCGACTACGCTTACATCGACGCGCACACGGCGGGTTTTGTCGATGCGCTGGCGCGCGCCAGGGAAATTGCCGCCGATGTGGCGAGCACCGCGCGTGCGACCGCGCTCCAAGAAGCGGACGTTGCGCGTTTCTTCGATCTGTTCCGCGCCACCGAGCGGGTGGTCACCTGTTTCTCGCAAGGTGTCAATCAGTCGGCGCAAGGCACCGACAAGGTCAACGCCATCATCAATGTTCATCTCGCCAGCGGCCGCATCGGCCGCCCCGGCATGGGTCCGTTTTCGCTCACCGGTCAGCCCAACGCGATGGGCGGGCGCGAAGTCGGCGGACTCGCCAACCAGCTTGCGGCCCATATGGACTTCGCGCCCGACGCGGTCGATCGCGTCCGCCGCTTCTGGCGCGCGCCGCACATGGCGACGCGAGGGGGATTGAAAGCCGTTGATCTGTTCGAGGCCATCGCGCGCGGAACGATCAAGGCCTTGTGGGTGATGGCCACCAATCCGGCGGTGTCGCTGCCGCGCGCCGGTGCGGTGCGCGAGGCGCTGAAGAAACTGGACCTGTTTGTCGTTTCTGAAAACGTCTTGCACAACGACACAGTCGACGCCGGCGCGCATGTGTTGCTGCCGGCGGCGGCCTGGGGCGAGAAGAGCGGCACTGTTACCAATTCGGAGCGCCGCATCTCGCGGCAGCGCGCCTTCTTGCCGCTGCCGGGCGAGGCGCGGCCGGACTGGTGGATCGTCAGCGAGGTGGCGCGGCGCCTGGGGTTTGGCGCCAGCTTCGACTACCGCCATCCCGCCGATGTGTTTCGCGAGCACGCCGCGCTTTCCGCGTTCGAGAACGATGGCAAACGCGATTTCGATATCGGCGCGCTCGCGCAATTGTCGGACGAGGCCTATGACGCGCTCGATCCGGTCATGTGGCCGGCGCGCGCGGCCGAGCCGCAGCAAGAGCGACGGTTTTTTTCCGCCGGCGGTTTTTTCACCGATGACGGCCGCGCCCGTTTCGTCGCGCCGCGCCCGCCAGACCCGCGGCATGCGTACGACGAAGCCCATCCGTTGCGGCTCAACACCGGCCGCGTGCGCGACCAATGGCACACGATGACGCGGACCGGATCGAGCCCGCGTCTGGGCGCGCATTTGCCGGAGCCGTTTGTTGAAATCGGTCCGGCCGACGCCAAAGCGCATAAGCTTGCCGATGGCGGCTTCGCCAAGGTCGTCACGCGTCACGGCAGCGCGATTCTCAAAGTCTCGGTCGCGGCCGGTCAGCGGCGCGGCTCGATCTTCGCGCCGATTCATTGGAGCGGTGCCAACTCCAGCGATGGCCGCGTCGGCGCCATGGTCACGGCGGCGACCGATCCGTTTTCGGGGCAGCCTGATCTGAAAGCCACCTCCGCGCGCGTGCAGCGCGTGGGGTTTGCCAGCCGCGGCTTTGCGCTGACGCGTCATCCGATCGAATTGCCGGCGGCCGCATGGTTCGCTCGTGTGGCCGTCGCGGGCGGCGAGGGGCTGCTCTTTGCCACCAACGAACCGGCTGGGCGTTGGCACGAGCTCGCGAAGCGGCTGATGCCGCCGGACGCCGAGCTTGCGGAATATGTCGACCCTCAGCGTGGCGTCGTCCGCGTCGCGGCATTCCGCGCTGGCCGCCTCGACGGCTGCATCTTCGTTGGGCCGGCGGCAGCGCCACCGCACTGGGACGCGCTACGTGCGCTGTTCGAAGCTCAAAGCGTGACCGAAAGCGACCGGCGCGTTTTGCTCTCCGGACGTAGCGCCGAGGGACTGGCCGAAACCGGCCCGGTGATCTGCGCGTGTTATGGCGTCGGGCTGTCGGCTATCCGCAATGCCATTGCGGCGGGCACCGCGGCAAGCGTCGCCGACATCGGCCGGTTGCTTCGCGCCGGCACCAATTGTGGCTCCTGCCTGCCGGAGCTGCGCGGAATCCTTGCGCGGACTTCTAAGACCGCTAAATCGCGCGCAGCCTGAACCGCCTTAAAGGTGCCGGCAGCAGATTGGGCTTGACGCTATGGGAGCGTTGATCGGATGTGCGCCACGACGCACACCGCAAGTCCGATGTGGTGCGAATTGACGAAGATTAAGCCGCGGCCGGAGTGCGCTTCTTGACCACCTGGCGCTTGAGTTCGAGCGCGCGCGGCGACAACTCGTCGTCCTTGGCGACCACGAGGAAAGCGTCGAGGCCACCGCGATGATCGACGGTTTTCAGCGCGTTGGCCGAGATGCGCAAACGTACCGAGCGTCCCAGCACTTCGGACATCAGCGTGACATTAAGCAAGTTCGGCAGAAAGCGCCGCTTGGTCTTGCGGTTGGAATGGCTGACCCGGTGCCCGATCTGGCGGGTTTTTCCAGTCAGTTCGCAACGCCACGGCATGGCTGAAATCCTTCAATTTTCCGCGTCGAGCGGCGCCTTGAGGCAAAACGGTGGTTGAAAGTTTGCGGACCTATAGTGGGGCCCCTCTTAGGCGTCAAGCGCACGTCGCTTTCACGTCACACATCGGAGCTTTCTGGTGAGCGCCTCGGCAACTGCCCCCGAAATCCACAGAAAGGTCGCATTCTCTGCCAAGACAATGCGATGAGTTCCGTGCCGGCAGGCGTTTCTGTGTATAGTCGTTCGGTTGCGGATCTCGCTTACCCGCGGGGATTAAGGACAAATAGATCCCGTGCTTGCTGTGCCCAATCGGCTTCTGCGCAATGCCAGATCCGCCGCGCCCGTCGCGGCGGTTTGCGCTATGGCGCTCATGGCCGCCTTCGTCGCCGGTGTGGCGCATGCGCAGGGTCGGCTCGAAGCCCAATACGTCGCCAGCATTTCCGGGCTTCCGGTCGGTCAGGGCACCTGGGTCGTTGAGATTTCCGACAACACCTACACATCCGCCGCAAGCGGCGCGACGGCGGGCCTGTTGAAGGTCTTCACCGGTGCGCGCGGCAACGGCGCCTCGCAGGGGACGGTGATCGGCGGGCAGCCGGTGCCGACGAGCTATTCGGCGACCATCGTCGACAACCGCCACGTCGACGAGGTGCACATTTCGCTCACCAACGGCAACGTAACGAATTACTGGGCCGAACCCCCGCTTCTGCCGCTCCCCGATCGCATTCCGGTTACCGACGCCGATCGGCGGGGTGTCGTCGACCCGATGACGTCGGCGCTCACCCGCGTCGGCGGCAGTGGCGATCCGGTGACGCCGGAAGCCTGCAATCGCAAAGTCTCGGTATTCGATGGGCGCGTGCGCTACGACCTGCACAGCCAATTCAAGCGCATGGAAATGGTCAAAGCGGAAAAGGGCTACGAAGGCCCGGCTGTGGTCTGTGCGCTGTATTTCACGCCAATTTCCGGCTATGTGCCGGATCGTGCGGCGATCAAATATCTGATTGAACTGCGTGACGCCGAAGTCTGGCTGGCGCCGATCGCAGGCACGCGCGTGCTGGTCCCGTTTCGCTTCTCGATGCCGACGCCGCTTGGTCCTGGCGTGCTGATGGCCAAGCAATTCGTCTCGGTGGCGGAACCGCAGCGCGCAATCGCAAAGACGCAGTGATCCGAAACCGCAGCGAGCGGCTACGACACGAGGCAAGGAACCTAGACCTACATGTACAGGGGCGCAGTATCGCGCGTCGGCTCCCCGCAATTCACAGGATGCTCCCTCTTGACTCGGGGCGGATTTGTGGTTGCGCGGGACGTTAACCGATTGGGCGCGAAAACGACGGTTCAAACCAGCCTTCGACACCCGATATGGTGTTTAAGGCGGCCGATGTATCCATATCTCGCGGTGAACAAACTCGAACAGCCCGCGAGTCGCCGATTCGGCCGCGATTCGTTCGAGACTCGTTCCACATCTTAAGCACAGAGCTTTCGACCGTCGCGTTGTGATACACAGACACCTGTCCCCGGTTTACCTCCGCTTCCTTGCGGGGGCGAAAGCGGGGCCGTTACGCCGGGACTTTAATGCCGATTTCGTTCTCGCCGCCTGCCGACCGTGATCTGCGTGCGCGTGGCGCTGGGGTCACTGCCGTGCTTGGCCCCACCAATACCGGAAAGACCCATCTCGCTATCGAGCGAATGCTGGCGCATTCGTCGGGCATAATCGGCTTGCCGCTGCGGCTTCTCGCCCGCGAAGTCTATAACCGCGCCGTTGAGCGGGTCGGCGCCGAAGCGGTCGCGCTCGTGACCGGCGAAGAGAAAATCAAGCCGCCGAACCCGCGCTTCTGGGTCGCCACAGTCGAGGCAATGCCGCGCGATCTCGACGTCGCCTTCGTTGCCGTCGACGAAATCCAGCTGGCCGCCGATTTCGAGCGCGGCCACGTCTTCACCGACCGCATGCTGCACCGTCGCGGGCGGGAGGAGACGCTGGTGCTCGGCGCCGCCACGATGCGGCCGATTGTCGAGCGGCTTCTGCCCGGCGCCAGCATCGTTGGCCGTCCGCGGCTGTCGCAGCTCAGCTTCGCCGGCGAAAAGAAACTCACCAGACTGCCCCGCCGCTCGGCCATCGTCGCTTTCTCGACCGACGAGGTTTACGCCATCGCCGAGCTGATCCGGCGCCAGCGCGGCGGCGCCGCGGTCGTGCTTGGGGCGCTGTCGCCGCGCACACGCAATGCCCAAGTCGACCTCTACCAGTCGGGCGAAGTCGACTATCTGGTGGCGACCGACGCCATCGGCATGGGGCTCAATCTCGACGTCGATCACATCGCGTTCGCCGCCGACCGCAAGTTCGACGGCTACCAGTTCCGCAAGCTCAGTCCCGCTGAACTGGCGCAGATCGCGGGCCGCGCCGGCCGCGCCACCCGCGACGGCACCTTCGGCACCACCGGCCGCTGCCCGCCGTTCGAGACCGAGCTGGTCCAGGCGCTCGAATCGCACACGTTCGAGCCGGTCAAGCTCGTGCAATGGCGCAACACCGATCTCGATTTCTCCTCGATCGGAGCGTTGCAGGCGACACTGGCGGAAGCGCCCAAGGAGAACGTGCTGTCCCGCGCCCCGGTCGCCGAGGACATCCTGGTGCTCGACCATGCCGCGCGCGAAGACGAGGTGCGCGCCATGACCCACACCCGCGCCGACGTCGAGCGGTTGTGGGACGTCTGCCAGATTCCCGATTATCGCAAGATCGCGCCGGCCAACCATGCCGAACTGGTGATCGCCGTCTATGGTTTCCTCATGCGCGAGGGCCGGATCGAGACCGACTGGTTCGTGCGTCAGATCGCGGAGGCGGACCGGGTGGACGGCGACATCGATACGCTGTCGACGCGGATCGCCCACATCCGCACCTGGACCTTTGCCGCCAACCGCCCGGATTGGCTCGCCGATCCCGAGCATTGGCAGGGCGTTGCCCGTGCGGTGGAGGACAAGCTCTCGGACGCGCTGCACGAGCGGCTCACCGAACGCTTCGTCGATCGCCGCACCAGTGTGCTGATGCGGCGGTTGCGCGAGAACGCCGAGCTCGAGCCGCAGATCAACAAGTCCGGCGAGGTCATCGTCGAGGGACATGTCATCGGCCGCCTCGACGGGTTTGTCTTTCTGCCCGATGCATCCTCCGGCGGGTCGGAAGCCAAGGCGCTGCAAAACGCCGCCCAAAAGGCGCTGGCCGGCGAGATCGCCGCGCGCGCCAGCCGGCTTGCCGAGGCGCCCGACGGCCAGCTCCTGCTTGCCGCCGATGGCGCGGTGCGCTGGACCGGTGCGGCCGTCGGCAAAGTGTTCGCCGGCGACGATGTCCTGCATCCGCGCGTGCGCCTGGTCGCCGACGAGCATCTCACCGGCGCGCCGCGTGAGGCAGTGCAGGCGCGGCTTGATCTGTGGATCAAATCACATATCGAAAAACTGCTCGGCTCGTTATTTGAACTTTCCGCCGCCGCCGACGTGACCGGTATCGCGCGCGGCGTTGCCTTCCAGCTGGTCGAGGCGCTCGGCGTGCTCGACCGGCAAAAGGTGGCGGAGGACGTGAAGGGACTGCAGCAGCCGGAACGGGCGAGTCTCCGCAAATACGGCGTGCGCTTCGGCGCCTACCACATCTACATTCCGGGGCTGCTCAAGCCGGCGCCGCGCGCGCTTGCCGCTCAGCTTTTTGCTCTGGCCGCCGACGGCGCGCAGGCAAAGGGACTGGACGATTTGTTGCAGCTTGCGGGCAGCGGGCGCACGTCTATTCCGGTCAATCGCGACATCGATCCGGGGCTCTATCGCACCGCTGGCTATCGGGTCTGCGGCGAACGCGCCGTGCGTGTCGATATTCTCGAGCGGCTCGCGGATCTGATCCGCCCGGCGCTCGCCTGGCGCGAAGGCGCGGGCGGCCCGAAACCCGCCGCTGCTTTCCCCGGCGGCGGGTTCACCGTCGTCAACAATATGACCTCGCTGATCGGCGCCTCCGGCGAGGATTTCTCCTCGATATTGCGTTCGCTGGGTTATCGCATGGAGCGGCGGCCAAAACCGGCCGAGCCGCCTGTGCAGCCGGTTGCGCCGGCGCCAGAGTCCGTCGCTGCTGCGGCCGAGACGACTGCCAACGAACCGGAGGCAGTCAACGCTGGCGAATCTGTCGATTTGGCAGACGAGACGGCCGCCATCGAAGTCGCCGAAGAGGCCGTCGAGACAGAGGCGGTTGCGCCGCAGCTGTCGGATGCCGCTGGGGAGCCGGTTGCTGCAGACGAACTGGCTGCCGCAGAGGAACCGCCGGCCGCCGCGCCCAGCGAAATTCCGGACTCGTCCGGTACCGACGGAGAAGCCGAGGCAGCGGTTTCAGCAGAGAGCGCGGTAGCTTCCGTCTCAGCAGAGCCCGCCTCGGCAGAGGCGGCGCCGTCGACTGTTACGGCCGACGCGGTAACGGATGTTGCGGCCGCGCAGGCGCCTGCCGCCGAGGCGGTGCTGGTCGAGGTATGGCGGCCGGGACGGAGCGAGGGCCGGCGGCGTCCGCGCGAACGGCGCCGCGACCAGCGACGAGATACCCAATCGGCTTCGCAGCGAGGCCAGGAGGCGGGTGCGCCCGGTACGGCCGCTGCACAGGCTGATTTGGCATCGCCGGGCGAGGCCGCGGCGGCCGCGCCGTCTCACCCGGAATCCAGATCTGAGCGGCCTCAACGGCAGCGTTGGCGGGGCGGCGGGCAGCGCCAAGACCAGCGCCAAGATCGGCGCCAAGACCAGCGTCAGGACCGCCCCGAACGGCCCCAGCGTGAGGATCGGCGCCCGGGAAGGCCGGAACAGATGGGCCGACCGCCGCGGTTCGACAGGCGCGAGCGGGAAAAGGCCCCCGATCCGAATTCGCCCTTTGCCAAGCTCGCGGCGCTTAAGGCCCAACTCGAAGCAGCGGCCAAGGAGCGCCGCTGAGTGGCTGCGGCCCTCGACCGTCAACGCATCGACCGTTGGTTGTGGCATGCACGTCTTGTGCGCACCCGTGGAGCGGCTGCCGCGCTGACGGGCGCGGGCTATGTGCGCGTGAATGGAGCGCGCATCGACGCGCCCGGACGCATGGTGCGAGCGGGCGACGTCATTACCGTTGCGCTTGAGCGCAGCGTTCGCGTGCTCAAAATCACAGGATTTCGCGAGCGCAGGGGTCCCGCCGGCAGCGGCGAGACGCTATATGAGGAA
>DATJTL010000098.1:0-10669 GCA_035503415.1 Xanthobacteraceae bacterium
GCAAGCGAGCGGCGCAGCGCCTTGATCTGCTCGGTCAGCCGCTCGGAGCCGTCGGGTGCGTTGACCAGCGGCAACAGCGCGTAGCCGATCTCGATTTTCAGATCGTCCATCTTCAGCGCCGCCGTCATCGGCTCTTCCGCCGGCGGTGCCTTGGCGGTGTCGGCCTTCTTGGCTTCGGCTTTGGCCGTTCGCTTGGCGCGGCGGTCGATCATGACGGCGAGCGTCGCGGCGCCGCCGCCCAGCGCGAAGAACGGAATGAGCGGAATGCCGGGCAGAAGCCCCATCGCCAGCATGACGGCCGCCGACATGCCGAGCGCCTTGGGATAGCCGGACAGCTGGCTCAACAGCGCCTTGTCGGCGGCGCCGCTGACGCCGGCTTTGGAAACGAGCAGGCCGGCCGCGGTCGACACGATCAGCGCCGGGACCTGCGTGACCAGGCCGTCGCCGACGGTGAGCAGCGTGTAGGTGTGGGCGGCGTCGGCGAAGCTTAAGCCCTGCTGCACGATGCCGATCACCATGCCACCGATGACGTTGATGAGGACGACGAGCAAGCCGGCGATCGCGTCGCCACGTACGAATTTCGAGGCGCCGTCCATGGCGCCGAAGAAGCCGGATTCGTCTTCCAGAGCCTTGCGCCGCCGCCGCGCCTCTTTCTCGTCGATCAGGCCGGCGGAGAGGTCGGCGTCGATCGCCATCTGCTTGCCGGGCATGCCGTCCAAGTGAAAGCGCGCCGCCACTTCGGCGATGCGTCCGGAGCCCTTGGTGATCACCACGAAATTGACGATCACCAGGATGGTGAAGACGATGATGCCGATGATGAAATTGCCACCCATGACGAAGTTGCCGAACGCCTGGATGACATGACCGGCGGCGGCGGTGCCTTCGTGGCCGTGGGCGAGGATGAGCCGCGTCGAGGCGAGGTTGAGCGAAAGGCGCAGCATCGTCGAGATCAGGAGCACCGTCGGGAAGGCGGAAAATTCGAGCGGCGCCTGGATGAACAGCGACGTCATCAGGATCAGCACGGAAAACGTGATCGAGATGGCGAGCGCGAAATCGAGCAGAAGCGGCGGCAGCGGCAGGATGAGGATGATCAGAATCGCCATCATGCCGACGGCGAGCGCAATGTCGCTGCGCCGGAGCATGGTGCCGAGATCGGCGAGGCGGGAGAGCGCCGTGTCGCCGCCTTGCGCGGAAGATGCGTCAGTCATGCCGCTCGATCGCCCCCGCCGGTTGCGGTCGCGTGGTCCAAAGCTTTGCGCTGCGGCTGTGAGGCCGCCGGCACGGGTGAGCGGAGCCGCGCTCGCGTCCAAGGCTGGCCCCCGAAGAGCGCTAGAGGATGGTGGAAACCCTTACGCCTTCCCAGGCAAAATCTGCCGGGTATATGGTTACCGCGGGGTTAACGGCGGGACCGATTGAGCGCGGGGGCGGGACCGGTCAGGCCGCGTTCGCGCAATACCCGCTTTGGCGTAGAGTGTGCGCCGGAAATGTTATGAGGACAGTATGTCGTTGATTTCTCGATGCATGTTGCCAACCGCCGCCGTTGTGGCTGCTGTTGCCGGGTCCACAGCGTTCGCCGACGGCATCGAAGCCGGCTTGTGGAAAATCACCACGATCGTCGACTCTGGCGGCATGGCCAGTCCGCCGCACCAGTCGTCCAAGTGCCTGACCGCAGAGCAGGTGGGCAATCTGCCCGCGACATTCTCGCCGGTAGCCACCACGATCAATTCCGAGTGCGACCCGATGGAGCGCACCTTCGACGGCAAGGAATTGAAGTGGCACCTGGTCTGCAAGGGCCAGCTCGACATGGAGCTGACAGGCGAGTTCAACTTCGATACCCCACACCATTATACTGGCTCGGTGCAGACCAAGGCATCGATGGCCGGGCAGCCGATGCCTCAATCGAAGAACTCGGTCGAAGGCGAGTGGGTCTCGGCGTGTCCGCAGCAATAGGTCGATGCTCGGCGTTGGCGGAGCATGACAACGTCACAGCCCCAAATAAAACTTCTTGATCAGATCGTTGTTGTTGAGTTCGTCGGCCGAGCGGCCTTCGAAAGCGATCTTGCCGTGGACGATGACGTAGCCGCGGTCGGCGATGCGGATCGCCTGGTTAAAGTTCTGCTCGGCCATCAGCACGGTGAGCGCATAGCGCGCCTTCATCTCGTTGATGGCGTCGATGGTGCGGCTTACCAGGATGGGGGCAAGACCGACCGAGGGCTCGTCGACCAACAGGATTTTCGGCGCCAGCATCATCGCGCGGCCAAGCGCCAGCATCTGCTGCTCGCCGCCGGACATGCTGCCGGCAAGTTGCGAGCGGCGCTCGGCCAGCCGCGGAAAGGTCTCGAAACAGGCGGCGAGATTGCGCTTGAGCTCGCGCCGCGCGGTGCGGCGGAACGCGCCAAGCAGCAGGTTCTCCTCCACCGTCAGGCGTGGAAACAGCCGGCGTCCCTCGGGAACGAGCGCAATGCCGAGATCGACGATTTCTTCAGTGGTGCGGCCGGTCAGATCGTGATGAATGCCCTCAATCTCGGCGACGATCGAGCCTGAGCTTGGGCGTACGATGCCCATGATGCACTTCATCAGCGTCGACTTGCCGTTGCCGTTGGTGCCGAGCAGCGCCACGGTCTCGCCGCCGCCGACCTTGAGCGAGACGTCGTTGATCACGCGCACAGCCCCGTAGGCGGCGTGGACTCCCGACAGCGTGAGGCTATTGGCCAAGATACGCCCTCTCGACTTCGGGATTGCGCATGACCTCGTCCGGCTTGCCATCGGCGATCTTCTTGCCGGAGACCAGAACGACGAGGCGCCGTGAAAAGCTCATCACCGCGCTCATGATGTGCTCGATGAGAATGACGGTGACGCCGTGCTCGTTCAGGCGCACCAACAGCGCCAGAATGTCCTCGATCTCCGAATGCGTCAGCCCCGCCATCGCCTCATCGGCGATCAGGAGCTTTGGCTCGGCCGCCATGGCGCGGGCGAGTTCGAGCTTGCGCATTTCGACCTGGGTGAGGTCGCGCGGCAGCTGCCGCGCCTTGGCTTCGAGCCCAACCTCGCGCAGCAGCCCGTGGCAATGGTCCTCGATGTAATCGGCCGCGTGGTGGGTGCCGCGTGCCGCCACCGTGTAAAGCAGCGGAATGCGTATATTGTCGACGAGGTTCAGGCTGACGAACGGCCGCGGCAGCTGGAAGCTGCGGGCAAGTCCGAGATGAGTGCGGCGGTGCGCCGGCATCCCGTCGATGGCGCGGCCGTCGAAGCGCACCGAGCCCTGCTCGTTGCGCAGCGTGCCGCAAATGCAATTGACCAGCGTGCTCTTGCCCGATCCGTTCGGCCCGATCAGGCCGAGCCGCTCGCCGCCCGCCACGTCGAGCGAGATGTTTTCCAGCGCAACGAAGCCGCCGAACCGCTTGCTCAGATTGTCGATCTGGAGGAGGCCGCTCATGAGGGTGCCTCCGGCGTGGCGCCGGCATCGGCCGCGGCCTCCGGTGCATCCAGTCCGGCATGCCGGCGGCCGACGAAGTCGTCGCCCTTGTGCTGCAGATATTTGTGTACGAGCCCGACGATGCCGTTTGGCGCCACGATCACGAAGGCGACGAGCACCACGCCAACGAGCAAAAGGTTGACCGCCGACGAGATGGTCACGGTGATGATCTGCTGCAGAGAGCCGAGCAGGACTGAGCCGATCAGCGGACCGATCCAGGTCGAGGTCCCCCCGATCAGCGGCATGGCGATCGAATTGACGGCGTAATCGAGCGCGAAGGTCGAGTCCGGCTGCAGGTAGGCGATGTAATAGGGAAACGGCGCTCCCGCCATTCCCATCAGCGCGCCCGACAGCGTGGTCGCGATCAGTTTGAGCCGCAGCGTCGGCACGCCGGAGGCTTCCGCCGCCAACTCGTCGTCGCGAATGGTGGCGAGCCCGAAGCCCAACCGCGAGCGCTCGATCAGCCGCGCGATCACCAGCGACGCGATCGCGAGCAGCAGCATGATCAGGAACAGATAGCGGACGTAGTTGCCGAGATACGCGATCGTCTCCGGGCGCAGGACATAGGCGCCGCGCGAGCCGCCGACAAAATCCCAATTCACCACGAGCGTCTCGAGGACGACGGCGAGCGCAAGCGTGGCGATGGAGAAGAACGCGCCGCGCAGCCGTAGCGTCAGGTACCCCATGCCGAGCCCGATCAGGCCCGATACGAAGCCGCCGATCAGCATCAAGACCGGTATCGGCACCGCGTGCGGCAGTTCATTGTTTTCGATCAATTTATAGACGGCGACGGTCGAATAGGCGCCGATGGCGAAAAATGCGCCGGTGCCGAAATTCACGTAGCCGCAATAGCCGCCGAGAATGTTCCACGCCGTCGACAGCACGACGTATTGCAGCACGACGTAGCCGGCGAAGAACACGTAATCGTTGCCCACTGCGAGCGCGGCGGCGAACACCAGGCCACCGACGAGCAGCGCGATGATGAGAAAGGAGGGCGTACGCACGCTCAACGTCCCAACAGGCCGGCCGGCCGCACCGCCAGCGTCAACAGCAGAAAGCCAAACGAGACCGCCGGCGCCCAGGAGGGGCCGTAGAACGTCGAGGTAAGGCTTTCGACGATGCCGATCAGCATGGAGGCGATCACGGTACCGGGCAGGCTACCCATGCCGCCGAGCACGCAGATGGCGAAGATGCGCCCGATATAATCGCGCCCGACCGACGGCTCCACCGGCTGGATGATGATCAGAAACGCGCCGGCGAGCGAAGCGGTGGCGATCGAGACGGCAAACGCGATGCGTTTGATTCGTATCGGGTCAACCGCCATCAGCCGCAGTGCCTGCTGGTCCTGCGCCACCGCCATCACCGCGCGGCCGATGAAGGTGCGTCCGAGCAGGAGCTGCAGGACGGCGATCAGCAACAGCGATACCAAGCAGGGCACCAGGATGCGGAGCGGAATTTCGACAAAGCCGAGGTGCCAGCTCGGGCCGATATAGGGCGCGTTGACGTAGCGATAGTCGACGCCGAAATAGAGCACGAGCGCCACTTCGGTGATGAAAAGCAGCCCGAAGAAGAAGGCAAGCCCGCGCAGCGATTCCTGGCCGCGTTTCTCGAATGAGACGTAGTAGATCTGGTAGATGCCGGCGCCCAGTGCGTAGAACGCCGGGATCAGCACGATGCTGGTGATGATCGGATCCAGTCCGAGACTGCTATTGACCACATAGGCGGCGTAGGAACCGAGGATGATGAACGCCGGGTGGGCGATGTTGACGATGTCGAGAATACCGAAGGACAGCGATACGCCCGAGGCCATCGCCGCGTAGAAGCCGCCGATCAGAATGCCCGAGATGATGGCATTGATCAGGAGGTCGAAGGAAAAGATCATTACTTGTTACCTAGTGGTCCCATTCCAACATTCGCATCCCGTCTCCGCGGGCTATCGTGCGAATGCTGGCATCAAAGGACCACTAGCAAGTGCCAGTGGAGCTCTGGATTTGACATTCGCTTGGCGCGTTCCCCGCTGGTGGGTAGCGAATGTCAAATCCGCTCCACTAGCCTGCCGGAGTGTGCAGTAAGCGCCACGGCTTGGCTAGTACTTGGCTAAAGGAAAATGCTCGTTTCGACCACTGGGGGGAGGCAACCTGACGCGGAGTCCGTCTTCGGCCGCGGCCGAGCCGTCGCCACTCACATGCGCAGCGCCTGCTCGGCGTGTGTGTAGGGCAGTTTGAGCGCCTCGGCGACGGCGTGATAGGTGACGTGGCCGTCGTGCACGTTGAGGCCCGCGCGCAGATTGGCGTCGGCGGCGAGCGCGAGCCGCCAGCCCTTGTCGGCGAGCGCGAGCACGAACGACGTCGTCATGTTGCTGAGCGCGAAGGTCGAGGTGCGCGCCACCGCGCCCGGCATGTTGGTCACGCAGTAATGCACGACGCCGTCGATCACGTAGGTCGGCTGCGAGTGGGTGGTCGGGCGCGAAGTCTCGGCGCAGCCGCCCTGGTCGATGGCGACATCGACGATCACCGAACCGGGCTTCATCGCCTTCACCGTCTCCTTCGAGATCAATTTCGGCGCGGTCGCGCCGGGAATGAGCACGGTGGCGATCACGAGGTCGGCGCGCCGGCAGAGAAGTTCGACCACGTGACGCGTGGAGAACACAGTGCGCACGCGGCCGTCCAGCTGAACGGCGACGCGGCGCAGCGCTTCCGGATTGCGGTCGAGCACGGTGACGTCGGCGCCCATACCGGCGGCGATCAGCGCCGCGTTGGTGCCGGCGACACCGCCGCCAAGGACGAGGACGCTGGCGGCGGGGACGCCCGGCACGCCGCCCAAGAGCACGCCGCGCCCGCCGTTGGCCTTCTCCAGGCAGTGCGCGCCGACGTGCGACGCCATGCGGCCGGCAACTTCCGACATCGGCGTGAGCAGCGGCAGCGTGCCGCCTGGTCCGGTCACGGTCTCGTAGGCGATCGCGGTCACGCCGGAGGCGAGCAAATCCTCGGTCTGCTCGGGATCGGGCGCCAGATGCAGGTAAGTGAACAGAACCTGGCCGCGGTGGAGCTTCTTGCGCTCGGCGGCAAGCGGCTCCTTCACCTTCACGATCAATTCGGCGCGGCCGAACACGTCGTCGGCACTGCCAGCGATCTCGGCGCCGGCGGCCAGATAGTCGGCGTCGGGAAGCCCGGCGCCAGCGCCGGCGCCGGTCTCGACCAGTACCTCGTGGCCCTTGTCAGTCAATTCGCGCACCGTCGAGGGCACGATGCCGACGCGATATTCGTTGTCCTTAGTTTCTTTCGGGACGCCGACAAGCATGCGCGCCTCCCAAGGATGACAGAGGACGAGCGACGGCCGACAGAAGCGATCGGTTCGAGGCCTTCAGCCTTCCGTTCGCGGTCCTGCGTCGTCTGTCGTCTGTGCTCCGCTGTCGCCGACCGGCTCCATGCCCACGATCTCGATGCCGAAGCCGGACAGGCCCACATAGGTCATCCGGCGCGACGACGACAGCAGCCGGATGGAATTGACGCCGAGGTCCTTCAATATTTGTGCGCCGAGGCCGACTTCGCGCCATTGCCGGCTGCGGGCCTCGCCGGACGGGGTTTCGTCGGATTTCGGAATCCCGACCACGGGCACACCGGCGGTGCCGTCGCGCAGCAGCACCAGCACCCCGCGGCCTTCCGCCTTGAAACGCGCCAGCGTCTTGTGGACCGTTTTGGCGCCGCCGAACACGTCGGCGATGATGTCGGCGCGGTGCAGCCGCGTCAGCACGTTCGCGCCGTCGCCAATGGGGCCGTAGACGAACGCCATGTGATAGACCGGATCGAACGGGGTGAGGAACGCGTAGCCGGTGAGCGTGCCGATCTCCGATGCCACCGGAAACTCGCCGACCCGCTCGATCAGCTTGTCGCGCGCCTGGCGGTAGGCGATCAGTTCGGCGATGGTGATGCGTTGGAGCCCGTGGCGCTCGGCGAAGGTCGCAAGCTCGGGCCCGCGCATGACGGTGCCGTTGTCGTTCATCAGCTCGGCGAGCACGCCGACCGGCGGCAGGCCGGCGAGCCGGCAGAGATCGACGCAGGCCTCGGTATGGCCGGAGCGCATCAGCACGCCGCCCTCGCGCGCGATCAGCGGAAAAACGTGGCCCGGCCGTACGAAATCGGACGCCCCGGTGTTGCCGTTGGCGAGCGCGCGCACGGTGTTGGTGCGCTCTTCAGCGGAGATGCCGGTAGTCAGGCCGTGGCGCACGTCGACCGACACGGTGAAGGCGGTGCCGAGCGGCGCGTTGTTGAATGCCACCATGGGATCGAGGTGCAGGCGCCGCGCCTCGGCCGGCGAAAGCGGCGCGCAGACGATGCCCGAGGTGTGGCGGATGATGAACGCCATCTTCTCGGGCGTGCACTGGCTCGCGGCGACGAACAAATCGCCCTCGTTCTCTCGATCGTCGTCGTCGGCGACGATGACAATCTCGCCGCGCGCGAAGGCGGCAATGGCCGCGCTGACATGCTGGTGAAGGTCGCTCAAGATGCCGCCTGAATTGTTGGGCCGGCCATGGTGGCGGCGCGCGCCGCGATTTGCCTCGCCAGGTTGAGTTTCAAGATGTTCTGCAGTCGCTGCGAGGCGTGCCCGCCGGCTTTGCCGGCAAGCGCAGCGATGTTCCGGACGATTTGCACCGGTGTGAAGATGAGGCCGAACGGGATGCCCCACCAGCCGAACAGCGCGGAAAGAGCAAGCGATTTGATCTGCTCCTTGGGCGCGCAGGAGCGGCAGACGAAATGGTTCTGCGTCGACCAGCGCGTGAGCACCACAAACGAGTAGACGCGATAGGATTGGTACAGGTCCACGGGGCCTGATCCGCCGCACCCCTTGCACGGACCGGCGCGCGCGTGGTCGACGTAGGATTGAATCTCCTGCGGCGCGACGGCGTCGAGCGACTGCAGCAATTGCCGCGTGCGGTCACGGCAAGCGGCCGAGCAGAACGAATAACCGTTCTCGTGCACGCCGAACAGACCGAATCGCTTGCTGCAATAGTCGCAAACAGCCATGAAACGCTTCCGATGCCGGGCCACCTTAGCGGCCGGGCGGCATAACGACAATTCACCTCGCCAACGGCCACACCGGCGCCGTGCCGACCTGCCCGCGCTGGCGCAGATAATGATCGGCGATGACGCACGCCACCATGGCTTCGCCGACCGGCACCGCGCGGATGCCGACGCAGGGGTCGTGGCGGCCCTTGGTGGAGATTTCAATATCCTCGCCGTAACGGTTCACGGTGCGGCGCGGAGTGAGGATCGAGGAGGTGGGTTTGACCGCAAAGCGCGCGACCACCGGCTGCCCGGTGGAAATACCGCCCAGAATGCCGCCGGCATTGTTAGTCAAAAAAATCGGCTTGCCGTCGTTGCCCATGCGCATCTCATCGGCGTTCTCTTCGCCGGAAATCTCGGCGGCATGGAAGCCGGCGCCGATCTCGACACCCTTGACCGCATTGATGCCCATCAGCGCTGCGGCGAGATCGCCGTCGAGCTTGCTGTAGACCGGCGCGCCGAGGCCGGGCGGCACGCCCTCGGCGATGATCTCGATGACGGCGCCGGTCGAGGAGCCTTTCTTGCGCACGCCGTCGAGATAGTCTTCAAAAAACTTGGCGCGCTCGGCATCCGGACAAAAGAACGGATTGCGTTCGACTTCCGCCCAATCCCAGCGCGCGCGGTCGATGCGGTGCGGCCCCATTTGCACAAGCGCGCCGCGCACCGAGAGTCCCGGCACGATTTTCCGCGCGATGGCGCCGGCGGCGACCCGCATCGCGGTCTCGCGCGCCGATTGCCGGCCACCGCCGCGATAATCGCGCAGCCCGTATTTGACGTCGTAGGTGTAGTCGGCGTGGCCGGGACGGTACTTGTCCCTGATGTCGGAATAATCCTTGGAGCGCTGGTCGACGTTCTCGATGATGAGCGCAATCGGCGTACCGGTGGTGACCTGTTGCCCGCTCGCGTCGTCAACAAAAACGCCGGAGAGAATCTTGACCGCGTCCGGCTCCTGCCGCTGGGTGGTAAAGCGCGACTGGCCCGGCCGGCGCTTGTCCAGGTAAGGCTGAATGTCGGCTTCGCTCAGCGGAATGCGTGGCGGACAGCCGTCGACCACGCAGCCGATCGCCGGCCCGTGGCTCTCGCCAAAGGTGGTGACCCGGAACAGGTGGCCGAACGTGTTGAACGACATGGCGCAAATGGCTTTGAAAACAGTGCAACGCCGGGCTTGGTAACCCCTGGTGTTGGCGTGGTCAAATGCGCTGGCGTCCCGGAAATTACGAATACTTCGCCATCATGCCGCCGGCGAAGACGTAGACGACGCCGTGGACGATGTCGGCGTGGACGGCTTCCTGGTGCGGCAGGACGTTGAAGTGGGCGATCAGTGCGCGCCCGACTCCGCCATGCGCCGCTACCACGGTGTCGCGCGTGACCGTCGCGTACCAGGAGCCGACGCGCCGGGTCACGTCGCGATAAGACTCGCCGCCGGGCGGGGTAAAGCCCCACTTGTCGCGCTCGCGCTCGGCGACCGCATTCGGCCAGCCCACCTCGATCTCGGGCAGCGTCAGTCCCTCCCAGTCGCCGAAGGAAATTTCGATCAGCCGCTCATCCAGCGCATAGACATGCGGAGCCAGATCGAGATCCGCGCGAAGCAGCTCCATGGTCTCGCGGGCCCGTTTCAGCGGGCTCGACACATAGGAGCAATCGACCGCCGCGCGGCCCTCGCAGGCGAGCAGATCGCGCAGCACGCCGCCGCAATGAACGGCTTGTACGCGGCCACGCGCGTTGAGCGCGGTATCGCGGTGGCCCTGCAGGCGCTGCTCGACGTTCCAATCGGTCTCGCCGTGGCGGACGTAATAGAGGATCGGCATTTTATCCAGACAAGAGGCGATGGAGTTCCAACAGCGTCGACTAGCTGTCCTCCGTCGTCCGTACTCCGTTGTCCGCCGCACCGACCGCAATATCCGGCGCATCGGGGTGCTTGATGCCGACGATATGATAGCCGGAGTCGACGTGATGTACTTCCCCGGTGACCGCGCGCGACATATCGGAGAGGAGATACGCCGCCGCCTCGCCGACATCCTCGATGGTGACGTTGCGGCGCAGCGGGGCGTTATGCTCGTTCCATTTGAGAATGTAGCGGAAGTCGCCGACCGCCGAGGCGGCAAGCGTCTTGATCGGTCCCGACGAGATG
>DATJTL010000099.1:0-3047 GCA_035503415.1 Xanthobacteraceae bacterium
CGCTCGGCCGTCCGGCGGTGGCGCTGTTCGGTCCGAGCGACCCGGTCTGGGCCGGGCCATACCATCGCAAGGACGCCGTGGTGCGCGCCGGCGTGCCCTGCTCGCCCTGTTATCTGCGCCGGCTCAAAAACTGCACGCACGCCCACGCCTGCATGGCGGAGCTTTCGGCGCAAGCGGTGATCGCTCGGGCCGAAAGCGTTCTCGACGCAGCGCTGACACCAGCGTGAAGCCGCGCTGACGGCTGCACCGCTGCATCACAACAAGCGGCTTCAGTTGATCGCTCGCTCTGCCTCTGCATAGATGGCGCCATGCGAATTTCGCCGCGGCCATCCAAGTGACGCCCTGCGCCGTCATTCAGACGAAGCCGGGAATCGGCGACGTCATGTGGCACCTGCCGTTCATCCGCGCCATTGCCGCGGTGTCGCCTGGCGGCAAGGTGACGTTCCTGGCGCCGCCGACCAGCGGGGCGCGCGAACTGTTGGCGGCGGAGCCGAGCGTCGCCGAAATCGTCTATTTCGAACATTCGGGCTCGGAGCTGCGCCGCTTTCTCAACATGCTGCGGCTTGCCGCGCTGCTGCGGCAAAGGCGCTTCTCGACAGTGTGGGTTCTCGACTACGCGGTGCGCGCGGCGATCGCCGCTTTCCTAGCCGGCATCCCGGAGCGCATTGGCGTCGGACTCACGCGGCAGCGCTGGTTCATTACCAACAAAGGCATCGACCAAAGCCATTATCACGATCATCCGATCGCGTGGTTGAACGCGCTGATGACGACCATGAACATTTCCCTGCCGTCGGAAGAACCGCCATTGGCGGTCCCGAGCGAGACACTTTCCGCGATCGGCAGGAAGTTCGAGTCCTATCCACGGCCCTGGATTGTGTTGGGAATGGGCGCATCACGTCCTGATCGGGATTGGACGACGCCGCGTTGGGCCGAGTTCATTGCCGGCTTGCGCCAGTCCACCAGCGGCACAGTGTTCCTGATCGGCGGCAGTGCGCAGCTAGGGCGGGCGCAAACTCTGATCGACGGCAGCAGCGGTGGCGCGGCGGTCAATGCCTGCGATCTTAAGCTCGACCAGGCCCTCGCACTCCTTCGCCAGTCCGACTTGTTTATCGGGACCGATTCGGGCCCGATGAACATGGCGGCCCGCGCCGGCACCCCAGCATTCGGAATGTTCGGCTTCAACAAGCCAGTCCCTTATTCGAAGTTCATCCACGCGATCGTACCGGAGGGCGGACCTTCTCCTGACGGCATGCAACGCATTTCGCCTGCGCAAGTGCTCGAGCGGGTGCGCCCCTATCTTTCGCTGCGTAAGGCAGACGGCTAGGAAGGCGGGCCGATCCGCTCAGTGCCAATACGGCGGATAGCCTGAATGCTTCTGTTCGGCGGCGAGGTAGCGCAACATCGCCGGCCATTCGAGCACACCATAGGGCCGCCGCGCGCCGGGCTGGTAGAGATGCGCGGTGTGGGCAAGCACGTTCTCGCCCGGCATGGTCAGCTCCATTCCAGTCGTCACCGCATCGACCTGCGAGCGGCAGGACAATTCGAGCTGATACATGGTGTTGAACGCTTGCTGGATCGTCGCGCCGCAGGTCAGCAGCCCATGATTGCGCATCACCATGGCATCGTGCGGGCCGAGATCGCGCACGAGCCGCTCGCGTTCCGCAAGATCGATCGCCGGCCCCTCGTAATCGTGGTAGCCGACGTGACCATGAAAGCGGATCGAAGTCTGCGACATCGGCAGCACGCCGCACTTCATCGCCGATACCGCCATGCCGGCGCGGGTATGAGTGTGCAGCACGCAGGCGACGTCGGGCCGCGCCTTGTGGATGGCGCCGTGAATCACATAGCCGGAGACGTTGATGCCGTAATCGGTGTCCGGCTTCCAGATGATATTGCCTTCGACATCGATCTTGACCAGGCTTGACGCGGTGATCTCCTTATAGAGCAGGCCGTATAGATTGATCAGAAGATGATCGGTGCCGGGGATGCGCGCGGTGATGTGGTTGTAGATGAGATCGCTCATGCCGTAGAGATCGATAAGCCGGTAGCAGGCGGCGAGATCGATCCGGGCCTGCCACTCTTGGGCCGACACCTCGCCCCGGATTGACTCGAAATCGGTGGAATAATTCACGGCGTCTCTCCCTTTTTCGCGCTAAGGATAACGCTGCAACCGGGCTGTGTCAGCCCACGGAGCGGACGAACAAATGACGATCCAGGCCAGCGAAATTCTGCGCAACCACGTGAAGGACAAGCTCGCCCGCGGCGAGGTGGTCGCCTCGATGACGGTGCGGCTGGTGCGCGGCGTCGAGATCGCACGCATTGCCAAGACGGCGGGCTTCGACAGTTTGTATGTCGACATGGAGCATTCCAGTTTCTCGTTGGAGACGATGGGCCAGATCTGCATGGCGGCGCTGGAAGCCGGCGTGACGCCGTTCGTGCGCGTGCCGGGCGTTGCCGACGTGCAGCGCATCCTCGACGCCGGCGCGCTCGGCATCATCGCGCCGCACGTGCAGTCGGCCGCCGAAGCGCGCGACTATGTGAAGGCCGCGAAGTACCCGCCGCTCGGCGAGCGCTCCAATGCCGGTCCCCTGCCCCACCTGCAGTACCGCTCGTTCCCGGCCGCGCAGGCCTACGCGGCGATCGACGCCGCCACCATGGTGATCGTGCAGTTCGAAAGCGACGAGGCAATCAGGAACGCCGACGAAATCGTTGCCGTCGAGGGCGTCGACATGGTGCTGATCGGCACCAACGACCTTTTGGCCGATTGGGGGCTGCCCGGCCAATACGATCATCCGCGCGTGCGCGACACCTACGAGAAGACCATCGCCGCCTGCAAGAAGCACGGCAAGCACGCCGCGGTCGGCGGCTTCGCCACCCGGCCGGATTTGGCAGCACAATACGTGCGTATGGGCGCGCGCTATGTCTCCACCGGCACCGATCTCGGCTTTCTGCTTGCGGCCTGCGCGGCGAAAGCGAAAGAGGTAGCCGACATGGCGGTGAAATGAACGACGCGATCGAATAGCAAGTTAGGAAGACAAAGATGACCA
>DATJTL010000100.1:0-8158 GCA_035503415.1 Xanthobacteraceae bacterium
ACCGAGGAGGCGAGGGCGAAGAAAATAGCGGCGGCGGCGCGCGCCTTAAGCATAGACATGTCTGATCTCCCCGCTGCTCTCGATGCCCCAGGCGGTGAGGCTGTTGTAGTGCTGATTGGGAAAGCCGTACGGGCTCTTCACGGGCTTCTTGGTTTCGCCGCGTATCTTGATGAAGTCCTCGCGCAGCGGCTGCACGGCGCCGGAATCATCCCAGGCGCGGCTGGTGATGACGGCGGGCTGACCATCCCACTTCCACGGCATGCGAAAGCGCGTGAATGCCTTCGGCGACACCGGGGCTTCGACCGCGGCCTCGCCCCAGCTCTTGCCGCCGTCGGCGGAGACCAAGACCTTGGTGATCGAGCCGGTGCCCGAGTAGGCGATGCCGGAAATCTCGTAATAGCCGGGCCCTTTCATCGCCATGCCGAATGACGGCTTAGTGATGAAGGATTTCACCTCGTTGACGAAGTAGAAGCGGTAGGCCTTGCCGTCCGGAAGGAGCGGCGAGTAGTTGCGCGTCTCATAGAAGGTCATCGCCGGCTGATCGGTGATGTAGAGCCGGCGCAGGAATTTGGTGTTCATGTTGCCTTCGTAGCCGGGCAGCAGCAGCCGCATCGGATAGCCGTTGCCCGGCATCAGCCGTTCGCCGTTCTGATAGAAGGCGATGATGGCGTCGTCGTAGGCCTTCTTGAGCGGCACGCTGCGGCTGACCAGAAGGTCGTCGGCGCCTTCGGTGATCATCCACACCGCTTTGGGATCGATGCCGGCTTCGTCGAGGATGGTCGACACCGGCACGCCGGTCCATTCGGCGCAGGAGACGAGCCCGTGGAGTTGTTGGACGGTGGCCTGCAGCGGCACGTTGGAGAACATGCCGGCGCTGTTGCCGCCGCATTCGACGAAATGCTTGCGCGTCACCATCGGGTAGCGCAGCAGGTCCTCCACCGTGAATTCGAGCGCCTGCTTGACCATGCCGTGGATGATGAAGCGGTGCTGCGCCGGATCGATGTCGGGGATGCCCGAGTGCAGAATCGTGAAGTGCAGCGGGTTCGGCGTGATGGTGCCGTCGAGCATCTGCAGCGGCGCGCGCGCGTGCTGGGTGCGCGGCTCGCCCTTGGGATTGGAGAGAATGCGCACCACGCCGGCTTCGAAGCGCGACGGCGTTTGCAGCACCGGCGTGACCGTGCCGGGCACGTTGGTCCATTCCGGATTGGTGAGCGGTTCGGCGGCGGCGCTCCTTGTTGCGGTGCCGGTGGTCACGGCGCCGGCCAAAGCGATGCCGCCGCCCAACAGTGCGCGGCGGTGGAGCAGGCCGTTGCCGGCAACAGGTTCGATAGCCGGCGTACTGCCGGCGTGGCGTTTCCTCATGATGTTCACTCCGGGCTTTGCAGCGCCCCTCGGCGCTGCGGCCTTGCTTGATCGTTGGAGCGGGCGGGACTTCTCCCGCGCTTATGGTGCGTTATTCGGCGGCGATTGTGAAGCGGTTGGCTGAGCGAAGCTGTCATGTGTCCCGGATGCAGTGCAGCGCACAGCGGTGCACTGCTGTTCCGGGACCGTTACACGCTCGGAGTCCGTGACGATCCCGGGTCTGCGGCGCACCACTTCGTGCTGCGCCGCGCCCGGGAAACGCTGCTGTTGGCTGCTGCGCTCAGCCTCAGCTGCCTGCGCGAGTCATGGCCGCGGTCATGACCGCGGTGTAGCCGGGCTCGACGCGCACGTCGACGACGGCGACGTTACCGGCATCGACCTCGGCGATGGCCTTTTGCAACACGCCGGCGAGATCGGTCGGCTTGAGCACCGGGCCGAAGCCGACGGCGCCTTGGGCGCGGCCCATGGCGGCGAGATCGACTTCCGGCTCGCTCATGCGCTGGCCGATCCATTTGTTCTCGACCGGCCGGTTGCGCGCACGCGCCATCCGCTCCTGATGCAGTTCGTCGTTATAGAAGGAGCGGTTGTTGGCGAGGATGAAGAGCATCGGGATCTTGTAGTGCACGGCGGTCCACACCGCGGTGACGCCCATCAGAAAGTCGCCGTCGCCGCAGATCGCGATCGGCAGCCGTCCGGTGCCTTTGAGCGCCAGCGCGACACCGACCGAGATGCCGGGGCCGCCACCGACGCCGCCGCCGCCGTTCGAGCCGACATAATCGAGCGGATGGCGGAACGGTACCCAGCTGTCGTCCCATGACAGCGGCAGGCCGCTGTAGCAGACCGGCCGGTCGCCCAGCACTTTGGCGAGCGCGCGGGCGATGTGCTCGTTGGTAAAGCCCGTCGGCTCCTTGTCGGGCGACTTGGCGCGCGGCGCCGGCACCGCGTGCGGCTTGTTGCCCTTGCCGATTTCTTTGACGAGCTCCGGCACGACCAGATCGGGATCGGCGGAGAGCAGGAGATCGACGGCGGGCAGGGCCTGATGGTCCATGCTCCAGCCGTTATGGATGCGGTGGTCGAGCGAAACCTGGATCACCTTCACCGACGGCGAGGGGCCGTAGGAGCGCAATGCACCGGCGAGATCGACCCAGTCGAGGCTCAAGATCACGTCGACATTCTTCAAGCCCTCGACGCTGTCGGGCGAGATCGCGCGCGGCGCGCCCGCATAGAGCGGATGCTCGGTGGGGAAGCTCGCGCCGATTTTCAGATCAGTGACCACGCGTGCGCCGAGCGCTTCGGCGAGTTGCACGCGCGCGTTCCAGGCCGCTTCGCTGCGCGAGCAGCGGCCGGCGAGGATCAGCACCTGCTTGGCTCCCTTGAGCGTGGCTGCGGCCTGCTTGACCAGTTCGGCCGGCGCCGCGGTGGTGACTTCCGGCATGTAGCGGGCGACATCGATCGGCGGCAGCGGCTCGGAGACTTTCGATTCCTGCAGCTCGGCGTCGAAATTGATGTAGACCGGGCCCTGCGGCGCGGTGTTGGCGATCCAGGTTCCGCGCAAGATCGCTTCGCGCGCGGCGGCGGGCGAGGCCGGCTGGTCGTCCCATTTGGTGTATTCGCGAATGAGCGCGCCCTGATCGCGCGAGGTGTGGATCCAGTCGATCCAGGGCCGGCGCTTGGCCGCGTCGACCGGGCCAGTGGCGCCGAGCACGATGACCGGCATGCGGTCGCACCAGGCGTTGAAGATCGCCATGGTGGCGTGCATCAGCCCGACATTGGAATGCACGGCGGTGACCATGGCCTTGCCGGTGACCTTTGCGTAACCCTGGGCGATGGCGATGGCGGCTTCCTCGTGCAGGCAGAGCAGCATCTGCGGCTTGGAATTGCCGAGATAATTCACGATCGAATCGTGCAGCCCGCGATAGCTCGCGCCCGGCGTGAGCGCGATATAGGGGATGTCGAGCGAGCGCAGCGCCTCGGCGATGACGTCGGAGCCGAAGCCCGGCGCGTTGGCGCCGGCGGGTGTCGGGCGTTCGAGACCGGCGACGGCGGGGTCGGCGGCATTGGCGCGGGCGGTCGCGGATTGGGGAGGATTCATCTGGGCATTTCCTCGTTGCGTGACGGAGCGGATGGGGACGTGTTTATTGGAGGGCGACAATCAAGCCGATCAGGCAGGTCGACGCAACCCGGCAAGGGCCCCGCCGCCGCATGGTCTCTATCGGTTTTCGCTCAGGCGCGGCCGTTGCCTGAGGAGCGATGGGCGTGACGGGTATGGATGTCGTTGTGCGGATGCTGCACGCGGGGGCTTTGGCGCGAAGCGCGCCGGGCTGCTGGCCGCGCGGCAGGGGTAGCGCGCGGGCCGCCGCCGGTTTGTTCGCCGACTTTCGGCTGGCCGATTTGGGGCTGGCCGATTTGGGGCTGGCAGCGCCGCCGGCGATGGCCTTTGACCAGGCGCGTCACGCAACGCTCGGCCACTGGCGGTTCACTGACGATGGTGGTGGCGCCGGCATCGGCCGCGGGCGGATTTGTCGCGGGCATCGCGATCACATCGGGCGCGCCGGGCATCGCGGGCGGGACGGGATTTTGCGTGTTGGCATCGGCCACCGGAGGATTCATCGCGGGTGGCGAGACTACGTTGGGCGCACTGGGCGTGCCCGGATTTTGCGGGTTGGCGATCCCCAGTACGGCGTCGTTGACCACCTTGCCGCGTGCGGCGATCAGCTGCTCGTACGACGCCACCAGCGTCATGTACGGGTTGACGTAGACCCAGCCCACCCGCGTCGGCACCTGCATGTCGAAATGCAGATGATAGCTGGTGCCGCCTTGGTGCCCTTCGTAATCATCGACGGTGCCGATCAGCTCGCCCTCTTTTAGCACGCGGCCGTTCACCATGCCGGCGGCGTCGAGCAGGCGCGGATTCATGTGCAGATAGCGAAAGCGGATGTGCTCGCCCGGCGCATTGACCACGAGGTAGAGCGCCTCGTCGCCGGGGCTGCGCATCACCATGCCGTCGCGCACGGCAACGACATCGGCGAAATAGGGTTCACAGCGGCCGTCGCCAGCTCTGCGCATTTCGCAGTTGCCGGGCCGGATATCCTCGCCCTGATGGCCCAGCCCCGCCGGGCATTGGCCGACGCCGAAATAGCGGTGCTCGCAGAAATTATCGCGCCACGGATAGGCGTAGTTGCGCGACTCATCGCGCACCAGCGGGATCGAATTGACCCGGCAGCGGTACTGCGCGTCCTTGCCTCTGCCGCCGAGCGCGACGCGGCCGGTGAAATCGCAATTGCCCCAGTTCATGAAGGTCTGTGAGTTCACATAGGCCGGCGCCTCCGCCATCGGAAAGCGGATGGCGCCATAGACGGTCGGATCGGTGTCGCCGCTTTGCCCGCGCATGCCGGTGCCGGGCAGAATGTCGCCCGGCGCATAATAGGTGAAGTCATGTGAGACCGTCTTCGGTTCGGCGATCGCAACCGGCGCGCCGGTCTCCTCGACCTCGCCAGCCTCGCCGGCAGGCGCCGGCGGATCGAGCGCCAGCCGCGCCGCGCCGCCGACGATCGCGAGGCTTTTAAGAAACGCGATGCCGATCTTCTCCTCGTTGCGGCAACGGGAGCGCTGGCACATCACCGTCACCAGATAGGGCACGCCAAAGCGCACGAACGTGTAGCGCAAGTGGTCCTCGAGCGTTTGCCGCCGGATGCCCGGAAACAGGCCTTCAAGTTCGGGAACGGGCTGACCCTGCGGTGGCGGAGTGCCGTCCAGTTCGTAAGAGACCGCCGAGCCGGAAATCAGCACGTCGACACGCCTTCTGAAATTGATTGGCGTGCCAGGTGCCGCCTGCAGCGTCAGCGCGGCGTCGTAGCCGGCGGGCCCGGCATCGAAGAAGACATTGGTGGGGCTGTAGCCCGGCATGTATTTGGTTATGTCGCCTAACGCGCCGGCCGCCTTGTCGGTCAGAAATGAAGCGGTATCGAAGGGCAACAGCACCGGAACTGTGCTCGCCCCGATATTGGAAAAAATGCTTCCTGTCGCGGCGTTGAGACGGGCGAGCGGATGATCGCTGGCGGCAAGCGTCGGCACGACAGCAAGCGCCATGCGGACGGCGGGCCAATCGACCGTCGCCGCCACGATGCGTGGCGCCTTCATCTGTATCTGCGGTGCGCCGGGCGGCGGTATCGACGGCGCGGCTGCCGGCGCCGACTCCTGTGCTGCGGCGGCGGATGCGGCTGCCGCCAATACAAGGCCGGCCAAGCCGCAAGATCGCAAACCAAGTAACACTGAACCTCGTCCCCATCGGTAAAACCGACAGGCCATCATCTCCATCAACGCCGGCTTTGCCAAGCCGATCCGCCGTGCGACAGCAGGAAAATTGCACCGGCTGCCCGCGCGGCCGGTGACCATGCAGTATGAACGACCGTTCAGAAAAGGTTCAAGACGGAGTTCCAGTAAGCTTCAGGACAGGAGCGAACCGCCGCTTTTGGAGGTCGCTCAGTCCTTGGCGCGCTCGACGTAGCTGCCGTCGGCGGTCTGCACCACGATCTTGGTGCCGGTGGTGACAAAGGGCGGCACCATGGTACGCACGCCGTTGGAAAGCACCGCCGGCTTGTAGGACGAGGACGCGGTCTGGCCTTTCACCGTCGGCTCGGTCTCAACCACTTCAAGCACCGCCTTGGGCGGCAACTCGATGGCAACCGGCGTGCTCTCGTGCATGCTTATCGTGACTTCCATTTCGGGCTGCAGATAGGCGGCCTGGTCGCCGATAATGTCGTCGGCCAGCGTGACCTGGTCGTAGCTTTCCATGTTCATGAAATGAAAGCCGTCGCCGTCCTGGTACATGAATTGGTGCTTGCGGTCCTCGACGAAGGCGCGCTCGACTTGGTCGGTGGTCTTGAACCGCAGCGACACCTTCACGCCGTCGGCGATGCGCCGCACATCCATCTGAGTGACCGGCGTACCCTTGCCCGGATGGATGTTCTCGGTGGCCACAATGACCCCGAGCTTGCCGTCGATATCGACGATATTGCCTTTACGCAGCGAGCTGGCGATGACCTTCACGGCACGAAATCCTTAGCCTAATGAGCCTTGTTCGGGGCGCACCATACCGATCTTGCGGTTAATGGCTAGTGGTCCGATTCCAACATTCGCATCCGCGTTCGGTTGTCTCTCGTGCGAGTGTCGGAATCAGCTATTTCGTCAATGCCGCCGGGACAAGGCCAGGACTAGGAAATGCCAGTAAAACCACCGGGATCGTCGCCTTTTTGGGCTGCGCACGTGCATGCCGACCGCCGGCCGGCACTGTTGGCGCGCGGCCGGGTGACCGCGGCGCTGCGCGCCTGGTTCGCGGCCAATGGGTTCATCGAGGTCGAGACCGGTCTGCTCCAGGTTTCGCCGGGAAACGAGACGCACCTGCACGCCTTCGCAACCGCGCTCACGGCGCCGGACGGGGGCGAGACGACGCTTTACCTGCGCACCTCGCCGGAATTCTCCTGCAAGAAGCTCCTTGCCGCCGGCGAGCGCCGCATCGTCGAATTCGCCCGCGTGTTCCGCAACCGCGAGCGTGGGGCGCTGCACGCGCCCGAGTTCACGCTGGTCGAATGGTATCGCGCCGGCGAGCCTTACACGGCGCTGATGGCCGACTGTGCGGCGCTCTTGAGGGAGGCGGCGCAGGCGGCGGGCACCTGGCACTTCTCGTTTCGCGGCCGCTCGGCGGATGCGTTCGCCGAACCGGAGTTCATGTCGGTCGCCGAAGCGTTCGGCCGCTATGCCAGCATCGATCTGTTGGCGACGCTTTCAGACGGGGAGGGCGACCGTGACGCGCTGGCACGCGCCGCGCGTGCCGCCGGCATCCGCATTGCCGACGACGACAACTGGGGCGACATTTTCAGCCGCGTCCTGGTCGAGAAGATCGAGCAAAGACTAGGCATCGGCCGCCCAACCTTCCTCTACGAATATCCGGCGGACCAGGCGGCGCTGGCGAAGCCGTCGTCGAGCGATCCGCGCGTCGCGCAACGCTTCGAGCTTTACGTCTGCGGCGTCGAACTCGCCAACGGCTTTGCCGAACTCACCGACGCGCGCGAGCAACGGCGGCGGCTCGAACTTGAGATGGCGGAGAAGGAGCGCCGCTACGGCGAGCGCTATCCGCTCGATGAGGATTTCTTGGCCGCGCTGGCGCGGATGCCGGACGCTTGCGGCATCGCGCTCGGCCTCGATCGCCTGGTCATGCTGGCGACCGGAGCCTCACGCATCGATCAGGTGCTGTGGGCGCCGATGGGGGATGCCTGAAAGCCTGTGAGTCAGTCGTGTTGATTTGCCGGCTGCCATCTGTTGGTATGACGTGATCGAATGAAGGGCGAGATGCAGCGCAGGTGACCATGAGCAACAAGAATCACATGAAGCTCGGCCTGTTCGTACGGCCGGTCGGCCATCATGTCGCGTCCTGGCGTCATCCGGATTCGCACGCGGACGCCGGCGTCAACTTCCAGCGCTTCGTGGAGATGGCACAGACGGCCGAGCGCGGCCGTTTCGACATGATGTTCTCGGCCGATACGCAGAGCGCCTGGACAACCCATCCCGACGGCCTGCACCGCATGCATTACGTCGCCTGGATCGAGCCGTTCACCCAGATGGCGGCGCTGGCCGGCTTCACCAGCCATATCGGATTAGTCTGCACCGCGAGCACGACCTATGAGGAGCCGTTCGCGCTGGCGCGCAAGTTTGCCTCGCTCGATATCGTCAGCGGGGGCCGCGCCGGCTGGAACCTGATCACCTCGGGCAATGAAACCGAGGCGCAGAATTTCGGCCG
>DATJTL010000101.1:0-5824 GCA_035503415.1 Xanthobacteraceae bacterium
GTCCTGGCCGGCGGCGGTGCTCGCCGTCGCGGCGACGATGGCGGTCACCGGCTGCCTGCACGAGGACGGGCTCGCCGATACGGCAGACGGTTTCGGCGGCGGCAGTATCCGCGAACTCAAACTCGACATCATGCGCGACAGCCGCATCGGCACCTACGGCGTCTGCGCCTTGACGCTGTCGATCCTGCTCCGCGTCGCCGTGCTCGCCAGCCTCGGCCGGCCGGGGCTCGCGGCTGCGGCGCTGATCGCGGCGCACGGCGCCGCACGCGCGGTGCTGCCGGCCTTCATGTACGTCGTGCCTCCCGCGCGCAATGACGGACTTTCGGCCACAGTGTCGTCCCCACCACGCGAAGCGGTTGCCGCTGCCGCCGTGCTCGGCGTTCTGATCCTGTTATTTTGCCTCGGCCCGCTCGCAGGCATCGTGGCGCTGATTTTGCTGTCCGTCGTCGGCGCATTTTTGGCTTGGCTCACCCTCGCCCAGATCGACGGCCAGACCGGCGATGTGCTGGGTGCCGTCGAACAGATCAGCGAGATCGTGATTTTGCTTGTCGCCTTGCACTGACGTAAGGCGCCCATCTCGCGCCGGCAAAACTCACTGCGGCTGGATGCCGGCGAGCTTGGCGGCCTCGCGCATGGTGTCGTAGTCGGCGCGGATGAACGCAGCGAAGCCCTGCGAGGTCAACTGCTCCGGCGTCGCCACCTCCGAGCCAAGCGAGATCAGGCGCTTGGCGGCCGGCGAGCCGGGCTTGAGACCCGCCGCGATCGCGCTTTGCAGTTGGGCGACAATTTCCGGGGGCGTCTTCGCCGGCGCCACGATGCCGATATAGCTTTGCGCGGTGAAACCCTTCAGGCCGCTCTCGTTGAAGGTCGGGATGTCGCCGGCGAGGTTCGAACGCTGCGCCGAAGCGATGGCGACGATGTGCGCCTTGCCGGCCTGATGCAGCGGCAGCGCGGTCGAGAATTCGGTCATCGCGCTGTCGACATTGCCGCCGATCAGGTCCGCCATCAGTGCGCCGCCGCCGCGATAGGGGATATGGGTGAAAGCCGCGCCGGTCGCCGCCTTGAGGCGTTCGAGCGTCATGTGGGTGGCGCTGCCGACGCCGCTGGTCGCCACCGTCACCGGGGCTTTCTTGGTCATCGCGATCACGTCGGCGAAAGTCTTCGCCCCACTCTTGTTGCTCATGATGAGCGCGTGCGGCACGTAGCTGGTCAGCGCGATGGGCGCAAAATCCTTCAGCGGATCGTAGCCCAGATGCGCGTGGAAGAATGGATTGATGGTCAGCGGACCGTTCGAGCCGACCAGAAGCGTGTAGCCGTCGGGCGTCGAGTGCGCGACATAGGCCGCGCCGATGCCGCCGCCGGCGCCGTCGCGGTTCTCGACAACGACCGTGCCTTTCACGCCTTCCGCCATGAGCTCGCCGGAGATGCGGCCCACAATGTCGGCATTGCCGCCCGGAGCAAACGGCACGATCAGGTGGATCGGCCGGTCCGGGTAGCCTGCTGCGAGGCTTGCCTTGGACAGCAACGTGGCGGCGGGAGCAACTGCAAGGCTCGCAATCAGGGTGCGACGTGAAACCGGCATTTTCGACCTCCTGGTCATTTTCTTGTGCTTGTGAGTTTTAGGGAAAAGCGACGCCAAACATGACAGCCTATTTGTTTGCCAGCGCCTCGCGCACGCGCGTCACGACATCGGCGGGGGTGTGCGAAACGTCGTCGACGAGCTTTTGCACCTCTTCGCCGCTGAGCGGATCGATGTCTATCTTCTCCCGCTTGGCCTCGGCGATAAAGGCGGGATCCTTGACGGTCGCATCGAACGCGCGGCGCAGCGCTGCGACCCGGTCGGCCGGGACACCCGGCGGCAGGAAGAACGGGCGGCCGTATTCGAGCCGCGCCACCACGAGTTTCACCGCGGCCCGGTCGGCATCGGTTTTCACGTAATCGAAGATGGACGGCACGTCGCCGATTTCGGGCAGCTTCTTGATGCCCCATTGCACCAAGAGCCGCACCTTCTTGTCGGCGAGCCAGCCGGCATTGAGCGCCTTCAGCGTCGACCAGTTGGCGATGGTGCCCTGGACCTCGCCGCGCTCCAGCGCCAGATGGATCTGGGGCGTGCTTTCGTAGCCGGTGACGAGCTTGAACTTGTAGCCGAGCAGGCGATTGAGCAGGACGGGATAGTCGTATTGCGTCGAGCCGGGCCCCTGCGCGCCCAAGATCAATTCGGTGGTCTTGATCTGATCCAGCGTGGTGATGGGCACTGTGTGCCAGACATACATCACCTGGGTCTCGCGGTTGGTGCTGCCGATATAGATCAGCTTCGTGCCGTCGAAGCGCGCGTTCTGCGGCTGCAAGAGCGGCACCGTCGGTGTGCCGTTGAAGGGCGCGCCGATCACGGTGCCGTCGAACGGGCCATTGGCATTGATTGAATTGGTCATCGTCACGCCACCGGCGCCGGGCTGGTTCTGCACGATGATCATCGGGTTACTCGGAATGTACGCCGACATGTGGTGCGCCAGCGTCCGCGCTGTGATGTCATAGCCGGAGCCGGGGCCGGTGCCGACGACGATGCGTATCGTCTTGCCTTTGTAGAAGGCGGCGACGTCGTCCGCGCCGTGCGCCGGTGCCATTGCGGCAAGTGCGAGACCGATAACGATCATCGCCTTGCGCGTAGTCATCGTTTTCGCACGCTTCATTATGCTTCTCACGGCCCAGCCGCTGCTCAATTTCTCAATTCGCATTGATGCCGGCTTCCCTGATGATCGGCGACCATTTGGCGATCTCGGCCTGCTGCAGCGCCGCCAGCGTTGTCGCGCCCAGGGCCAGATGCAGAATCTGCCGGCGAGGGAATTTCATGGGTACCTCCCGAAGTTTATTTATATGATTATTCTTATAAGATCAGAGTGCGCGCCCGTACTCCGTCTCGAGCGGCAGCTTCACCGGCTGTCTGATCTTCGCCGACAGATCGAGCGCCTTGGTCAGCATCAGCCGATTGTGCGCCTCGGCGGCCGTGGCGGCCTGCGTCGGCAAGCCGAGCGAGACGCGGTTGAGCCAGGAGACGGTTTCGTCCGCCATCGGGCCGCGCAACTCGCCGAGCGCCATGTCGCCGGGCGGATACGAGCCCATGAAATCGACGAGGCGGCTGGCGTCCGGCGCGTAACCTTCGCTTTGCGGTTTTGAAACCGCGAGCACGATGTCGCGATGGGTGTCGTCAATGGTGAGCACGCCATCGGTGCCGTTGACGCCGACTTCGAGGCTGTAGACGGCGCCCGGCCAGGTCACCGGCAGCGCCCACGAGATCGAGAGCGTATGCAGCGAGCCGTCGGAGAACATGATCATGCCGGCGGTGGCGTCGATGCCGTGATAGAGCGGGCCGAGCACCTTATCGACCGAACGCGCATAGCACTCCACCGGCGTCTTCTTCTCCATGTACCACATGACGATATCCAGCGCGTGCGTGCCGGAAATCACCATCGGCGAGATCGTCGCCGGATCGTTGGTGCGTTTGTAATTGTCGATGGCGACCAGGCGATTCATGAACGCCCGCGAGGAGACGAGCGTCACATCTCCCAACGCACCCGTGCGCACCTTTTCCTTGGCGCCGAGCCATTTGCGCCGGAAGCGCTGGGTATAGCCGACCACGGCATCGAGCTTGGCGTCGGTGATTGCTTTGAGCACGCGTGCGGACTCGGCAAGATCGGTGGCGAGCGGCTTTTCGATCAGCATCGGCACGCCGCGCTCGACGGCCGCCAGCACCGGCTCGACGTGCAGGTGTTCGTCGGTGGCGATGATGGCGCAAGTCACCTCCGGCCGCGCCAGCAATTCGCGATGACTGGTGGTGATGAAGTCGGCGCCGATGCGCGCCCCGACATCGCCGCCGCGATTGTGATTGAGTTCGGCGATGCCGATCCATTCGACCGCGGGATGGCGCGCCGCCACCTCACCGCGGAACAGTCCGACGCGGCCGGCTCCGACGATGGCGAGCCCGATCCCTTTGGCGGATTTTCTCATGTGAAGTCCTGCTTATCGCCACCGCTCATTTTTGCATTGTCATCGTCCGCGCAAGCGGACGATCCAGTAATCGCCAAATAGGCGATCCGTGCACAGCCAAGAGCAGGCCTCTTGAGATTACTGGATGCTCCGCCTTCGCGGAGCATGACAAGGAAAGCACGCTTACGCGGGGACGAGCGGAAGGTAAACCGGCTACTCGCACTCATACGTTCAGCCCCGCGCGGTTCTTCGCTTTCAGCTCGGCGATGCCCGAAATTGTCTCGTTGGAAAGCGGCAGATCGACCGGCTCGTTGCGATCAGCCGAGAGGTCGGCCGCACTATACGTCTCCATCACCCGCCGCGCGCTTTCCGGCGTCACCATCACGGCGGTGTCGCGGATGCAGGCTTCGAGGAAGTGGATGGTCTCCGGCCCGATGCCACCGGCATAGACATGATCGACCCATTCGCCCGGCATCGTCGACATCGGAAATTCCTGGCCGCGCTTTTCGGTGTTGAGCCAATTGTCGCGCTGGGTGTCGTCGAGAAACAGCGAGCCGTCGGTGCCGGTGATCTCGATCCACGTGGCGCAATAGTTGGGAAAGCTCGGCGGCAGGTTCCAGCCGCCGCCGATCAACACCACGACGCCGTTGTCCATGGTCACCGTGGTGAACATGACGTCGTGCGAGCCGTTGATCGGGGCCATGTAGCCGTAGGCGCCCTGGCTATAGACGCGCACCGGCTTCGCCGGCTCCAGCAGCCAGAACACGAAATCGAGATCGTGGGTGGATTCCATGACGACGGGCGACAGCCGCACCCGGCTTGCGATCTTCTTGCCGAGCTCGCGCGACAGGTGCCGGCTCACCAGCACGGAGACGACGTTGCCGAGCGTGCCGTCGGTGATCTTCTTCTTCGCGTAGGCGACCTTCGGGTTGAAGCGCTGCGAATAGCCGATGGTGAATTTCAGATTGTTTCGCTTGGCGAGCTGGATCAGCTCGTCGGCCTCCCAGAGTTCGAGCGCGATCGGCTTTTCCAGCATGACGTTCTTGCCGGCGCGCAGGCAGTCGCGGGCGATCGGGTAATGGTTCGCCTCCGGCGTGGTCGAGATGTAGACCACACGGATGCGGTCGTTCCTGATGATGTCCTGATAGTCGAGCGTGGCGCTCGCCGGCTTGTAGAGCTTGGTCACCTCGGCGAGCCGGTCCGGCTTGATGTCGCACAGGTGCAGTTTCTCCACCAACGCCGTGCGCGACAGCGTGTCGGCGCGCAAGCCGCCAATCCAGCCGACGCCGATCACCCCCGCTTCCACTGTTCTCACTGGACGTTTCCCCTTGTTGCCGGCGCATAAGAACCATGGCGCGGCGGGGCGTGCAAATGATCTTTCGTCATTCCGGAAGCCGCGAAGCGGCTATCCGGAATCCATAACCACGATTGGTGCAGGTGCTTCTCAGGCGGTGGTTATGGATTCCGGGTTCGGCCCTGCGGGCCGCCCCGGAATGACGACGCCAAACACCTTCTTTGCAAACTGCGGATAAACCTCCGCCAGTTTCGGTGCGACCATTGTGCGCATAAGACGCAGCGTTTCGTCCGACGGCGCCGGGGTTTCGGGCACACCGGCAGGCGCCTCGAAGTCGAAACCGGTGTGCTCGATGACTTCCGCGACCGTATGTCCGGGATGCACGCTGGCGAGCCGGAAGCGCGCCCGCTTGCGGTCGAAGTCGAACAGGCAGCGGTTGGTGACGAGCGCGATCGGACCGCCGGTGCGGTAGACATTGTCCGCGCTGCCGCCCGGCGCGCTGATGAAGTCGACCCGCGGCACCAAGGTGCGGCGCGAGTGCTCGGT
>DATJTL010000102.1:0-17592 GCA_035503415.1 Xanthobacteraceae bacterium
GGGCGTGCCAGGCGGATAATTCAGTGGGCGAATCAGGCGCGGCTGACGCTCGATGAAAACCAGCGCTTCCTTCTGGTCCCAGGCGTGGTTGCCAAGCGTGACGCAATCGGCGCCAGCATTCAGAAGCTCGTCGCAGATCGTCTCGGTGATGCCGAAGCCGCCGGCCGCGTTCTCGCCGTTGACCACGACAAGATCGAGCTTCCAATCGCGGATAAGGCTAGGAAGCCGCTCGTAGACGACGCTGCGCCCGGAGCGCCCGACTACGTCGCCGACGAACAGGATACGCATGGATCAAAGGCCTATTTTTGAAAGGTCGAGATATTTGGAGAAGATTTTTTCCAAATTTGGACCTTCAGCGTCCACGAGTTTGAGGCATTCATCCTCTTCATCAAATAATTTATTGAGTACGGCGTCGTCTTTTGTTCGCTTCTGCCTACTGCGCGCCATGTATGCCCTCCAGGAGAGGTCAATCAGGCGCTGAAAGAACTGCCTCGCTTCCCCGTCAAAAAAGAACTCGGCTCCGCGTATTTTCTCTCGAAAATCGGCAAAATCGCTCGACGTTACCGAGCCATTGATGGCGATCGTGCCAAACAGAAGCTTTGTAGCTTCGTACATGGCATAGCGCCGGTCGAACATGTCTAGTCGCAGCCTGTAATTCCCAGTCTGCCACTGTCGCCAGCCGATGTAGCCAGCAAGGCCGCCGACCACAACAGCGACCAGCGTCGGACCAAGTGCCTTAAGTAGCTGAATAAAGTCGGGAAAATGATTTGGCGACATCACTATCTGCCTCGCAGATCGATGATCTCTGTTTCGGTTAGCACGAGATCGAGCCGCACGTCGCGCTCTGTCCGCGGCACCTGCCCGACTTCCTGCGCCGCAAAGGCGATACCGATCGCGGTCACTTGCTTCTTGGCGCGCAGCGCGGTGACAGTCATATCGTAGTAGCCGCCGCCATACCCGACACGATAACCGGCGCGATCGAAGGCAAGAAGCGGCACCAGCAGCATATCGGGATCGACCTCCGACGCCTCGGGTTTCGGCTCACGGATGCCCCACACCCCGGCCGCCAACGGTTCGCCGAAGCTCCATTGCCGCATGACGAGCGGCTTGCCGCGTCCGCCAATCACGGGAAGCGCGATGCGCGCGCCCATTTCTTCGAGCCGGCGCAGAAGCGGCAGCGGATTGATCTCACTCTTCATCGGCATGAAGCCGGAGACGATGACGCCGGCCCGAATCTTAAGCGGAAACGGACGCGCCGCGATCGCCTCGGCAGCGTCCTGCCGCGCCTCGCGCGGCAGCGCATCGCGCAGCGCGATCGCCTCAAACCGCATTTGCTTCTTTTCAGATGCGACATCGGTCATCGCTGCCGCGCCCCGAACGCGATTAGACTCTCACGCTGGCCCCAAATACCCAGGCGCCGGATCAGGTCCGGTCCTAAAGTGCGGAAGCCGCGCCGGCCGTTGGAGCAGCGATCCCGGGTTCCCTACGAAAGTAGGTGGGCGCCATATGTCCGAGCCCACGAGCCCGGCCAGGGACAGCTCCCTTCAGGATCGATAAGGCCCCGGGGATAAGGCTCCTGACGCACCGTGCAGCATCCGCTGGGTCAATGTAGTGCGGACGGACGGCAGATGCCAAATCGCCGTGGCGGAATGGCAATCTGGCCCGATCATGCGGCCGCCCTGGTCGCCACGGCCCGCAGGCAACGCATGAAGGAGCCATGAAGGAGCTAAGTACGGCCGGGAAAGACGATCATCCCTCGGCGACGCTACTGCCGCCGGTCGGAGCGTTGAGCTTTTTGGTGATGCTTTCGATGCGTTCGGCGGCGGCGTTGAGCGCGGCGGCGATGGCGGCGTGGGCGGCCTTGTCGAGGCTAACCGCCTCCATGCGCGCGTTCTGCAGAGCCGTGAGTTCATCCTCCAGCCGCTTGATGCGCAGGCCGGTTTCGGCGAGCGAATCGGCGATGGTCAGTGCCGCCATGACCGTAAGCCGCGTATCGCCGATCTCGCCGAACTTGGACCGCAGCCCCTCGATGCGGCTATCGAGGTCACGGGCGAGATTCATCAGGTGGCCCTCCTGGCCATCCTCGCATGCCATGCGAAACTGCCGGCCATTGATGGTCACGCTGACCTGAGACATTACACGGTCCTTGAGCGCCTCAACCGGCACGGCTGAGAGAATAACGATAGACGGAATACCAAGCGGCCACCCAGCCGATCAAAAAGCCGTAGCAGACCGCCGACACGCCGATGAAATGCTGCCGCGGCGCGTAAAGCCAAGCGGCGAAACATAGAGCGATGAGGATTGCGAGCGCTACAGCCGTACGCTTTATGAACGCCGTCACCATCTCGACGCGCCTTTCAAGCTCAATCTCCGCTTCCCAGTACTCCGCGAATGGTCTCGATGGCCGTGGCGATGCGTTTTGCCACCTCTCGGTTGGCGGTCTCCAGGGCGCGCGAGCGGGCGACGGCGTAATCGAGTTCCCCCGCAAGCCGGGAGCGGTCATCCCCCAGCGCATCAATCTGCGCCGTCAGGGTCTCCGAATGACGAACAGCATCGCGCCGGCTTTCGGCCACGGCGTCCAGCGCATCCAGCGCAAGCGCCAGCCGGCGGCTCGCAGCCTCAATCGAGTCGGTTTCACTCATGCCGTGTTCCGCGTCTCGCCTGGAAGGTGAAAGTTGTGGAGCGGCAGAGATTTATCGAGGGAAGCTTACGTCGTATCGAGCTTCAGCGTCAACGCCTAACCGGTTGACGGCGTAAAGCCTGTGCATGAACCGCCAAGTCGCGCACGGACGTTTGACTCGCAGGTGGCCCATGCTATCTGACTTTTTCGTGACCGCGGCGATGCGTTCCTTCGTGCCGCGCTTTGGCGTGCTCCATGACGATGCCTGACCGCCTTGCCGCGGCGAGCCCAACAACCCTCGCCCAGACCGCTCGCGTTTCCGCCACGCCCGCGACTGCTTCCGCCGGCGCCGGCCCACTCGCGCGTGCCGAGCACGACGGCATGGCAAACGCGATCCGGGCGCTGGCGATGGATGCGGTCGAGCAAGCCACGTGCGGCCATCCGGGCCTGCCGATGGGCGCAGCCGACGTCGCCACCGTCCTGTTCACGCGCTTTCTGAAGTTCGATCCAGCCGATCCGGCTTGGCCCGATCGCGACCGTTTCGTCCTCTCGGCCGGCCACGGTTCGATGCTGCTCTACGCGCTGCTTTATCTCCTCGGCTACGAGAAGATGACGATCGAGGAGATCAAGCGCTTCCGCCAGTTCGGCTCGCTGACTCCCGGCCACCCTGAATACGGCCACACGCCAGGCGTCGAAACCACGACCGGCCCGCTCGGCCAGGGGCTCGCCAATGCGGTCGGCATGGCGATCGCGGAGCGGCATCTTGCGGCGGTGTTCGGCGGCGACGTAGTCGATCATTTCACCTACGTGCTTGCCTCCGATGGCGACCTGATGGAGGGCATCAGTCAGGAGGCGATTGCGCTTGCCGGACATTTGAAGCTGAACAAGCTCATCGTGCTATTCGACGACAACGGCATTTCGATCGACGGCCCGCTCGCGCTCGCCGACTCCGTCGATCAGATCAAGCGTTTCGAGTCCGCCGGCTGGGCGGCGGCGCGCATCGACGGCCACGACCCGGCGGCGATTGCGGGCGCCATCGAGGTGGCGAAGCAATCGGACCGGCCCTCGCTGATCGCCTGCCGCACAACGATCGGCTTTGGCGCACCGAACAAAGGCGGCACCGAGAAGGCCCATGGCGCCGCACTCGGCCCCCAAGAGGTCGCCGCAGCGCGGCAGAAGCTCGGCTGGAACGCGCCACCGTTCGAAATTCCACCCGCGATCCTCGCGCAATGGCGCGCGGCTGGCGAGCGCGGGCAGCCGGCGCGGCTTGCCTGGCAGCAACGGGTCGCCGCATTGCCTGCGGAAAAGCGCGCCGACTTCGAGCGGCGCATCGCCGGCGAACTTCCAACGAAGAAGCTCGCGGCTGCGGTGCGGGACGTGAAAGAAAAGCTCAGCGCCGCGCCGAAAGAAATTGCCACTCGCTCGGCCTCCGAATTCGCGCTTGAATCGCTTGTGCCGGCGCTGCCGGAAATGATCGGTGGCTCGGCCGACCTCACCGGCTCCAACAACACGCGCACCAAGGCGATGAAAGCCTTGAGCGCCGCCGATTACTCCGGCCGCTTCATTCATTACGGCGTACGCGAACACGCCATGGCGTCGGCGATGAACGGCATGGCCTTGCACGGCGGCGTCATTCCGTATTCCGGCACCTTCCTCGTCTTCTCCGACTATTGCCGCCCGGCGATCCGGCTCGCCGCGCTCATGGGCCAACGCGCCATCCAGGTGATGACCCACGATTCCATCGCTCTCGGCGAGGATGGACCGACGCATCAGCCGGTCGAGCATCTGGCAGCTCTGCGCGCCATTCCGAACCTGAAAGTCTTTCGTCCGGCCGACGCGGTCGAGACCATCGAATGCTGGCAACTGGCGCTCGAGAACAAGGGCGGCCCGAGCGTGCTTGCGCTGACGCGGCAGAACGCCCCGCAATTGCGCCAAGGCTTCGACGAGAACAACCGCTGCGCGCTCGGCGCCTACGAGTTGATGGCGGCCGACGACGACGGCGCCGTGGTCTCGCTGTTTGCTTCCGGCTCTGAAGTCGCCATCGCGGTTGCGGCGAAGAAATTACTTGCCGAACAGAAAATCTCCGCGCGCGTCGTTTCAGTGCCGTGCTTTGAACTCCTTTTCGCCGCGCCGGACGACAAGCGCGCAGCGGTCATCGGCACCGCTCACGTCAACGTCGCGGTCGAAGCCGGTATCCGCCAGGGCTGGGACGCCATTATCGGCTCCGCCGGCGCCTTCGTGGGCATGAGCGGCTTCGGCGCCAGCGCGCCATATAAAGAGCTTTACCGACACTTCGGCTTGACGGCCGAAGCCGTAGCGCAGGCGGCGCTCAAACGCCTGCGTTAGCCGCCGGCCTTGTGCCAGCAGCCGAGCCCGTTAAATAGGTTTTACGAAAGCAGTGGATACCCGGCACAGACCGGGGCATGAGGACGACAGACCGGGAGCGACATATGTCGGTACGCGTTGCCATCAACGGGTTCGGCCGCATCGGCCGCAATATTCTGCGCGCCATCGTCGAGGCCGACCGCAAGGACATCGAGGTCATCGCCGTCAACGATCTCGCCCCGGTGGAGACCAATGCGCACCTGCTCCGCTACGACTCTGTGCACGGCCGCTTTCCCGGCGAGGTGACGGTCAAGGGCGACACCATCAGCATCGGCGACGGCGCCATCAAGGTCACCGCGATCAAGGACCCGGCCACGCTGCCGTGGAAAGAGCTCGGCATCGACGTCGCGCTGGAATGCACCGGCATCTTCACGTCGAAGGAAAAGGCCGCGGCGCATCTGAAGGCCGGCGCCAAACGCGTGCTGGTGTCCGCGCCGGCCGACGGCGTCGATCTCACGGTCGTCTATGGCGTCAATCACGAGAAGCTGACCAAGGATCACACCGTCGTCTCCAACGCCTCCTGCACCACCAATTGCCTCGCCCCGGTCGTCAAGGTGCTCAACGACGCCGTCGGCATCGACAAGGGCTTCATGACGACAGTGCACTCCTACACCAACGATCAACCCTCGCTCGATCAGGTGCACAAGGACCTCTACCGGGCACGCGCCGCCGCGATCAACATGATCCCGACTTCGACTGGCGCGGCCAAAGCCGTCGGCCTGGTCCTGCCCGAGCTTGCCGGCCGGCTCGACGGTGTGTCCATCCGTGTGCCGACGCCCAACGTCTCGGTCATAGATTTCAAGTTCGTCTCCAAGCGCGCGACCTCGAAGGACGAGATCAACGCCGCGGTCAAGCGCGCCGCCGGGCAGGAGCTCAAGGGCATCCTCGGTTATACCGACGCGCCCAACGTCTCCTCCGACTTCAACCACGACCCGCATTCGTCAATTTTCCACATCGACCAGACCAAGGTAATGGACGGCACGCTCGTTCGCGTCATGTCGTGGTACGATAACGAGTGGGGCTTCTCCAACCGCATGGTCGACACCGCGGTGGCGATGGGCAAGCTCGCCTAAGTCTGACCGCCGATCACAGTCATGGGTTTCCGCAGTCTCGACGACGCCGACGTGAAGGGCAAACGCGTGCTTGTGCGCGTCGACCTCAATGTGCCGATGGCTGACGGCAAAGTCACCGACGCGACCCGCATCGAAGAAGTCACACCGACCATCGCCGAACTTGCCGACAAGGGCGGGAGAGTCATCCTGCTGTCGCATTTGAATCGGCCAAAGGGACCCGATCCGAAGCACTCGCTGCGGCCGGTTGCGGCCGCAGTAGCGCGTATCGTCAAGAGGCCGGTGGGCTTCGCCGAGGATTGCGTTGGGCCCAAAGCCGAAGCGGCTGTCGCTGCCATGAAAGATGGCGATATTCTTTGCTTGGAGAACACCCGCTTTCATCCTGAAGAAGAAAAGAACAACCAGGAATTCGCCAAAAAGCTCGCCGCGTTGGGTGACATGTTCGTCGAGGACGCATTCTCCGCCGCCCACCGCGCGCACGCCTCGATCACTTCGATCGTGACGGTGAGCGGCCTGCCCGCCTATCCTGGCCGCGCCATGAAGGCCGAGCTCGACGCGCTCGAGAAAGCGTTCGAGAAGCCGGAACATCCGGTGGCGGCGATCGTCGGTGGCGCCAAGATTTCCACCAAGCTCGACCTGCTCGGCCACCTGCTCTCGAAAGTCGAGACGCTGATCATCGGTGGCGGCATGGCCAACACTTTCCTCGCGGCGCAAGGCAAGGCGATCGGCAAATCGCTCTGCGAAAACGATCTCATCCCCAATGCGCGCGACATCCTCACTAAGGCCAAGTCGCTCAAGCGCGAGATTGTATTGCCGATCGATGCAGTAGTGGCGGAGAGGCTCGCCGCCAACGCTCCTTCGCGGGTCGTGCCGGTGGACGCGGTCGAGCCAAACGACATGATCCTCGACATTGGCCCCCGTTCGGTCGAGCACGTCATTTCGGCGCTGGCGCGCTCAAAGACGCTGGTCTGGAACGGTCCGTTCGGCGCCTTTGAGGTCGAACCCTTCGACAACGGTACGACGGAAGTGGCTGAAGCCGTCGCGGAACTGACCGAAGACGGGCGGCTTATCAGTTTTGCCGGGGGCGGCGACACTGTGGCGGCGCTCAACGCCGCCGGCGTGACTGGCCGGCTGACCCATGTGTCAACCGCGGGCGGCGCCTTCCTCGAATCGCTCGAGGGCAAGACGTTGCCGGGTGTCGCCGTGCTCATGGTTTCGGGGACTCTCGATGCAGCCCCGAGATAGAGTACAGAAATATTAGATAGCATCAGGCCGCCGGGACGCCGGCGCCGATAGGTTCCAGGAGGGCGCGATGAATCTTGCCGAACTCAACAAGGTCGCCGAAGCGATGGTGGCTCCCGGACGCGGCATCCTGGCCGCCGACGAATCGAGCGGCACAATCAAGAAGCGCTTCGACACGATCGGCGTAGAATCGACGGCCGACAGCCGCCGCGACTACCGCGAGCTTCTCTTCCGAAGCGCCGAGGCGATGTCGAAATACATCTCTGGAGTCATTCTCTACGACGAAACTATTCGCCAGAACGCCAAGGACGGCACGCCGCTGGTCAAGCTCATTGCGCAGGCCGGTTCCATGCCCGGCATCAAGGTCGACAGGGGCACCAAGCCGTTGTCGTTCTGCCCCGGCGAAGTCATTACTGAAGGCCTCGACGGTTTGCGCGAGCGGCTCGTCGACTATCGTGGCCTCGGCGCCAAATTCGCCAAATGGCGCGCGGTGATCGACATCGGCGCCGGCATTCCGAGCTACGAATGCATCAGCGCCAATGCGCATGCGCTCGCCCGCTATGCCGCGCTTTGCCAGGACGAGGACATTGTGCCGATCGTCGAGCCGGAAGTGCTGATGGACGGCGATCACGACATCGACCGCTGCGCCAAGATCACCGAATGGGTGCTGAAGACGGTCTTCGAGCAGCTTTACTACGCGCGCGTGAAGCTTGAAGGCATGGTGCTCAAGCCGAACATGGCTGTGCCGGGCAAGAAGTCGTCAAAGCGCGCCTCCGTGGACGAAGTGGCGGAGAAGACGTTGCGCGTGCTCAAGGCATGCGTGCCGGCGGCAGTTCCTGGTATTGCCTTTCTCTCCGGCGGCCAATCGGACGAGCAAGCAACCGCGCATCTCGACGCCATGAACCGGATGGGGCCCCTGCCCTGGCGCGTGTCGTTCTCATACGGCCGCGCGCTGCAGCACTCCCCGCAACAGACCTGGTCGGGCAAGCCGGAAAACGTCGCCGCGGCACAACGCGCCTTTGGTCATCGCGCGATGATGAACGGGCTCGCTTCGCTCGGCCAGTGGAAAGCCGATCTCGAGCGCAAAGCGGCGTGACAGCGTCTCGGCCTCGCCTCTTTCTCGTCACTCCGCAGCTTGACGACACGGCCGCGTTCGCTGGCTCGATCGAACGCGTCTTGGCGGCTGGCGATGTCGCCGCCGTGCTCCTTCGTCTCAACGGGGCCGACGAGCGCACGCTCGTCAACCGCACTAAATCGGTCGGCAAGGCCGTGCAGCCGCGCGACATCGCGCTACTGCTCGACGGCCGGCCCGAACTTGTGGCGCGCGCCGGCGCCGATGGCGCGCATTTGAGCGGGATCGACGCCTTAAATGCCGCGCTTTCGGGGCTCAAGCCCGACCGCATCGCCGGAGCCGGTGGCTTGCGTAGCCGTCATGATGCCATGCTCGCAGGCGAAGCTAACGCGGATTATGTCATGTTTGGCGAGCCCGACCGGCTGAATGCAGGGTCCGGCCGGCCGCCATTCTCCGCCGTAGAGGACCGGGTGGCCTGGTGGGCGGAACTTTTCCAACCGCCCTGCATCGGCTACGCCGCCAATACGGGGGAGATTCGCCCCCTCGTCCAGGCGGGTGCCGATTTCATCGCGCTTGGTGAATGGATATGGAACGAACCGGCCGGAGCGGAACGAACGGTGGCGGCAGCGAGCGAGAGCCTCGCCGGCGCCGGGTCTTGATTCGGCTCGCCTCCGCTTTTGCAGCAATGCCGCTTGCCGCGGCGTTTCTCTCGATGGGCCACCCTGTATTGGCGCAGACGCCAAGCGACACCAAGGGACACCCAATCCCGGCGCCAGTTGCCGGAACCACCAAATCCTCCCCGGCCGCCACGCCCAGCCCGCCAAGCAGCGCTGAGAAACCCGACCTCGCCTTCGGGGCCTTCCAGCGCGGCTACTACATCACCGCCTTCGGGCTGGCGACGCAGCGCGCCGCCGAGAAGGACGACCCGAAGTCGATGACTCTCATCGGCGAGCTTTATGCCAACGGGCTGGGCGTTCCAGAGGACGATAAGAAGGCCGCCGAATGGTACAAGCTCGCTGCCGCCCGCGGCGACGCCAACGCGATGTTCGCGCTTGCGATGCTGCGCATGGAGGGGCGCGCCGGCCCGCGCGACCGCGTCGAGAGCGCCAAGTGGCTCGCCGCCGCTGCCAAGCTCGGCCACCCGATCGCCGCCTACGATCTCGCGCTTCTCTACATGGAGGGCGAACTTTTCCCCCAGGATTTCGGCCGCGCCGCTCAACTGCTTGGCGTTGCCGCACAGGCGGGCAATCCGCAGGCGCAATACGCGCTCGGGACGCTCTATAAGCAGGGCCGCGGCGTCGCTAAGAACCTGCGCGAAGCGGTGCGGCTCTTTGCCCTTGCCTCGGTTGCCGATCAGACCGACGCCGAGGTCGAATACGCCATTGCCTTGTTCAACGGCGAGGACGTTGCGCGCAACCAACCACTTGCCGCAAGTTTGTTCCGCAAAGCTGCGCTCAAGGGCAACCCCATAGCGCAAGACCGGCTGGCCCTTATTCTCGCCAACGGCTTGGGCGTGAAGGCCGATCCCCTCGAGGCTGCGAAATGGCACCTCATTTCGAAGGCAGCCGGCGAGACCGATCTGGTGCTCGACGATTTCGTCAACAAACTCGACGCCAAAACCCGCGCCGCCGCTGAGCAGGCGGCCAAACCATGGATTGCCGTAATCGACCGATCTATTGCCGAAAAAACGCGGGCAATTTCCTCGTCTGCACAGCCGAAGTGAAGCAGCAGCCCCGCGTGCGATCGGCTTTAGTGGTTAAAATTCGCTAGATCCACTGCCGTGGCCGCGCTGCGCCCTCCAGCGACATTCTTCGCGCCCTGCCAGAGCACCGCGACGAAAACGTACATGCCCCCGGCCGCGCCAGCGACGACGCCGAGAAGGATTTCACGCCCGCTGAAGCCAAAGACATGGGCAATGGCGAAGAACGTGGCGTCGAAGAATGCGATTGAGATCGCGGTGGGGATAGTCAGCAGATGCAGTTGCCGCAGCATGAGACACACTCCAACAATGGCCAAGCGGGCGACGTTGGAAGCCACATAGCAAAGGCGTCATACCTGACGATTGTCACGGCGGACACAATTAAGCCAGGCGGCGTCAGCCGCCGTTAACCACGTGGAGCCGGTGGACGGACTTGACGGAACCGCCGTCCACCACCTACCGCAGGCGCCATGCTGCATTCGGCCGTTCTCAACGTGATGATCAAGGCGGCGCACCGCGCCGGGCGGAGCCTCAAGCGCGACCTCGGCGAGGTAGAGCAGCTTCAGGTCTCCCTTAAAGGCCCCGCCAATTTCGTGACCGCCGCCGACCGCCGCGCCGAGGAGATCGTGCGCGAGGAACTCGCCAAGGCGCGGCCTGATTACGGCTTTCTCGGTGAGGAAGGAGGCCTGCGCGCGGGCGCCGACAAGACCCACCGCTGGATCGTCGATCCACTCGACGGCACTACCAACTTCCTGCACGGCATTCCGCATTTCGCGGTCTCCATCGCCCTCGAGCGTGATGGCGTGATCGTGGCTGCTCTGACCTTCAATCCCGCCAACGACGAGCTTTTCGTAGCCGAGCGCGGCAAGGGCGCCTTCCTCAACAATCAGCGAATCCGCGTGGCTGCAAGGCAGCGGCTCGGCGAGGCCATCGTCGGCTGCGGTCTGCCCCATTATGGCCGTGGCGACTTGAGGCTTTCCCGCTACGAAATTGCCGCCGTGCAGGAGAAATACGCCGGACTGCGCCGCTATGGCTCCGCCACGCTCGATCTGGCCTGGGTCGCCGCCGGCCGGCTGGACGCTTACTGGGAGCGTGACCTCTCGCCGTGGGACATGGCCGCGGGCCTGCTGCTCGTACGCGAGGCAGGGGGCTTTGCCTCCGACCTCGACGGACGCGATGCGATCTTCACCAAGGGTCAGATCGCCGCCGGCAACGAAACCATGCACCGCGAGCTGCTTCGGCTGCTGCGGGAGGCCGAAAAAAGAGCAAATGCTCAAACGGAAATCGCCGGTCACTAAGGTTGAGGGCATATTTCGGCTGTCGCTGTCGTGCAGACGCCATCAACCTGCCGCAAAGACCGTTGCAGGTTTATGTTTCGCGCCCTCGGCCAAGGGTCGGCGCTCCGGAATTCACGCCAAAGCGAAGTGTCCGGTGGTTGACATGCGTTTTAGTTCGCCGATTCCTGTGCCATATTGGGCCGATTCTGCGGCAATAATCTGAACCAATGGCGACGACCGACATCGATCAGGCAAAACTCCCGTCCCCCCGCATCTTTCTGTTTCGGATGCTGGTGTTCGTGATTCTCTGTGGTCTGATCGGATTCGTGCTGCAGCGGCAGATCATTCAAGCTTTCTTCGCCAATCCGTGGCTGAACGGCCTCATCATCGGCGTGCTGTGCATCGGCACCATTCTGTCGTTCCACCAGGTGATCCGACTGTTTTCGGAAGTCTCCTGGGTCAACGGCTTCCGCCGCGCCGACCCTGCGCTGCCCGCGAAGCGCACTCCCAAGCTGCTCGCGCCGATGGCCGCAATCCTCGGCAGCGAGCGGCCCGACCGTGTCGCGATTTCGGCGCAGACGATGCGCGCCTTCCTCGACTCGCTGGCGACGCGTCTCGACGAATCGCGCGACATCTCGCGCTACCTGACAGGCCTATTGGTTTTTCTCGGCCTGCTCGGCACATTCTGGGGGCTCATCGAAACCGTCGGTTCGGTCGGCAGCATCATCAACAATCTGCAAGTCGGCGGCGACGCCGGCTCGGTTTTCGACGCCCTTAAGCAGGGACTCGCCGCGCCGCTCGGCGGCATGGGGATTTCGTTCTCCTCCTCGCTGTTTGGGTTGGCCGGCTCGCTCATCCTCGGCTTTCTCGATCTGCAAACAAGCCAGGCACAGAACCGCTTCTACACCAGCTTCGAGGATTGGCTCGCGACCACCGTTCAGGACCTCGGCGTCACGGGCATGGCCGCCGGCGGGACAACTTTGCCCGCGGCAGCGCTTAGTGCCATCGACCGGTTGCGCCAAACCGTCAGCGAAGCCGGCTCGAGCAAAGCCACGACCGCCGCGATGGCGAACCTTGCCGAAGCGATCCAGGGGCTCGTGCATCACATGCGCACGGAGCAGCAGATGATCCGCGACTGGGCCGACGAACAGTCCAAGCTCAATCGCGATCTGCGCCGTTTCATGGAGATGCTGTCGCGCGAAACCGCCGACCGCTAGATGGCGCTCCGGACGCTGAAGGCCGCCTCTCGGGCACGATTATGCGCGAACCCGCGCCGTTGATGTAGGTCACCCATGGCGCTCTCCCGTACTCGCCGCGAAGGCATGAACTACTGGCCGGGCTTCGTCGACGCTCTGTCGACGCTCGTCCTTTCCGTGATCTTTCTGCTTACAGTGTTCATGGTGGCGCAGTTCTATTTGTCGCAGGAGGTCGCCGGCAAGGACACCGCGTTGCAGCAGCTCAATGCGCAGATCGCGCGTTTGAGCCAGTTGCTCTCGCTGGAACAGACCGGCAAGGCCAATCTCCAGGACGAGGTGGCAAAACTGCAGGCCTCGCTCACCGCGGCCGAAAATGAGCGAGACCGGCTGCGCGCGGCGAGCGGACAAGCCGCCGCAGACACCTCCGCAACCGACAAGCTCAATTCCCAGCTCGACCTGGAGAAAGAGGCGACCGCCCGCGCCATAGCGCAGATCGAGAATCTCAACGAGCAGATCAGCGCGCTGCGCCGCCAGATCACGGCGCTGGAAGAGGCGCTCGGCGCCTCGGAGAAGAACGAAAGCGATGCGCAGCTTCGCATCGCCGATCTCGGCCAGCGGCTCAATGTGGCGCTGGCGCAGCGCGTGCAGGAACTGTCGCGCTACCGGTCGGACTTTTTCGGCAAGTTGCGCGAAATCCTCGGCAATCGCCCCGATATTCGCGTCGTCGGCGACCGCTTCGTCTTTCAGTCGGAAGTCTTCTTTGATAGCGGTTCGGCCACGTTGCGGCCGGACGGCCGCGCCGAACTCGATAAACTCGCCAGCGCCATCGTCGACCTCGAAGGCAAGATCCCCTCCGATATCGATTGGGTGCTCAGCGTCGAGGGCCACACCGACATCCGGCCGGTCGGGCCGACGTCATCGTTCAAATCGAATTGGGACTTGTCCGCCGCACGCGCCATATCCGTCGTACAATATTTGATCACCAAAGGTGTGCCGCCGCAGCGGCTCGACGCGGCCGGCTTCGGTCAGTACCAGCCGATCGACTCCGGCACCAGCGACGATGCGCTCGCCCACAACCGGCGCATCGAGCTAAAATTGACCGCGCGGTGAACCCATGAACCGCAAGCCGGATGAGCGCAGAAAAATCCGGGGACAGTTTGACGATCCGGCGTCCGCATTCCGCAACGCCGCTGCGGGCTACCATCTTCGCCATTACCGGCCCAGTGACGAAACCGCTACGATCGCGCTGTGGCTGCGCACGTGGCAGGCGAGTTATCCGCAGATCGATTTTGCCGCGCGGCTCGACTGGTGGTGCGAGCGCTGGCGCAATGAACTTGTCCCAAATACCGAAATCACGGTCGTGGAGCACGATGACGCCGATGGCCGCACGATGGTGGGCTTCGTCACCGTTGACCCGCGGAGCCGCTATCTCGATCAGATCGTCGTGGCACCGGAGTTTTGGGGATTGGGCGTCGGCGAGGCATTGATCCACGAGGCCAAGCGCCTTTCGCCGTCCGGCCTCGACCTCGACGTCAACATCGACAATGCCCGCGCTATCCGCTTCTACGAAAAGCAGGGATTTGCCATCAGCGGCGCAGGCGTCAATCCAATCTCCGGCAAACCGGTTCATCGCATGGTCTGGCGGCCGTAATCAAAAAAGAGCCCCGATAAAAATTCAGTCGACGTTCGACTATCGGCGAGAGTGATTGGTGCCAAGTTGCGCTAGGCTAGGCGTTGCGGTCTGCCGATCTGCCCATGCCGGCCCTGACAGCCGGTCGACCTAACAAACCCGAACACCGTTGAACGCCGATCACGCGCCCTCGAATTGCAGTTTCGCCAGCCGCGCGTAAAGCCCTCCCCCGGCGGCGAGTTCCTGGTGCGTGCCCTCCTCGACGATGCGGCCCTGGTCGATCACCAGGATGCGGTCACAGGACAGCACGGTAGCGAGCCGGTGCGCGATGATGATGGTGGTGCGCCCGCGCATCAGTTCCGCAAGCGCCGCGGCCACCTGGGTTTCGCTTTCGGCGTCGAGCGACGACGTTGCCTCGTCAAGCAATAGCAGCGGTGCATCACGCAGAATGGCGCGGGCGATGGCAATGCGCTGGCGCTGCCCGCCCGAGAGAGTTATGCCGCGCTCGCCGACCGGAGTGTCGAATCCTTGCGGCATAGCCGCGATGAAGTCGGCGGCATAGGCGTGCTCGGCCGCGCGCAGCACGTCCGCATCGGAGGCTTGCGGCCGGCCGAAGCGGATATTGTCGCGCACGGAGGTTGCGAACATCACGCTATCCTGTGGCACGAGCGCGATGCTTGCGCGCAACTCGGCCGGGTCGAGATCGGCAAGACGCACGCCATCGAGCGTGATGCGTCCGCTGGCCGGATCGTAGAAGCGCAGCAACAGATGGAAAATCGTGCTCTTGCCGGCGCCGGATGGCCCGACAATGGCGACCTTCTCACCCTGGCGCACGCTAAATGAAACCGAATTGAGCGCCGCAACATTGGCGCGCGTCGGATAGAAGAAGCGCACATCTTCGAACGCGACCTCGCCGCGCGGCGGCGCCGGCAAGGACAGTGGCTGCGGCGGGCGCACGATGACCGGCTTGATGGCAAGGATCTCGAACAGCCGCTCCGCCGCCCCCGAGGCTTGCGCGATCTCGCCGCCGATTTCCGAAAGCGAGCCGAGCGCGCTCGCCGCCAGCACGGCGTAGAGAATGAATTGTCCGAGCCGGCCGGCGGTAATCTTGGCGGCGATCACCTCCTGCGCGCCGATCCACAGCACCACGACCACGCTCGTCGCGACGAGAAAGATGGCAAAGCCGGTCAGTAGCGCGCGCGCCCGGATCGACTCGCGCGCCGCCGCGAACGCGCGCTCGACCGCGCCGCGAAAGCGCGCGATGCCGAGCCGCTCGTTGGTGAACGCCTGCAGAACACGTACCGCGCCGATCAACTCAGCCGCATAGGCCGAGGCGTCGGCGAGCGTATCCTGCGCAAACCGGGAACGGCGGCGCACCGCCCGGCCGAACGCATAGAGCGGCAGCACGATTACCGGGATCGCGGCGAGCACGAATCCCGACAGCGACGCGCTTGTCACGACCATCATGACGCTGGCGCCAAGAAACAGCACGAGGTTGCGCAGTGCGACCGAGACGGAACTGCCGACCGCGGCCTTGATCTGCGTGGTGTCGGCGGTCAGTCGCGAGATCACCTCGCCCGTGCGCGCCTCGTCGAAGAACGCGGCCGACAGCCCGGTCACATGCGCAAATACGTCGCCGCGCAGATCGGCGACGATGCGCTCGCCAAGCGTGGTGACGAGGTAGTAACGCAGCCCGCTCGCCAGCGCGAGCATCCCGGCGACGCCGATCATAACCAGGAAATAGCTATTGATCAGGTGAACGCCGCGTTCGCTAAAGCCGAAATCGATCATCCGCCGCACCGCCACGGGAAGGATGAGCGTGGTAACAGCCGCTAAAATCAGTGCGCCGAGTGCGCCGAGCGCGCGGCCGCGATAGCGCTTGACGTAGGGCAGAAGCGAAGCGAGCGGCCGCAGATTTTGGCGGCGCTTTTCCGGCTCGGTATGCGACTTTGACAGCGTCACATCCGCCGTTGAGGAGCGATCGAGCGGCGTCGCCGGCATCGCTGCTGCGTCCGGCGCTTCCTTGTCCTGGTTGACACGTAAATTCATGGGAAGCGATGCCTCATCAACTGTTCGCCACCGCCCCGCCAGCTCGGCGGCCGGACAATGCCCCGAGTTCACCCGCCTTGGCAACGCGCGCCAGCGACGCGGGCGAAAACGGCGTGGGGTTGGTATTGCGCGCTTGTATCGCCTCCCGTGCCGCGTTATAGAGCCGCCAAATTCTGCAACGGAAACAAGCGCCAAAAGCGGCGGCGGAACCTAAGCCATGAAGCCGGATACCCATCCCGACTATCACACCGTCAAGGTCGTCATGACCGACGGTACCGAATTCACCACGCGCACGACGTGGGGCAGCGCCGGCGACACGCTGCACCTGGACATCGACCCGAAATCGCACCCGGCGTGGACCGGTGGCCAGCAGCACCTGCTCGACCGGGGCGGCCGATTGTCGCGCTTCCAGAAGAAGTTCTCGGGCTTCTTGAAGACCTAGCCGGCGGTCCAGCCGCGGCCTCAAACCTCGGATTCGAACGCCGCCTTGAGCAGGCCCAATTGCCGCTCGACCGGGTTGCCCACGGCGACCGCGAGCGGCGGCGAGGCGTGCATCGTAGCATCAAGCCGGCGGACCTCGGTCTGCAACTTGACCGAACGGCCTATTAGCTCCTGAAGCTTCTGCGGCAGGAGCGCGATAGACGTGGCGTCGCCTGGCTCGCAGCTTGCGAGCCTGACCTTAGCTTTTTCCTTGCTTGCCTGGGCGAGCGTCATTTCGCCTTCCTTGACCGCGCGATGCAACAGCAGCCAGGACGCGAGCTGCATTAACCGCGTGGTCAAGCGCATGCTTTCGGTGGCGTAAACGAGCGAGGCGCTGCGTTCGAGCTTCTTGGATTCCTGCCGGCCCGGCCCATCGAGGTAGGTGGCGGTTTCCTCGACCAGCGCCATCCCGTCGCGAAACAGGACGGCAAACACCTGCGAATTTGCCAGCCGCTCGCTGAAGGAGACCGCGCCGGCTTCCATCATACGCTTATCGGACATTGTACGCCTCACCAGTCGTCACCATCGCCCGGCCCAGCCGCCAAGTCCAGGGTCCCCACGACCAAAGCTGCCGACATAGTTGCCGACACCGGAGTCGGGTTGGCTGGGGCACAAAAAAGAGCCGCCGTTGCCGGCGGCTCAAGGTGATAACAGGGAGGCGTCAAACAGAGTGGACAGGAGCCACTCGATGTCCAGAAGATGGACGGTTATTGTAATGAACGAGAAAGCTTAACAATAAGTTAATAAAGTTGAAAGACTTGCGCCGAAGTCCTGGCATTCGAATCGAAGCGGTCTTGAGCAGACTATCGCTTTCTCCGGCGCCTGGAAGCAGCATCCCCTATTTCTTGCCGCTATTTTTTGAAAAACGTATC
>DATJTL010000103.1:0-4947 GCA_035503415.1 Xanthobacteraceae bacterium
GGCCTCGACCCGGTCGAAGTGCGGATGCGCAATTTCGTCAAGCCCACTCAGATGCCCTATGTGTCGATCACCAAAAAGACGCTCGACAGCGGCGATTATGCCGCGGCGCTCAAGCGTGCTGCCGAACTCATCGATCTGCCCGCCGTGCGCGCGCAACAGCAGAAGGGCGGGAAGGACGGCCGGCTGATCGGCGTCGGCTTCGCGTGCTTCTACGAACAGACCGCGTATGGAACGGGGCCGTTCGGTTATTCGGCGTGGGGCATCGAACTTGTTCCCGGCATGGAGCCCGCGGTGGCGCGACTCACCGGCGACGGCGAACTCGTGCTGGAGGTCGGGTCACATTCGCACGGCCAGGGCCATGAGACGGTGTTCGCGCAAGTCGCGCACGAAGTGCTCGGCATCGATCCAACAAAAGTCTCGGTGCGCTTCGGCGATACGTCGGCGGCACCGGCAGGAACCGGCACCTACACGTCGCGCTCAATGGTAACGACCGGAGGCGCCGTGGCTGATGCCTGCCGGGCGTTGATGGCGCCGATCAGCAAGATCGGCGCGCACCTGCTGCAATGCAAAGAGGCGGATGTTCAGATCAAGGGCGGCCGCGTGCACGGCCCGCGAGGCAGCGTCGAATTCTCCGAGATCGGCCGCGCCTGGTATCACCATCCTGAAGAACTGCCGGCCGACGCTGACGCCGGCGGGCTCACCGCCGCTGCCGGCCACAAACCGCATGATCCCGGCGTGTTTTCGTATTCGGCGCACGCCGCGCTGGTCGCCGTCGATCCCGACACCGGCGCAGTTGAACTCCTCGATTATGCTATCGTCTCCGATTGCGGCACGCGGGTGAATCCGCTCTTGGTCGAGGGCCAGGTGATCGGCGGATTTTCCAATGGGCTCGGCAACGCGCTCTACGAGGAATCGCGCTACGACGCTTTGGGCCAACCGACCACGACGACGCTTGCCGATTACACTGTGCCAACGGCGCCGTCGCTGCCTTTCGTCAAGCTCGATTTCATCGAGACGCCGTCGCCGTTCTCCGCCTTCGGGATGAAAGGGATCGGCGAGAACGGCGCGATTGGGCCGCCGGCCGCGATCGTCAATGCGGTCAACGACGCGTTGCGCCCGCTCGGCGCCGCCGTGTTCGAGACGCCGGTCACTGCGGCCCGCGTACGCGAAGCGATCGCGCAGGCGCAAAAAATGTAGGGTGGGCGAATCGAAGCGCGCCCACGCGGTCAAACCGTGCCGCGTGGGCACGGCGCTCCGCGCCTTTGCCCACTCAAGCCTTCAGCTTCAACAGCCGGTCCGCGTTGCCGTGCGCGAATTTTTCAAGGTCGGTCGGCGACAGCGGCAGATTGTCCAAAAACTTCCGGCCGCCGGCGTTGCTGCCGTACGGATAGTCGACTGAAAACATCAGATGATCGATGCCGAAGGTTTGCAGAGCGGCCAGAAACGGCGGGTTGGAGAAAAAGCCCGCCGAGGTGATATAGACCTGATCGGTGATGATCTTTGAGAGAGGTCGCGACAGATAAGTCACGTCGGGCGCGAATTGATCCTCGCAGCGTGCCAGTACTGCCGGGAGCGCCTCGCCCATGTGGCCGATGATCAGATTAAGCCGCGGGAACTTGTCGAGTGTACCCGACACAACGAGACGCATGACGTGCAGCGCGGTCTCGTAATGCCAACCCCAGGCAAAGGTTGCGAGACCCATGCCGATTTTCTTGGGAAATGAGCCTTCGTAATAAGCCTTGCGCACCTCGGCCGGCGGCGGGCCGGGATGGATGTAGATCGGCACGTCAAGTTGTTCCGCGCGCGCCAGCAGCGGGGCAAATTTGGCGTCGTCGAGAAAATGGCCTCGCACCATTCCGCTGATCAGCGCGCCCTTAAAACCATATTCACTGACCGTGCGCTCGAGTTCATCCGCTGCCGCTTCCGGGATGCTGGTGGGCAGGTGCGCGAAAGCGGCAAGCCGATCCGGCCGCTCGGCGATTTTCTTGGCGGCCTGATCGTTGAACGCCTTCGCAAACGCAACCGCCTCGTCGCCCTCGAACATATCGGCGCTGGGGCCCATGTGAACGCCGGCTTTCGACACGACCTGGACAGTGATGCCATGGCGGTCCATGTCGGCGATGCGGCCCGCGCCGAGATCGGTGATCTTGTCGCCGACATTTCTGATAACGGTGGGCATGTTCTCGGCATCGGTGACCGCTGGAGGCGGCGGTGCCGTCTTGCCGCCGACATTGGGCAGGCTGAAATGCTCTTCCAGAGTGACAATGCGCATTGCGTCTCCCGGCGCGAGTTGGCGTTTCATGGAAGCATGTTATGACAGGCGTGCCGAATTTGTCAGGAGGGACCGATGCGAAGGCTGGCGCGGGCGACCGGCATTCTGCTCGCATTGCTTGTGATGGCAGCAGGAGTGCGCGCTCAGGAGAAATTCCCATCGCGGCCAATTCAGGTGATCGTTCCGGCGACGCCGGGCGGCCCGGTCGATACCGCCGTGCGCCTGATCGAGCCGGCGCTGGCGTCGGCGCTCGGCGGCAGCGTTGTCCTCATCAATCGGCCGGGGGCCAGCGGAACGCTGGGCATGCAAGCGGTGGCGACGGCAACGCCGGACGGCTACACGATCGGGCAGGGGGTCAATTCGATCTTCACGGTTACGCGCATTTCGGGCACCGATGTGCCGTTTACGCTCGACGATTTCAGCTTGCTCGGCAATTACGTCACCGACGTCAGCGTGCTTGCGGTCAGTGCCGATGCGCCGTGGAAGACGATCGACGATCTCATCGCTTACGTGCACGCCAATCCCGGCAAGCTCAATTATGCCTCCGCTGGAATCGGTACCGTGTCGCAATTGAGCATGCAGGCGTTGTCGCACAAATTCGCGCTGAACATGGTCGCCGTCCCGTTCCCGGGCGGTGCGCAGCTCACCACGGCGATCCTCGGCAAGCAGATCGACCTCGGCATGGTGCCGTTCACCACCGGTGAGGCGATGTTCAAGGCGGCGAAACTGCGTCCGCTGCTGACGACGGCGCCCGAGCGTCTCCAGCAGCTGCCCGGCGTGCCGACCTTCGCCGAGAAGGGTATTACTGAAAACGGGCTCAATCTGGTTATGGGTCTCTACGCGCCGAAGGGTTTGCCGGACGGCGTGCTCAACACGCTGGTCGCTGCGGTCGCGAAGGCGGCGCGCGATCCGGCATATGTCGCAAAGGTCGAGGCGCTCGGGCTTTTGCCGCGGTATGAGGCCCCCGCGGCGGCGCGCAAGCGCCTGCAGTCCGAGTACGCGGACATCCTGGCGCTGAGCAAGCAACTACGAAAATGAGCGAGCGCCGGCGCTTTCGCGGGGCATGACAATCTGGGTCAGGCGTTGAGCTTCAACAGCCGGTCGGCATTGCCGTGCGCGAACTTTTCCAGGTCGGTGGGCGAGAGCGGCAGATTGTCGAGGAATTTGCGCCCCATGGCATTGCTCGAATAGGGATAGTCGACCGAGAACATCAGCCGGTCGATGCCGAAGGTCTGCAGCGCGGCGAGAAACGGCGGATTGGTGAACAAGCCGGCGGACGTGATGTAGACCTGATCGGTGAGGATCGCCGAGAGCGGGCGGGAGAGATAGGACAGGTCGGAGCCGAATTCGTGCTCGCAACGCGCCAGCATGAAGGGTAGCGCCTCGCCCATATGGCCGACGATGATGTTGAGCCGCGGATGCCGGTCAAGCGTCCCCGACACCGCCAGACGCATGACATGCAGCGCGGTCTCGTAGTGCCAGCCCCAGGCGAAGGTTGAAAGCCCGAGCGCGACCTTTTGCGGAAACGAGCCTTCGTAAAAGTAATAGGTCTTGCGGATTTCGGCGGACGGCGCACCGGGATGCAGATAGAGCGGCACGTCGAGTTTTTCCGCGCGGGCGAGCAGCGGCGCAAACATGGCATCGTCGAGAAAACGGCCGCGGATCATGCCGCTGATCAGCGCGCCCTTGAATCCATACGTGGTGACGGCGCGCTCCAGTTCGTCCGCTGCCGCCTCGGGGACGCTGACGGCGAGGTGGGCGAAGGCGACGAAACGATCGGGACGCTCGGCGATTTTTTTGGCCAACAGATCGTTGTAGGTCTTCGCGAACACGACCGCTTCGCGGTCCTCGAACATTTCTGCGCTCGGCCCCCTGGAAATGCCGGCGCGCGAAAGCACCTGCACGGTGATGCCGTGCCGGTCCATGTCGGCCAGGCGCGCCTCGAGATCGTTGATCTTGTCGCCGGCGTTGCGGACTGCCTCCGGCATGGCCTCGATCGCGAGTGGCGGCCGCGACGGCGGCGTCATGCCGCCGACGTCGAGCAGGCTGAAATGTTCTTCGAGAGCGACGGTGCGCATCTTTTGCTCCGAACCCGCGGTCACTGCCGTTCCTCCTGCAGCATCTTGTTGAGGATGCGCTTATAGCGCACCGGGCCGACGTCGACAGCGAGGATGACCGGGTCGAGCGGCGTCTTGGCGTTCTCGATGATGCGCTGCTGCGCCTCGATCACCGGCGCGTCCTGCTCGGCGAAGGCGAAGCGGCGCATCTCGGCGATCTTTCGCTGCAGATCGCGGTTGAGCGTCTCATCGGTCGTCATGACGCCGAAGCGTACGGCGGTGAAGTGGTAGAGCGTCGATCGCTCGCTCTGCGGCGTGAGCATGTGAATGGCGTTGTAGCCGGTGCCGCTCTCCGGCGCCGCGCCCATCTTGCAGATGCCGGTGGCCAGCCGCAGCGTTGCCGGCGCCATCCAGCGCATCTTGGTGAACTTGTCGACGCGTGGCGGGTGGCTCGGCCAGAACTGCGCGAACATGCCGGGCGGGGCCGAATTGGTGGCGTGGCGTCCCACCACCACGTCGTCGCCATCCTGCTCGACCGTGATCTCCGACTCGACCGTGTCGGCGTTGCCCAGAATGCCCTCGTGCAGGTACGAGGTGTGGCTGAGGTCGAGCAGATTG
>DATJTL010000104.1:0-7528 GCA_035503415.1 Xanthobacteraceae bacterium
CTCCGCGATGGACGCCGCGAAACAGCATCTTGGCGGCCACGCGCTCCTCGGTCTCGACCAGTTCCTCGATGATGCAGGTGAAGTTTTCCAGCGCGGCGTGAACGGAACGCCAATAGGCGATGAAGCCGTCGGGCCCGCGCAGCTCGGGTCCGAGCGAACCGCGGAAGACGAAATCGGGATGCAGAATGCGCCGCGCTGTGCCCTCGTCCGCCTGGTTCCACACCACATCATAAAAGCGCTCCACAAGCGCGCGTGCCGTCGACGCCACCGTTGTCCCCCGTCAACCACAATCCAGCCTTGCGACTTTAGCCAAAAGTTTAGCGAAGAGCTTAGCCAACAGCGGGCGATTTGTCGCGAACGGCTGCGCGCGTGATAAAGTCAGAGTCGAAACCGCAATCGCAATTGTCCCGGAGTTGTCATGCGCCGCGCGCGCCAAGCTGCATTCGTCCTGCTCGCCACGCTCGGCACGGCGGCTTCGTTCGCGCCGGCCACGGCGCAACAGCCTTATCCGAGCCGGCCTATTCACATCGTGGTGCCGTTCCCCGCCGGCGGGCCGTCGGATGTGCTCACGCGGCTCCTTGGCGAGCGCATGAGCGCCGATCTCGGCCAACCAATCGTTATCGACAACCGGCCGGGCGCCAACACGGTGATCGGCGCCGAGCTCGCCGCCAAGGCGGCCCCTGACGGCTACACGCTGTTGATGGCGATCGATTCCACGCTGGTGATGAATCAATATCTCTACAGCCACCTGCCCTACGATCCGATCAAGGACTTCGCGCCGGTGTCGCTTGCCGCCAAGAACATGGGCTGGCTGGTGGTCAATGCGTCGAGCCCGTACCGGACCGCCGGCGATCTCGTCGCCAAGGCCAAGGCGGCGCCCGGCAAGCTCAATTGCGGCGCCGGAACGATCACGACCAAGCTTACGTGCATCCTGTTCGACGAAAAATTCGGCCTCGACACCGTACTGATTTCGTATAACGGCAGCGCCAACGTGGCGCAGGGCGTGCTCACCGGCGGCGCCGATTTCGTGTTCGACGGCACCATCGCCGAACTGCCGCTGGTTCAGTCCGGCCAACTGCGCGCGCTCGCCAAGCTCGACACAAGGCCGTTCGCGCCGATGCCGAAGCTGCCCTCGCTGTTCGAGGCGACTGGTGTCCAGTTGGGGGATCTATCAGTGTGGAGCGGTCTGGTGGCGCCGCGCGGCACGCCGGCTTCCATCATCGACAAGCTTTCCGCCGAGACCGCCAAGGTGGTGAGCGAGCCCGGCCTGAAGGCCAAGGCCGAAGCGGTCGGCATCTATCCGGTAAGCTCGACGCCGGCGGAATTCTCAGCCTTCATCGCCCAGGAGGCCGCGCGCTGGCCGGACGTCGTGAAGAAGAGCGGACTGCATTTTGATTGATGATGTATGTCCGCCACGCAGCGCAGCATGAAGCCAAGCGAATGATGCGCTGGCGAACCGGGACCGTTACAAACTCCGGGTTTGGGACGGCCCCGGATCAGCGGTGCACCGTTTCACGCTGCGCCGCGTCCGGGAAACAAGGTCTTTAGATGAGCGAAATCGATCTCTTTTCTCCCTTCCGCCTTGGCCAGCTCAGCCTGTCCAACCGCGTCGTGATGGCGCCGATGACGCGCAACCGCGCCGGGGCCGGCAACGCGCCGACCGCACTCAACGCCGCCTATTACAGCCAGCGCGCCAGTGCCGGACTGATCGTCAGCGAAGCCGCGCAAGTGTCGCCGCAGGGGCTCGGCTATCCGGGCACGCCCGGCATTCACAGCGCCGAGCAGGTGGCCGGCTGGAAGCTCGTCACAGAAGCCGTGCATGCGGCGGGCGGACGGATCTTCCTGCAGCTCTGGCACGTCGGGCGCATCTCACATCCCTCGCTGCAGCCCGACGGCGCGCCACCGGTGGCGCCGTCGGCGATCGCGCCGGCCGGCCAGGCCTGGACGCTGGAAGGGATGAAGCCCTACGTGACGCCGCGGGCCTTAGCGACGGCGGAGCTTCCCAGGATCGTCGAGCAATACCGGCAAGGCGCGAAGAACGCGATGGCGGCGGGCTTCGACGGCATCGAAGTGCACGCCGCCCACGGTTATCTGCTCGATCAGTTTCTGCGCGACAAGACCAACAAACGTGACGACGCCTATGGCGGCAGCGCCGCGGATCGGGCGCGCCTTCTCGTCGAGGTGATGGAGGCGGTCGCCGGCGTGTGGGGCGGCGACCGGGTCGGCGTGCATCTGTCGCCGACCAATCTCGCCTTCAACGACATTTCCGACAGCGATCCGGCCAACACTTTCACGACGGTGGTGCGAGCGCTCGACCGGCTCGGGCTCGGCTATCTGCACCTCGTGGAGCCCGGCCCCGCCGATCCAGTCGGGCCGGGACCACGGCTGGACGCAAAATTTTTTCGACCGCTGTGGCGGACTGCGCTGATCGCCAACAAAGCCTACGATCACAATCGTGCAAACCAGGTGCTGGGCGAAGGCTCCGCTGATCTCATCTCCTTCGCAACGCTGTTTATCGCCAATCCGGACTTGCCGGAACGCTTACGCCACAACGGTCCGTTCAATGCGGCCGAACGCAAGACCTTCTACGGCGGCGACGCCAAGGGCTATACGGATTATCCGGCGCTGGCCAATTAGCGGTCCGTTGCAGAGGCAAGAAGTAACGACTGACCACACTTGCCTGCGATCCTTGTCGTCTGCGCTGGAATGTCGCGTGCCCCGCCTGGAACCCATTTTGCCTGAGTGCAATTCCTCCAACTCAGCGGAGGGTGTTTGCGACCAATCCATCAGACGGCTGCGGCGGCGCAACGCCGCCGCAGTTCTGCGGTCGCCGAGCGGGGGGCGTGGTTGGAAGGCGAGAACGAATCCGAAGACGAGCTGCTGTCCTTCGTGCGCGAAGCGATCACGTCAGTGTGCGCGCTTGAGCTGCTGATTCTGTTGCGACGCGAACCGAACAGAGGATGGGGCCTGCAAGCCCTGGTTCGAGAGCTGCGCAGCAGCTCTATCGCAGTTGCAGGAGCGCTCGATCACTTGGGCCGATGGGGCCTCGTCATGGAGGCCCGAGATGGATTTCGATATCAACCCCCCTCCACCCGGCTGGACGATCTCTGTCAACGACTCGAACGGCAATATGCGGCAAAACCGATTAGCGTTATCCGCGCTATTCTGGAAGCGCCGAGCGATAAGCTTCGGATATTCGCCGATGCCTTCCGATTGTCGGGGAAGCCAAAATGAGCCTCTGGATCGACATCCTTTACCTCCTGTGTTTTTGCACTTGTCTGTTCTGCTGCTTCCTTCTGATCCGCAGCTATCGGACGAACGGAAGTCGTGTCCTGCTCTGGACCGCCGCGTGTTTCGTCCTGCTGGCGCTGAACAATCTGCTGGTAATCTTCGATCTGATCTTACTGCCGAGCGTCGATTTGTCGCTGCCAAGGCTCATAACATCGTTCCTCGCGGTTTCGACCTTGTTGATCGGATTTGTCTGGGAATTCGTGTAGGGGGCAGCGATGAATCAATTCATCTCCGGGATGAGCACCATGGGCTTTCTGCTGGCTGGTGCCTTCTTCCTGCGCTTCTGGCACAAGGAGCGAGACGACTTGTTCCTGGCTTTCAGCATCGCTTTCATGCTGTTTGCCGTCGACGAATTGTCTCACGCTCTGACGGCCGCATCCCCATACGGCGGCTGGGCCTTTTCCTTCCGCCTCGCCGGTTTCGGCTTGTTGATCGTTGCGATCCTGCGGAAAAACCTCAAATAGCGCGGCTCACTGCGTTGCGGCTGGCCGCTTCCGGGGCGCCAAAGCAGAACCGGAGCAGCGCTAACCCAATGCGTCGAAGTGCGCCGCATCGAGTCGTATTTTCGACGCATTATCGCTTGCATCCTGCCTCGCTTGAGGAGACAGGCGGCCACATGCCCGGGGGTGATCGATCCGTTGCCGGCTTGGGGGAACGATGAGATTCGTTATTCGCTACGGCCTGGCGGGATTGCTCATAATTATCGCGCTGGTTCTTCTTATTCCGCCGTTTGCCGGATCTCTGATCGAGCAATGGTCCGAGAGCGACATCGAATCAAGGTCGGTGTTGGCCTTCAACACCGCGCTTGATGAATTTACCGAGCGGCTCGAGGAGCACGATACGAAAAAGATCGTGGCATTGTTCGAGCGAATGGCGCTGGACGAGGAGTTACTCGCCGTCGGATTCTGCGATCGCAACGAAGTCCTCATCTACAAGACGAAGGACATGCCGAAAGGCTTCGTATGCAAGCCGCCGACGACGAGCCGCACGCCGGAGTTTTCAACGCTGCATCTGGGCCATCGCAGCCTGATGGTGTCGAGCTTCCCGGTCGTCACGCCGAACGAGCGCGGACAGATGGTCCTGGTGCACGATCTGGCCGAGGTTGACCAACGCGGCGCCGAAACGAGACTGTGGACGATCGCAATTCTCATCGGCGTGGTGTTAGTAGCCGCCGCGTTTGCGGGCCTGGTCACGGTTCTCTTGGCGCGCCGCTGGCTGCATTCGCTGCGTCGCGCGATCGACAACTTGCGACTCGGTGGCAGCGAAGCGATTGCGGCCGCGGAAATAACGCCGTTTGCCGGCGAGTTACGTCATCTGCTGCGCGATCTGCAGATCAATCAACTTCCTGCCGAAGGTCCCGACGTCGAATGGTCTCCCGCCATGCTGCGGGGCGTCCTCACGCGCAAGCTGCCCGACGCCGAAGTCATCGTGGTCTCTAATCGCGAGCCTTACATCCACAATCTCGAAGGGGACGAAATCATCGTTCAGAGCCCGGCCAGCGGCCTGGTCGCGGCGATCGAGCCGATTATGCGCGCCTGCGGCGGCACCTGGGTTGCCCATGGCAGTGGCAGCGCCGATGCCAAAACCGTGGACCGCTTTGATCGTATCGAGGTGCCGCCGCAGCAACCGAGCTACGTGCTGCGGCGCGTGTGGCTGACCGAGGATGAGCAGAACGGCTACTACTATGGTCTTGCCAACGAGGGCCTGTGGCCGCTGTGCCACATGGCTTTTGTGCGGCCGAATTTCCGCGACAGCGACTGGACTCAGTACAAGTTGGTGAACGCCCGCTTCGCTCAGGCCGTCGTCGACGAGGCCAAGCGTTCCGATCCGATCATTCTCGTGCAGGATTACCATTTCGCGCTGCTGCCAAGCATGCTGCGAAAGGCGCTCCCGAACGCGACGATCATCACCTTCTGGCACATTCCATGGCCGAATCCGGAGATATTCGGAATTTGTCCGTGGAAAGAGGAAATCATCGCTGGCCTGCTCGGCAGTTCGGTGATCGGTTTTCACACCCGCTTCTACTGCAATAATTTTCTCGACACGGTGGACCGCTTCATGGAAGCCCGCGCCGACCGTGAGCACTCCCTCATCACCTTCGGCAGCCTCGACACCCTGGTCCGGCCATACCCGATCTCCATCGATTGGCCGCACGCCGCCATGGCCGGACAAAAGCCTATCGCGGAGTGCCGCGCGCTGGTGCGCGAGCGTTTTGGACTTGCCGATCACGTGCGGCTTGGGGTCGGGATAGAGCGTTTCGACTACACAAAAGGCATTCTCGACCGTCTGCGCGCCATCGACGCGCTGCTGTCACGATGCCCGGAGTGGAAAGGCAAGTTTGTGTTCGTTCAGATTGCGGCGCCGACGAGAAGCAAGCTTGCCGCCTATTCAGCCCTGCAGAAGGAAGCCTCGGAGCTTGCCGACGAGATCAATGCGCGGCACGGCAGTGAAGCTTATAAGCCGATCTTCCTGGTCGTGCGTCATTATGAGCCGCACGAGATATTCGAATTATTTCGTGCCGCCGACCTGTGCATCGTGTCGAGCTTGCACGACGGAATGAATCTCGTCGCCAAAGAGTTTGTCGCGGCCCGCGACGACGAGGAAGGAGTCCTGCTGCTCTCGACTTTCGCGGGCGCTTCGCGCGAGTTGGCGGAAGCCCTGATCGTCAACCCCTATGACGCCCACAGCATGGGCCTGGCCATCGAGCAAGCGCTGCTGATGTCACATACGGAACAGCGCGAGAGAATGCGGCTCATGCGCGAAATCGTCCGGCTGCGCAATGTGTACCGGTGGGCGGGCCAGATGCTGCTCGATGCCACCGACCTGAGGCGACGCGTGCGGATACTTCAGTTGATGAACCGTGAGCGCTCCGCGCTGAGAACGCCTCAAGTCAACCGGGCCTAGAGCACGATGATTTTAGGTCGAAGCACATGACGATCAAACTGCATCGGCTAAATTTCATCGTGCTTTAGCCATGCACTGCCTCAGGCTTCGCAGGAGCGGTCAAACGCCAAGCTTCTCGGCCAAATCCTCAAGACCGCGAGCGGCGATATCGACCGGCTCGCGAGGCGCATTCTCGCCCTTGCCGGGGCCGTGCTCGTTGGGCCGCGCGATGTGGCCGGTGCGAAGCCCAAGCTTGGCGGCCGCCATCAGATCATTGGTGTGGGCGGCGACCATCATGCATTGCGCGGGCGGCAGATCGAAGGCTTCGGCGGCGGCGAGATAGACGCCCGGTTTCGGCTTGTAGTCATGGGCGATTTCGGAGCCGAGGATGGCGTCCCACGGCAGATTGTTGCGCCGCGCCAGATCGACCATGAGCGAAATATTGCCGTTAGACACCGGCGCCAGCCAATACTCGCGCTTGAGCCGGGCTAGCCCGCCCGGCACGTCGGGCCAAGCGTCGAGCCGGTGCCAGGCGAGGTTGAGCGCAGCGCGATCGGCCTCGGCGAGTTTGTCGAGGCCAAATCGCGGAATGATGCGTTCGAGATTGCGCCGGTGCAGCACGTCGAGCTTGGAGAACGGAATGCGGCCCGAGCGCACTTCGTCCATGCCGCCCTGGTATTCGCCGCGCCAAGCATCGGCGAAAGCGAGCCAGTCGAGCGAAAAACCTTGCGGCTTGAGCAGCGTCTCGGCTTCACGCGCGATCGACGTGCGCCAATCAACCAGCGTGCCGAAGACGTCGAAGAACAGCGCTTTGACCGCGAGCCTCATACGATAATCCTAGCGCGTAATTTCCAGGTAAGGGAGCGTAAAGCGCATCGAACTTCTTTGGCAGCATCGCCCCGATCGGCATTGGCCCTGGCGCAAATGCGCTCGCAATGGCAAAACAGGCGCCCTCCCCTGCATCCCGCCGACACGGCATGCCACAAGAACAACACCGGAGACCCCTGATGCCCGACGATATTGCCGAAACGCTGCACGAGCTGATCGTGGCCACCCGCATTCTCGCCAACGAGAAAGTTCTCGACGCCTTCGGCCATGTCAGCGTGCGCCACCCGCACGATCCGCAGCGCTACTTCATCCCGCGGCACCGGGCGCCGGAACTGGCGGAAGTGTCCGACCTCGTCGAACTCACGCTCGACTCCGAGCCGGTGCGGCCGACCGACTTCCGCCTCTACAGCGAGAAGGTGATCCACGGCGAAATCTACAAAGCGCGCCCCGACGTCAACGCCGTGGTCCACCACCACGCCCACACCGTGCTGCCGTTCGCCATCTCTGGGCGGCAGATCGTGCCGGT
>DATJTL010000105.1:0-10693 GCA_035503415.1 Xanthobacteraceae bacterium
GCTAAGAAACGGTCGTTAACCGCCTCCGCCTGTCCTAGTCCAGCGACGTAGTCGCAGACCGGTCATGATGCCGGCCGGGCGTTGTCCCAGAGCCGCCCGGGAGCGGGTTGTGTCGACCCGCCCGCGGGAACCGCATCCCGCCCCGCCGCCGCGAGCACCCCCGCGGCGGCGTCCTTCCTGAGCGAGATGCGCTTCCTTTACCGAATCCGTGACGATTGTCAAGAGTTGTCACTGTTATTAGGACTTATCCTCTTGATTTCACAGGTGCCTTTCGAGCTCGCGGTTGGCCAATGCCGCCGACGCCGAGGCAACGTTTCGCACGAATCAAGAAATCGTCGGCGCCTCTGAAGTCCGATGCTGGAAGTGTTTCTGACCAAACGCCAACATCGGCGCAGGTCGGCGAAAGTCGCAAACTGCGACATTGCGGCGCCTGCCCGACGGCACGCACGAGTTGTTAGCATCGATCCGGAGCCAAAGCCCCTGCTGACCAAAGAGACGCTCGGATGTCCAGCCCGGTTGTCAAATTAGCGTTTTGGGGCATCGTTCTGCTTGTCCTCCTGTCAATGTATCTGTTGCCATCCATCATCGCATTTAGAAGACAACACCCAAACCGCTGGTCAATTCTCGCACTGAACGTTTTTCTAGGATGTACGGGCTTTGTCTGGGCGATTTGTCTGCTGTGGACAACATGGGACAAACTGTCGACGGCGTTGTGGCCGGTGGTGCGTGCATTAACGCGTAAGCCCTACTCGGGGTTCGCCGAGAGGATCATCTTGGCGCTTTTAAATGGCTGCGTCGCCTGGCTGATCTGGCTTGGTTTCCAGAACGAGCCTCACGTGCTGCAGCCCATCATCGTGGTCGCTGCCGCCTTATTGGCAATTTCAGCCGTGTTGCTGGCGGCGCACCGACATTTGGACGTTATGGCGCCAATTCTACTCAAGGCTTTCAGACTCCTGTGGGGCCTCATTTCGTTCGCCGCGCTATTCATCGCAAGTTGGTACTATCTTGGGGATGCAGATTTTTCCCAATCATTCCTCTTTGTCGCGAGCGCGGTCGGACCGCCATATCTTGTGCTGTGGGGCGCAAGTCGAATTAGACGGAGGTCAAAAGCGCGCGACGCCGCCAGGCGGCTCGCCCGTTGGGACTCCTCGCCGGCGCGCGGAGATCCGTTGCTTTTGTATCTTCGGTCGTTTGCCGACGAGCAATTCATTGGCCATGTGGTTTGGCGACAATACCGATGGTCTCCCGAGGAAATTGGAGATGTGTTCCTGAACAATGGCGTTCCTTGCCCGATAAACTCGCAATATCTTTCAGATAAGACCGTTCGCGAATTCAATCGAGTCGTGGATTGGCGTAAGTCGAAACGTGTGTTGCCAAAGCGCGACTGGGAGCTTGAGACTGAACTGGATGCCCGATTGTCCGCGTACGGGACATTCGTCGCGATTGGCAACGACACCTACTCGCAGGGTGCTATCCGTCTCAGATCGACAGATGAACGCTGGAGGAAAGACCTCGAGAGGCTCGCGTCACACGCCAAGCTTATCATCTGCGCTCCCGGGTCCACCGAAGGTGTGCGGTGGGAGGTCACGACCTTGATCGAGCGCGGCCATGACCGCAAGACGATATTCGCCAATCCCGGGAACTCGCTTTTACGCAACAAGAAGCCTGAATTGTTTGTGGGGCCATGGCGCCGCGACACCGTCCCTCCGCAGATCTCGTTTTGGAATGGCGTGTTGAAGAACCATCCTTCCTTTCCCGCCTTCGCTCCTCTCGGCGAGTGGTTCACCATTGCGCCGGTGGATCGCCAGCCGTGGGGCATACAGCCCGTGCTCGATCTTTTCGCCATCGCCAAACGGCACGGCATGTTGGAATTGACGAAATCGGACGAGTGGGCGCTCGCTCATTACCTGTCTTTGGCGAGCTCGCACGGTCAGATTTAGGCGCGTTCCTCGTGCAGGAGCGTGCGAATGGCAGCTCGTTGCACGAACACTGCTTGCGGTCGTATCGATCCAACGATTCCGCTCATTCGAATCTGGCGAAGACAGTAGAGTGGGCCGACGCGACCGCGCGCAATGTCGCGTGATATCGCGACTGTTGGTCACAGGCCCGGTTTGCATTCGAATGCCGGTCATACTGCCTTTTTTAAACGCCGCCTTCCAATCGCCGCATTTTTCTGCACAAACGGCGGCGCAACGGGTCATGACGGGCTTCTTTGCCATTCTTGGCGGCACCCATTGTCAATGAACTCGGCAGAATCTATCGGCTCTGCCGGCGAACCGCAGGTGAATGCCCTCACTCCTGCGCGCTGATTCCAGTGCGAATCAGAATCCAGCAGATTTGCGGCGGTGACGCCGTCGATTCGAGTTCACGAGTCGAACTCGAGAACTGAATTGAATGGCGTAGTTGATCGCCGACGGAGAAGTTCTCTAAATGGTTTTAGTTGGCGCTCTTAAACTCACGATTTGCAGCGACTGTGCCGGCAAACAGGCACGTCCGCAATGCGCCATAGTGGGTGGGATTGAAATCCACCACTCGCGACATCGCTGAATTTTATCTCATCATTGGCGACGGACCGTCGTCGAGCCGACAGTGGGGACTCGTCAAAAGCCATGTCGTTAGCCATGTCGTTTCGCGGACTGCTCATACACTTCATTTGCTGCATGGCGCGATGACGCTCATCCTCACGCTTGCATCCCGCAATCTGTTTCATGACCGGGTTAGACTGATCGCCACAGCCGTGGGGATCGTCTTTTCAATCGTGCTCGTCACCGTTCAGCTAGGCGTCTTCCTGAGCTTCGAGCGCATGGTGACGACGATGATCGACCATGCCCATGCCGATTTCTGGATCGTGCCCAGCGAAACCAAAAGCTTCGAGGATTCCTCGTTGCTGTCGGGACGCGAGCGCCTCCAGGCCTTATCCGTCAACGGGGTCAAGGCGGCCGTACCGGCCGTTGTCGGCTATGCGTCCTGGCGAAAGCCGAACGGCGGCGCCTCGACGCCGGTGCTCGTCGTGGGCACTCCCGAAAATTCCGCCGGATTGCAGCCATGGAATCTGGTCGAAGGAAGTCTTCGCGATTTGTCGCTGCCCGAAGGCGTCGTGATCGACCGGTCGTATTTCGAGCAACTCGGCATTACGCAAGTCGGCGAACATGCCGAGATCGACAATCAAAAGGCGCGAGTTGTCGCTGTCACCGGCGGTATCCGCTCCTTCACGACGATGCCGAATGTTTTTACGTCGCTCGAGCGGGCGCGAGCCTATCTGGGCGTGCCGGCCAACGAGGCGAATTACTTCATCGTACGCTTGGCGCCGAATGCCGACGCGGCGGAAGTCCGCGGCGAGCTTGTGGCGCGGCTGTCTGACGCCGAGGTCCTGACATCGGAGGAGTTTCGTCACCGCACCCGCCAGTTCTGGCTGTTCGACACCGGCGCCGGAGCCGCTTTGCTGGGAAGCGCCATTCTCGGCGTCATCGTCGGCACGATCATCGTGGCGCAGACGCTGTATTCTTCAACGAAGGACCATCTCAAGGAATTTGCCACGCTTCGCGCCATAGGTTCGTCGCGAATTTATATCCTCAAGGTCATCCTCAGTCAGGCGTTGCTCAGCGCTGTCATCGGCTTTTCGATTGCGGCCTGCATCGACCTGACGCTGGTGAAGGTGACCGCCGATGCGGCCCTGCCAATCGTCATGACGCCAGGGCTGACGCTCGGCCTGTTCGCGCTCACGCTCGTGATGTGCGCCATAGCGGCCATTTCCGCCATCAGGGTCGTGACGCGCATCGATCCCGTCGCGGTGTTCGCACAATGACAACAACCGTGATCGAAGCAACCGATATTGTGAAGGTTCTCGGTGAGGGTGCTGCGCGCGTTGAAGCGCTAAAAGGCATCAACCTGTCACTCGCAGGCGGCGAGTTGACCTTGCTGATGGGCCCCTCCGGCAGCGGCAAGACGACGCTTCTTTCCGTGCTCGGATGCATGTTGTCTCCGACCAGCGGGACGGTCGAGATTCGCGGCCGTTCGACGACGGGGCTTAATGCGGAAGAACTGGCGGCGTTGCGGCGGGACAATGTGGGATTCGTGTTTCAATCCTACCATTTGTTCCCAACATTGACCGCCGCCGAAAATGTTCGTTTGGCGCTCGATGTGCGCGGCGAACGCTCGCCGCTTGCGCGGATCAAGGCCGATAAGGCCCTGACGACGGTGGGATTGTCACACAAGGCAAGCGCATTTCCGCGCGAGCTCAGCGGCGGTGAACAGCAACGCGTCGCGATCGCGCGCGCGATCGTCGGCGATGCATCCGTCATCCTCGCAGACGAACCGACGGCGGCGCTGGACAGCGAGAATGGTCACGCCGTCATGATGATGTTGGCCGATATCGCCAAGGATCCGGCGCGTGCGCTGTTCATCGTCACGCATGATCCGCGCATCATGCCGTTCGCGGACCGGATTCTTCGCATCGAAGACGGCCGAATCGTCAGCGATCAACGAGGCGGCGGACGCGCCAGCGCCCCTCGTGCGCTGAAATATGCGAGCTGAATGGAGACTGGCATGCTCACGCGAAACAGAAAAATAATGCTGCTCGGGGCAGTCGTTTTGTTGGCCGTCGCTTCGACGGTTCCGGAATTTGCGCAGAAATTTCGCGCACAGGAACTGCCGGCGGATCCACCCGCTTCGGCGCTCTCGGACTCCTGGGAAACCGTGGCGCTTGGACGCGTCGAGCCGCGCTCGGGAGAGTTCAGGATCGCGGCCGCGGTGCCCGGACGGATCGCGGACGTGCTGGTCAAGGCCAACGAAGACGTATTCGCCGGCGAATTGCTGGTTCGCCTCGATGACTCGGAAGCCTTGGCGAAAGTGGCCGAAGCCGCCGCACAGGTCGCCTTGCACAAGCGCGCCCGCAACGACCAGTCCACGCCATCAGGAGCGGCGGAACGGCGGAAGGCCGAGGACGCGGTCGCCGATTCCGAGCGAAGTGTCGCTGATGCGCAATCGGCGCTGGACAAGGTCACGGCCGAATGGCGGTCCGGCAGTGCATCGAAGAGCGATCTCGACGCCGCGCGCGCCGGTCTGTCGCATACGCAAGATCGCCTGCGGCAACAGCAGGAAGCACTCGCCAAGCTCAAGGCATCCGCCAGCACTCCATTGCCGACCCGTACGGAGGGCGAGCTCAATGTGGCTCAGGCCGAATGGACACTGGCGCAGGCGGAGCTCGAAAAGACGCGAATCCGCGCGCCGGTTGACGGTACCGTCTTGCAAGTCAACGCCAAGAAGGGCGAATTGGCCACGCCGACGTCGCAGTCACCGCTTCTCGTCATGGGCGACCTCTCGGTGTTGCGCGTGCGCGCCGAAGTGGATCAGCAATATCTCGGAAAAATCCGGGTCGGGCAAAGTGTGGTGGTTCGCGCCGCCGCGTTTCGCGGCAGCGATTTTGACGGAAGGGTGTCGTCCATCGCCCGCGTCGTCGGTCCAAGCCGGATCAATGTGGGCGATCCGCGTAAATTCAACGATGCCGATGTGCTGGCGGTCACCGTGGATTTGCCCGATCCAGGGCCGCTGGTTGTCGGCCAACAGGTCGACGTCTATTTCAAATCCGACCGGGTCGTAAGCCGATAGCAAATCCCGGCCCGATACTACCCGCCACCTCATTCCGCCACCTCATTGCGATGGCCATGTAGGGCGGAACAGCGAAGCGTATTCCGCCATTCAGCCTCGCCGTACGGCGGCGGGTTACGCCTTCTTTCTCGACACAGGGTTGCGGCGGCACTTCCGCCCGCGGACGACCGTTTGAGCGCGCGTCGCCGGCTCTGCTAGTCTGCGCCGGACATTCGGGCCAAGGCGGCATAAACAGCCGAGGCATGTCCGGGAGGAATCAATGAGAACAATGGCCAAAACAATGGCGAGGGGCGTGGCGTTCGTCGTCGCACTGGCAGGCGTGTTTGCCATGCTGAGCGTGTGGCGTGCGAGCGCCGCCGATACTTACCCGGCGCGGCCGGTGACCATCGTGGTGCCGTTCACGCCTGGCGGCTCGACCGACATTCTCGCCCGCTACGAGGCCGACGTGCTGGGGCGGGCGCTGCACGGCACCTTCGTGGTCGAGAACCGGCCCGGCGCCGGCGGCGAGATCGGCATCTCGTATGCCGCCCGCGCCGCGGGCGATGGCTACACGCTGCTTCACGCGCCGAGCGTGATCACGCTATTGCCCTATCTGAAAAAGTCGGTGTCGTACGATCTCGCCAAGGATTTCGAGCCGGTCTGCCTGATCGGGCTCACTCAATTCGGCCTGGTGGTCAGTCCGTCGCTGCACGTCGACAATGTCGCCGAGTTGATCGCGCTCGCCAAGGCGCACCCCGACACGCTGACCTTCGCCTCCGCCGGCATCGGCACGCCGCACCAGATTTTCGGCGAGCTGTTCAAGACGATGACCGGCGTGAAGATCCGGCACATTCCCTACAAGGGCTCGATCCCGGGGCTGACCGATGTGGCGAGCGGCAACGTCTCGATGGAGTTCACCGACCTCGCTCCGGCGATGCCGCTGGTCCAGTCGGGCAAGCTCAAGCTCATCGCCCTTCTCGGCGCCAAGCGCGATCCGGACATGCCCAATGTGCCGACCGTCGGCGAGACCGTGCCGGGCTATGTCGCGCAGTCCTGGCAGGGCCTGTTCGCGCACGCCGGCACGCCCAAGGCCATCGTCGAGGCAATCGCCGCCCCGCTCGCCGCCGATCTGAAACGGCCGGAAACGGCGGCGCGCTTCAAGGCGATCGGTATCGTCGCCCAATCCGACACGCCGGACGAATTCCGCGCCTTCATCGCCTCCGAAAGCGCCAAATGGGGCAAGGTGATCAAACAGTCCGGCATCGAGCCGGAATAGATATCTCACTCCCGCGCCGTCTCGACGTGAAAGCGATGCAGTACGCGGTGGAAAATCGGCGCTAGCACGAAGCCGGTGGCGATGACGATGATGAGGCCGGAGAAGATCGCATAGGATCCGGCGAAGATCTTGCCACCGGTTGTCTTCAGTTCGCCGAGCGGGCCCATGCCGGAGAGAATCATCGCCGCATTGACGTAGGCGTCGACGAACGACATGCCCTCGAAGTAGGCATAGCCGGCCATTCCGATCGCCAAGCCAACGAAGGTCAGGATTCCCCATAGACCGATCGCCACCAGCATGCGGCGCGCGAATTTGCGGCGCGAAGCGAGCGGGTGGCCGCGCTGCTCGAACCGGGTCACGGTAAGGGCGTTGGACGGCATTGCTGATCCTCCGGCTGGCGGGCGGGACGCAAGCGGTGTGGCGTGCCTAACCCGCATGGGTTCTATGCTGACTCGATTCTAGCCCCTTTCCGACCGTTGAGCGCCGTGCGCCGCGCGCCTAATATTCCCCCCCCATCAGGGAAGGATTGCGCCGAGGATCTCGCCATGGAGCAGAAAAAATACGACCGGCCCGCCGAGGATATGGGCAACATCGTCGGCATTGGGCACGTCAACGTGTGCATCATCGACCAGCACCGCAGCACCGATTATTACGTCACCGGGCTCGGCTATACGCGCGACCCGTTTCTCAACACCACCTCGCGCAACATGTGGATCAACGTCGGCATGAGCCAGTTTCACCTGCCGATGGGGACGCCCGACGTGCTGCGCGGCGTCGTCGGGCTGGTGTCGCCGGACCGCGAAGCGCTGCTGAACCGGCTCACGCGGGTGCGCAAGCAGCTCGAAGGCACCAAATTCGATTTCCGCGAGAGCAACGATTGCGTGGAGACCGTCTGCCCCTGGGGCAACCGCATCCACGTCCACACGCCGGACGTCGAGCAATTCGGCCGCATCCAGCTCGGCATGCCCTACGTGCGCTTCGACGTCCGCCCCGGCACGGCAGAGCGCATCGCACGCTTCTACCGCGAGATTATACATGCGCCGTCGCAGGTTCATAAGAACGGCGCCGGGCCGGAGGCGCGGGTCCAGGTCGGCGAGAAGCAGTATTTCTATTTCCGCGAGACCGACGCGCCGGAAAAGCCGTACGACCGGCATCACGTGCAGATCTATCTGTCCGATTTCTCCGGCCCGTACCGCAGGCTGCTCGACCTCGGCCTGATCACGGCGGAGAGCAACCAATACGAATACCGCTTCAAGGACGTGATCGACCTCGATACCAGGGAAGTGCTGTTCACGGTCGAGCACGAGACCCGCAGCCAGACCAATCCGATGTACGGCCGCCCGCTGATCAACCGCAATCCGGCCGCAACCAACCAGGACTACAAGCCGGGCCACGACACCATGTCCTGGGCGATGCCGTGATGGTCACCCATGACACCATTTACTGTCATGCCCCGCGAATGCGGGGCATCCAGTAATCGCAATGGTCGCAGTTCGACTTTCCATCATGATGGCTACTGGATCATCCGCTTGCGCGGATGATGACAAGTACTGCGCGGATGACGACAGATGCTCCAAGGGAGGATGCGCATGACTGGTCGCGCGCTGGTCATCGGCGGCTCGCTGGGCGGGCTGATCGCCGCGCATCTGTTACGCTCCACCGGCTGGGACGCCGCCGTGTTCGAGCGCAACGACGAGGAGCTGGCGAGCCGCGGGGTGGGTCTCGGCACCCATCCGCAGCTCATCGGCATCCTCAAGCGCGCCGGGATCGATTTCGATGAATCGATGGGCGTCACGCCGACGCGGGCGGTCTGCCTCGACAGCGACGGCAAGATCGCGATCGAGCGGCCGACGGCGCGCACGCTCAGCGGCTGGTCGCGGCTCTACCGGGCGCTGCTCGATGCGCTGCCGGCGCGCGACTACCGGCTCGGCAAGCGGCTGGTTCGCGTCACGCAGGACGCAGATGGAGTCACCGCCTTCTTCGCCGACGGCAGCAGCGAGCGCGGCGATCTGCTGGTGGGCGCCGACGGTATCCGCTCGGCGGTCCGCGGGCAATTTCTCCCCGACGTGCAGCCGCGCTATGCCGGCTACGTCGCCTGGCGCGCGTCGATCGATGAAGCCGATGTGCCGGCCGATCTGTGGCGCGAAATGGCCGACCTCTACGCCTTCTGCCTGCCCGAAGGCGAGCAGCTCATCAGCTACGTGGTGCCGGGCCGCGACAACGACACCGCGGTGGGCCGGCGCGCCTACAATATCGTCTGGTACCGGCCGGTCGGCCGCGAGACGCTCGCCGACATGTGTACCGATGCGCAGGGCCGCCACCATGCCGCCGGCATCCCGCCGCCGCTGATCCGGCCGCAGGTGATCGCCCACATCAAGGCCGAGGCCAGGGCGCATATCGCGCCGCAGGTCGCCGAAATCTTCGCGCGTACCGCGCCGTTCTTTCAGCCGATCTACGATCTCGCCTCGCCGCAGATCGTGTTCGGACGCGTCGCGCTGGCCGGCGACGCGGCTTTCGTCGCCCGTCCGCACGCCGGCGCCGGCACCACCAAGGCGGCGCTCGATGCGGCCTGCCTCGCCGACAGCATCCACGAGGCCGGCGGCGATCTCGAGGCCGGCCTTGCGCGCTACCAGCGCATGCAGCTGCCGTTCGGCAGCGCTCTCGTCGAGCTCAACCGCGCCGAGGGCGCCTATCTGAGCGCGCAGCTCAAGCCCAAGGCGGAGCGGACGAAAGACGAACTGCATCGCGATATCGGCGCCGTGGTCAACGCCCATATCGAGCGTAGCGACCAGGTTGGCGCCATCGTCGCCGCGCACGGACTTGACGTTCACGTCCACGCGCCGGTTTAAAGGGCGCGAAGGAGCGGTCCCGATGCAATTTGGAATACAGTTCTTCCCCAACTTCCACCCGGCGGACAAATCCGCCGCGGAATATTTCGCCCAAAGCCTCGACATCGCCGCGGAGGCGGACGGGCTCGGCTATACGCATGCGCGCTCGGTCGAGCATTACTTCGAGCGCTACGGCGGCTATAGCCCCAATCCGATCGTGTTCCTCGCCGCCGCTGCGGCGCGCACCAAGAAGATGCGGCTCATCACCGGCGCCGTGGTGCCGGCGTTCAACAATCCGCTCAAGCTCGCCGGCGAGATCGCCATGCTGGACGCCATTTCGGGCGGCCGCTTCGACGTCGGCTTCGCGCGCGCCTTCCTGCCGCACGAATTCCGCCGCTTCAACATTTCGCCCGACGAATCCATCGCCCGCTTCCGCGAAGGCGTGGAGCAGATCGAGCTGCTATTGACCAAGGAAAACGTCACCCATCACGGCAAATTCCATTCCTTCGACAACCTCACCTCGCTGCCGCGGCCGACGCACAAACCGCGGCCGAAATTCTATATCGCCTCGACCCGCACGGCGGAGTCGTTCGAATTCGCCGGCCGCGCCGGCCATGCGCTGATGGCGATCCCGATCGGGCCGTTGAAGGACCTGATCCCGATCTACCGCAAGGCCTGGCGCGAGGCCGGCCATCCGGGCGACGGCGAGGTGATGATCGCGTTCCACATGTTCTGCCATGAGGATCCAAAGAAGGCGCGCGAGATTCCCCGCCCGCAATTCGAGGATTATTTCGTCGCCCTGTTCGAGGCGGCCGGCGAGTGGACCAAAGGCACCGCGTCGAAAGACTACAAGGGCTACGACGAGTCGATCTCGCGGATGAAGAACTTCACGCTCGAAAGCCAGATCGAGGCGCGCGGCGCACTGGTCGGCACGCCCGACGAGATCAAGACGATCATCCGCGGCTTTGCGGACAAAGTCGGCAAGTTCGAGCACGCCTCGCTG
>DATJTL010000106.1:0-8293 GCA_035503415.1 Xanthobacteraceae bacterium
TTCCTCGACCACGGTCTCGACCGCGAGATCGATGCCGCGCTTCAGATCCATCGGGTTCATGCCGGCGGCAACCGCCTTCGAACCCTCTTTCACGATCGCAGCGGCGAGCACGGTTGCGGTGGTGGTGCCGTCACCGGCGATATCGGAGGTCTTGGAAGCGACCTCGCGCACCATCTGCGCGCCCATGTTCTCGAACTTGTCTTCGAGCTCGATCTCCTTGGCGACGGTGACGCCGTCCTTGGTGATGCGGGGAGCGCCGAACGACTTGTCGATCACGACGTTGCGGCCCTTTGGGCCGAGCGTGACCTTCACCGCGTTGGCGAGGGTGTCGACGCCGCGCAACATGCGGTCGCGCGCATCGACCGAGAATTTAACGTCCTTGGCAGCCATAGAAATTCACTCCTATTGCGTTTGGTCCTCATCCTGAGGAGCGCCGCAGGCGCGTCTCGAAGGATGCAGGCCCGTTAAGTCTTCGGCCTCATCCTTCGAGGGCCGCTGCGCGGCCACCTCAGGATGAGGAATTGCGGGTTACGCAGCCTTCTTCTTGGCGGCCGGCTCGTCGAGCACGCCCATGACGTCGGACTCCTTCATGATCAGGAGTTCCTGGCCGTCGATCTTGACCTCGGTGCCCGACCATTTGCCGAACAGCACGCGGTCGCCGACCTTCAAGTCGATGGGGATGAGCTTGCCCGCCTCGTCGCGGCCGCCCGGGCCGACGGCGATGATTTCGCCCTGCGACGGCTTCTCTTTGGCGGTGTCGGGGATGATGATGCCGCCGGCAGATTTCTCTTCGGCATCGATGCGCTTGACGACGACGCGGTCGTGAAGCGGACGAAATTTCATGGTGTCCTCCTTAAGCTATTGAGACAACGGGGGAGTTTGTGGATTGCGCGGTCCCCCTCGGATCCCCTCGGCTGACCGCTTGGCGGCGAAATATGAGCGGGCTTTTCGGCCCGCAAGAGGCGCCTGAAAATTTTTTAGCACTCGATCGCGCGGATTGCCAACGGCCGGCGGTCGAATCCGTAGCAGGGTTAATTCCTCGCGGTTCCAATAGGATAGTAGAAATATTGCCGTGCTTGGGGCAGCAACCTCGCACGCTACGGCAAGGTTGAAGGGTGCCACGAGGCGCTTGAGCGTCGCGGCCTGTTAGCAGGGGGCCGTGAATGCTGCTAATGCCTTGAAAACAAACAACTTATTCAAATTTGAGGCTTGCAATGGAGGGACGAGTCTCGGAACATTCCCGACGGCGGGATTGGAGGGCACGACGATGTCAACGGAGACCGAAGTTGCGCGAACGGGGCGGGAGCGGGTTTCGCAAGATTTTCGGCGCCAGCTCGAAGGCTACGGCTTGACCACGGCGGAAATTTTTTACTGGCTGCCGGACCACCCGCTGCTGCTGCAAAGCTATGTCTGGCAGGAATATGATCTCTGGCCCGACTTCCCCACCCTAAAAAAGTTTCTGAGATTTTGGCAAACCGAGCTGGAAGGGCCTTTATTTGCGGTGACGGTAGCGCACGCCAAGCTGATCAAGCCGGCCGAAATTCGTACTGCTACCGGAGATTTTGCTATTAATTGATAGGCCCCTCGGACTTCTCTAAACTTCCAGTAGCTCCGATTTTAGTCTAAACCTCCGGTGGCGCGCCGGTTCTGGCGGGCGCCAGAGCATCGGGCGCCGCGGTGAAGCAGAGGCCGTACCGAATACCTGAAGTCGTACTCGGTGCGATGCTCAGCTTGGCTGTGGTTGTTTCGATCATTGCCGTTGAAGGCAGTTTGGCACCGCAGTCATCTTCGTCGATCCTGCAGGGCGCGCCCGAAAGCTCTTCTCCCACCCAGGCAGTCTCGGCACAGGACGAGCGTCGAGCCGAAGAGCATGCGGCGGATGAACGGCAGCTCGTCCGCTATACTGGCGCTTTGTTCTGGGCGACGTTCGGGTTGATGATCGCTACCGCCGGACTGTGGTGGATGGCCATACGTCAGGCGCGCGACACCAAAGAATCTCTGGCCATCGCAACTCGGTCCGCGGAGGCTGCAAAGGCTTCGGCCGATATCGCCAAACAGTCCTTTACCGATTTGGAGAGGCCCTATGTGTTCGTTAATGCCATTAGCGGTCTTAGGGATCCAAGCGACAAAATTTTGCGACCGCATATCCTGTTTAATGTGGCCAATGTGGGCCGCAGTCCTGCTTTCATCAGAGAATTAATGGTGCAGTTGTTCGCCACCGACAACCCGACTCCGCCCGTACTAAGAGACTTATGCTTTTCCGACCGTAGCATCCAAAAAATGGGCGATATCATCCCAGGCGACGGAAAAATCGAAAACCAAATCTGCCAAATGCGTGACGATGTTGTCGCCAAGTGCGATTACATAAGAAATCGCGATAGCTATCTCATTTTCAAGGTCTTGATCACTTATACTGATATTTTCAATCTTCATCATCATTCAGAGGCTTATTGGTTATACCACGCCGATCGGGATTATTTCTCGTCCTACACAAGTATAAACAGCTTCAACTAAGGTCGCTCGTCGCGCTATAGATCGCAAGATCAGCGGGTGTTCCAGAAAAAATATCACGTTATCACCCCCACGATCGCTCCTAACAGACACGTTGTCAGCGTGCCGGAGACGATCGATTTGAGCCCGAGCGAAATCACTTCGTCGCGCTTTTGCGGGCACATGGTGGTGAGGCCGGCGATCATGATGCCGAGCGAGCCGAAATTGGCGAACCCGCACATGGCGTAGAGCATGATCAGCCGCGAGCGCGCATCGAGCGCGCCCGCAGGCAGCGCGGCGAGTTGCAGATAGGCGACGAACTCGTTGAGGATGGTCTTGATCCCCATCAGCCCGCCCGCGGTCACCGCTTGCGACCACGGAATGCCAAGGAGCCAGCATACCGGCGCCATGATCCATCCGAGCGCGCGCTGCAAAGTCAGCGGGGCGCCGAAGACGTCCGGCAGCAGAGAGAGGATCGAGTTGCTCAGGTACACGAGCGCCACGAACACGATCAGCATGGCGACGATGCTGAGCAGAAGTTCGAGGCCGGCGCCGGTGCCCTTGACGATGGCGTCCATGGTCGAACTCGCCCCGTCCTTGACCTCTTCGAGCTTGCCGCCGGTGTGCCGCTCTTCGGGATCGGGCACCATGATGAGACTGATCAGGATCGCCGCCGGAGCGCCGAGCAGCGAGCACACTGCGATGTGGCCGGCGGCGTCGGGGATCACCGGACCGAGAATGGTGGCGTAGAGTACGAACACGGTGCCGGCGATGCGGGCCATGCCGCCGGTCATCACGATGAACATTTCCGAGCGCGACAGCTGCGCCAGATACGGCCGGATGAACAGCGGCGCCTCGACATGGCCGACAAATGTGCTCGCCGCTGTCGACAAGCCGGCGGCGCCGCCGACGTCGAGCGTTTTTTCCAGCACCCAGGCGAAGCCGCGCACGATCGGCGGCATGATCCGCCAGTAGAACAGCAGCGACGACAGCACGCTGATCAACAGCACCACCGGCAGCGCCTGGAAGCCGAGAATGAAATCAGAGCCCGGCGTCTTCGGATCGAAGGGCAGGGGACCGCCGCCGATATAACCGAACACGAAGGCAGTGCCGGCCTTGCTCGCCGCCGCGATCGCCTCGACGCCGCGATTGATGGCCGTGAAGGCGATCTCGGTCTGTGGCACTTTGAGCATGAGCAGCGCCAGCGCGAAGGTGACTACGAGCCCGATCAGCACCGGCCGCCATGGCACCGCGCCCCGCTTCTCACTGATCAGAAAGGCAATGCCGATGATGGCGACGACGCCGAGCGCCGATTGCAGATTTTGCAGCACGATGAAACCCCGATTCCCCGGGGGTCATCATATCCTTATCTGCCCATTCCGGCGAAAGCTCGTGAGCGTGGACAAAGTGCTGTTTCCCGGGCGCGGCGCAGCACGGAGCGCGTAGCGCGCAGTGATGCGCTGCAGACCCGGGATCGTCACACATGCCGCGTCTGTTAGGATGCCGGACTAGCGGCGCACCACCATAGCGCGCGCAAGACGCGCGTGAACGCGCTTATGGTGCTACGCCGCATCCGGCAAACGAAGCTTGACGGCTGCCTCGCTCTTGCTCTGCCTCACTCCGCCAGGATCTGCTTGTCGGGATCGAGCCAGAACGCCCACACCCCGGCGCCGACCACAAGCAGCGCCGCCGCGACGATGAACGGCGCCTGCCAGTTGCCGCCTTGCGCCAGAAAGCCGAACACGATCGGGGAGAGCGCGCCGCCGATATTGCCGGCCATGTTCATCATCCCCGACACCGTGCCCGAATATTTGCCGCCGGTGTCCATCGGCACCGCCCAGGACGGCCCGATGGTGAATTCGAGAAAGAACATCGAGGCAGTCAGGCCGGCGACCGCCACATAGGCGTTCGCAGTCAGCGACGCCGGCACGATGCACACCGCGCAGCCGAGCAGCCCCGTGATCGCCACCGCGCGGCGGCCGATCTTGGCGCTGCCGGTGACCCGGAGCAGCCAGTCGGTGGCGAGTCCGCCGACCGTGTCGCCGACCACGCCGGCCAACAGCGGCAGCGAGGCGAAAATGCCGACCTTGATCAGGGTGAAGTGCCGCACCTCAAATAGATAGGACGGCAGCCAGGAGAGGAAGATCCACAGGCAATAGACGTATGTGAAGTAGGCGAGCATGATCGCCCACATGTTGCCGGAAGTGACCAGATTGCTCCACGGCACCTTGGTCTCTTTCTGGATCGGCGGCGGATTGATGGCGCCGTCGGCGCCGCGGCCGCGGATCGTTTCCAGTTCCGCCTCGTTCACGCCTCGGTACTCTTCCGGCAGGTTGCGGTAGCTCAGCGCCCACCACAGCGACCAGAGAATCCCGACTGCGCCGCAGATGTAGAACACCGAGCGCCAGCCGAACGCGCTCATGATGACGACCACGATCGGCGGCGCGATGGCGGCGCCGAAGCGGCTGGCGCTATGGGTGACGCCCTGTACGAGCCCGCGCTCGCGCCGCGGATACCAGAGTTGCATCGCGCGCGTGGCACCGGGAAACGCGCCGGCCTCGCCGATGCCGAACAGAAAGCGCACCACGATGAAGGAGAGGCCGCTGAACGCCGCCGCGGTCGCCGCCGTCATGATCGACCAATAGGTGACGACGCCGGTAAGCACGCCGCGCGCGCCGAAGCGGTCGGACAGCCAGCCGCCGGGCACCTGGAAAATCGCATAGGCCCACACGAAGGCGCTGAAGATGAAGCCCATCGTGATCTTGTCGAAGCCGAACTCCTTGCTGATCTGCGGCGCCGCGGTGGAGATGTTGACGCGGTCGAGATAGGTGATGAGGTACATCGTGCTGATCAAGAGCAGCACGTACCAGCGCCCACGGCTTACCTGCGGTTTTGTCGGCTTTGATGCGGCGTCGGCCATCTGTTTTCCTCCCATTTGCTTTTCTGGCGACAGCCTGCCCGTTTCCTGAGCTACCGGCAAGCGAGCTTAACTGCGGCACAATTGCCAAAATCCGCCGCGGCACGGCTCCATTTTCGCCGTTGCGCCGTGTTGAACCTCAATCGTGCGATTGCGCACTAAGGGTTTGGGAGACGATCATTGAGGAGTACGCAAATGCGAATGACGATGTTGCTGGCGTTGGCCGCGGGCGCACTGATGCTCGGTGGGATGGCACCTCAGTCAGCGCGCGCCGCTGACATGGGTGTGCCAGAGGCGCAGATACCCGCACCCGCACCCCCACCCGCCTACGGCCCGCCGCCGCCGGCTGTCGGCTACGCGTATCCGGCGCCGCCGCCCGCCTATTATCCGCCTCCGGTTGCCTATTACGGATACGGACCTGCCTACGCGGTTTTGCCTGGGCCCTATTACTATCCCCGCTGGGGCTATTGGCACGGTTACGGGGCGCGCGTCGCCTACGGCTATGGCCGGTGGGGTCATGGGTGGGGCCACGGTTGGGGTCACGGTTGGCGTCACTGATCCGCTGCTCCCTCTCCCGGCCGCCGGGAGAGGGTGGCCACCGGGCGCCGAACTGGCGGGTGGCCGAATCCATCGGCGCCATAAATTTGGAATAAATTTAGAAGCGGGCTTTCTGCTACGTGCATCCGGAATCGAATTGGCGGCGTCTTCGATCTGCCGCTTGTTCGCGACAAATCCCGATGCCGTTACCGCCGGGCGCCGAGTTGGCGAACTCCGTGTCGATCGGTGCCGTAAATTTAAGATAAATTTGGAAGTGGACTTCAACCGCGCACGCTCGGAATCAAAATTGACGGCGTCTTTGATCTGCGCCGTGCGAGCTTCGCAGGACAGATAATTGCATCATTACAAATCATTAACTTACCCAACCTGTGGGCGCATCCTAATAATTGATGGGGCGATCGCAGAGTCGGGGAAGACTTGTCATGCGTCGCTCCGGGCTGATTGCCACCTTGGCGATTATCGCCGGCGCTGGGTTTGTTCTGGGGTTCTTTCCCGCGATCGACCTTGCGGTTGCGCGTTATTTGTACGCGGCGACCCACGCCATCGGCGGCGCGTCAAAGCCCTGGTTGCTGCCGATTGCCCACATCGTTCGTAAAATCAGTTTGTGGATTGAGATACCCTTTATTGCGCTTCCGGTGATCGCGATCGGAGTTAAGCTCGCATTGCCGCGAAGAAGAATGCTCATTCCCGGCAGGGCGGTCGTGCTGCTGCTCACCAGTGTGATCCTCGTTCCCGGTCTGTTGGTGAATGGCGTGATGAAAAATCATTGGGAACGGCCCAGGCCGGGACACTTGGTGGAATTCGGCGGCAACCAACATTTTGTTCCCTGGTGGGAGCCGCGCGGCGATTGTCGCCGCAACTGCTCGTTCGTATCGGGCGAGGCTTCCGCGGCCTTCTGGACGCTCGCGCCGGCGGCGTTGATGCCGCCGCTGTGGCAGCCGCTGGCCTACACCGCCGCCATCACATTTGGCGTTTCCGTCTCGCTGGCGCGGATGGTGATGGGCGGGCATTTCCTGTCCGACACGATCTTTGCCGGCGCATTGACGTTCCTCGCGATCTGGCTGCTCTACGCCACGATCTATCGCTGGCAGCGTACGCAGCTCGACGACAGAGCGATCGAACAGGCGCTTGAACATCTTTCCGCGTCTTGCAGCATCGCGCTGGGCAAGCTGCGCCGCCGTGCCGGTGCTTCGCCGGTGCGCCCGGCGGCGTCGTGGCGAGCCGCCGACCGCGATTACGGCGACGTGGCAGCGGATGCCGGAGCGACCTCCGAAGGCGCCGCGTACTGCGTGAAGGAAGTGGCTTGATTCAGATTCGGATCGGATTTGAATCAATCGGCGCCGATATCAATCGGTCGCAACGAACCCCGATGCCTTCACCACCGGCGCCCATTGCGCCATCTCGGCCTTGATCGTGGCTGTGAATTCGGCGGGCGTCTGATAGCTCGGCTCGGTGCCGAACTTGGCGAGGCTCTCGATCATCTGTTGCGAGCGCGAGGCCTTGCGCATCGCCTCGCTCAGCGCGGTCACGATCGCGTCCGGCGTCTTGGCCGGCAGGAAGACGCCCGAATACGATTCCACCACCACGTCGAAACCTTGCTCCTTCATGGTCGGCACGTCGGGCAGAAACGGTGAACGTTTTTCGCCAGTCACCGCCAGCGCGCGGATCGAGCCCGCCTTGGCGAACGAGATCACTTCGCTGACCGGATTGACGCTTGCCGGCACGTGGCCGCCGATCAAATCCTCCATCGCGGGCGCGCCGCCGCGGTAATGCACCGCGGTGAGCGCGACATGAGCCGCGAGCCCCAGCATCACGCCGGTCAAATGCGGCGTGGCGCCCGCCGACGTATCGGCAATGTTCGCCTTGTCCGGGTTCGCTTTGCACCAGGCGATGAAGCCTGCCAGCGATTTCACGTCGGCCGGGACCGCGGGGCCGACCACCAATGTCAGCATGCCCTTGGCGGCGGGCGCGACCGCGATGAAATCGCGGAGCGGATCGTAGGCCAGCGACTTGAAGCTGAACGGATAGAGCGTCATCGGAAAATCCGGCGTGAACAGCAGCACCGAACCGTCCGGCGGCGCGTTCTTGACGTACTCGACCGCAAGCCGCGCGCTGGCGCCGGGTTTATCCTCGACGATGATGTTGGTTGCGTAAGTACCAGCCAGCGCTTGCGCCAACACGCGCGCAACGATGTCGGTGCCGCCGCCCGCGGGAAAGCCGACGATGATGTGCGCGAGCTTGTCGATTGTTTGCGCGTACGCCCGCGGCGCGCCGCCGGCGGCGAGGAGGCCGACGGCCGATGTGCGCAAAACTTGACGGCGGCTGAGC
>DATJTL010000107.1:0-20471 GCA_035503415.1 Xanthobacteraceae bacterium
GATCCGTCATCGGGTCTCGGCGTCAACGAACAACAGAAGCCTCCGCTCTCGCCGGGCCAGCGGCGCACCCTCTATGACAGTGTGGCCAAGGACAAAAGCAAGACGGCGAAGGTTTACTTCGCGCCGACCGTCGGCGCCGACGTGCCGCCGATGATCGAGCTCTACACGCTGCCGGATCAGGTTGTGGCCGAAAACCACACCGCCGAATCTTTCGGATACACGCTGGAGCAGGACAAGGTGGTGCTCGTCGATCCGACCAGGATGCGTGTGGTTGACGTTATCGGACCGAATACAACCCGGTAGCTGCGGATCTGACCGCGGTTGCCCTCGTGGAGCGGCTGCTTGTCAGAGGTAACCGCCACGCTCACGTCGATAGAGGCTTGCTTGCGCGCCACCGCGCGGCGGTTGACGCGGGCATGGCTTGGTCTGGCGAAGTTATCGAGAGCCATTTCATTTAGGTTGCGAGAGGTTCCGACGCGAATTAAATAGTTTCGATCCCAATGCCCTGAGCGGAGTCGGACATATGGTCCGTAAGCTATGGGCGATTGCCGTGTTGATTATTGCCGCAGCGGTGGCCGCGGCTTTGGCGATCGTCTTCCACGTTCCCGATCCGGGAATTTCCCCCGCCCTCGCACAGCGCCAGCCGGACGTTTCCCACGGCAAATATATCTATGCGCTCGGCGATTGCGCGGCCTGCCACACCAAGCCGGGCGGCCAGACGCTGGCCGGCGGCCTCGCATTGGTGACGCCGCTCGGGACGATCTACACGACAAACATCACGCCGGACCGCGAAACCGGCATCGGCAATTACAGCTTCACGGATTTTGTGCGCGCGGTACGGCTCGGCGTGCGGCCCGACGGCACGCGCCTTTATCCGGCAATGCCGTACACGGCCTACGCCAAGATGTCCGACGAAGACTTGCAGGATCTGTTTGCGTACCTGCAAAAGAACGTCACACCGGTCAGCCAATCAGCCCCCGCCACTACGCTGCGTTGGCCATTCAATATGCGTTGGCCGATGTCGTTCTGGAACGTGGCGTTCCTCGACAGCGCCCACTTCAGTCCCGATCCGTCGAAGAGCGCACAATGGAACCGCGGCGCCTATCTGGTGGAGGCGCTCGGGCACTGCGGCGAATGCCACACGCCACGGCAACCGACGCAGAACCTCGACAATTCGCAAAAATTTGCCGGCGCGGTGTTGCAGGGCTGGAAGGCCTACAACATCACCGCCAGCGGACAATCGGGCATCGGTGGATGGAGCGACGCCGAGCTCGCCTCCTATCTGAGCACCGGCCACGCCGATGGCCGCAGCTCGGCGAGCGGACCGATGGCGGAAGTGATCGACAACAGCCTGCGTTATGCCAGCAGCGACGACATCCACGCCATCGTCGCCTATCTGCGTTCGATTCCCGCCATCGATAATAGCGCGGCGATTGCGCAGAACCCGCCCGCCGCGACGGATGCGTCGCCGTCCTCAAGCCTCGGCGAGCAAGTCTTCGCCGGCAATTGCGCCAACTGCCACGACTGGGACGGCAAGGGCGTCCAATCGCCCTACGCCGGCCTGCTCGGCAGCCGCACGGTGAACGATCCCGACGCGACCAATCTCATGGCGATCCTGCTTTCCGGCAGCAGCGCGCCGCTGCCGATCGAGCACGCGTTCATGCCGCCGTTTGCGCACGGTCACACCGACGATGAGCTCGCGGCGGTCGCAAATTTCGTCAACAGCTATTTCGGCAACGGCACGGCACACGTCACCGCTGCGGACATCGACAAGGCGCGCCGATCGCTAAGTCCGGATTAAATTAAACTCCGGTCGCGGCCTTGATGCGCTCGGGTGACAGCGGCAAGGCGCGAAAGCGCTTGCCGGTCAACTTGAACAGCGCATTGCCGACGCACGGCGCGACCAAGGGCAACGAGGCCTCGCCCATACCCTTGGGCGGATTGTCGGTCGGCAATATCTGGATATCGATCTCCGGCATCTCCGACATGCGCAGCACCGGATAATCGTAGAAATTATTCTGCTGCACCTCGCCCCCGGAAATGGAGACCTGCTCCTTCAAGGTCTGGCTCAAGCCAAAGATCACATTGCCTTCGGTCTGCGCCAGGACGCTGTCGGGGTTGAGCACAATGCCCGGATCGAGCGCGAGCCAGAATTTGTGCGCGCGCACGATGCCAGTCTTGGCATCGAACGAGATTTCACCGACGGCCGCCACATAGGTCTCCACCACCTTGGCGTAGGAGAAACCGAGCGCATGGCCGTCCGCCACCGGCTTACCCCAACCTGATTTGTCGGCGACCGCCTTGATGACGGCTTGTGCGCGCGGCTCGTCCTTGAGCAGGTCGAGCCGGAACGCCACCGGGTCCTTGTTCTGCGACGCGGCGATTTCGTCGATGAAGGATTCGATGATGAACTTGTTATAGCCGGCGCCGATGCCGCGCCACGCGGCGACCGCGATGCCACGCTGTTCGCGCAGATAGGCGATCAACTGGTTGGGTATGCCGTATTCGTGCTTCGAACCTTCGAGCAGGATGCCGTCGACACCCTTGGCACCTGCAAGCGCTTTCTCGCCGCCGCGATAAGCGATAACCGACTCGCCGACCACGCGATGCCGCCAGCCGGTGATCTTGCCGTCCGCGTCGAGCGCAGCCTCGATCTGGTGGCCGGTCATCGGCCGCATCTGCGCCGATCTGACGTCCTGCTCGCGCGTCCAGATCAGCTTCACCGGCCGCTGCATCGCTTTGGCGAGCGGCAGGACTTCCGGAAGCATGTCCGCCGGGCTGCGCCGGCCATAACCGCCGCCGAGATAGAACTGATGCAGCTTGATCTTGTCGGGCGTGGTCTTGAGCATCGCGGCGGCGACACTCGTGTTGATGCTGGCACCCTGCGTTCCGATCCAGATTTCTGCGCTGTCGCCGCCGGGGCTGACCGTTGCGGTGGCGTTCATCGGCTCCATCTGCGCGTGATAGAGATATTCGGAGCTGTATTGGGCGGTCATGACCTTTGCCGCCTTGGCAAAAGCATCATCCGCATTGCCCTTGGCGACGTAGCTCACTCCCTTGTCGTCGAGCTTCGACGCGCGCGCGACGAACTCCTTCAGTCCGGCGGCACTGTTGAAGCCATCGGCGAGCGCATTCGACCAGGTCACCTTGAGCTTATCGCGGCCGGCGAAAGCGGCCTCGATGGTTTCCGCGACGACACCGACCGAATTACGCAGCGGCACGACCTTGAGCACGCCGGGCACCGCGAGCGCTGCCATGTCATCGACATGATCGGGCTTGCCGCCCTCGACCGGCGTCCGCAGCACCGAGGCGTAGACCATGTTCGGCACTTGCACGTCGATGGCGTATTGCGCCGCACCGTTGGTCTTGGCTGGGATGTCCAACCGCGGCGTATTCCTTCCGAGGATACGGTAGTCGGCGAGCTTCTTGAGCGCCGACTTGTCGATCGTCGGCGTCGTCGCCGGCACTTGCGCGAAGCTTGCAATTTCGCCGTAGCTGAGCGAGCGGCTTGTCGCCGCATGCACCACCATGCTCGGCTCGGTGCGCAGTTCGGAGAGCGGCACCTGCAAGCGATCGGCGACAGCCTGCATCAGCACCATGCGCACCGCGGCCGCCTGGAGGCGAACTTTGTCCCAATAGCCGCGGGTCGAGCCGCTGCCATAGGTCACCATCATGTTGCCGAAGATCGGATTGCCGAAAATCTCGGGCTTGATGGGTGGATAAACGATGGATACCCGCGACCAATCGGCGTCCATCTCCTCGGCGAAAACCATGGCGAGGCCGGTTGAACTGCCTTGACCCATCTCGGCAACCGGAATGGCAAGCACGATGGCGCCGTCCGCAGCGATGGTGACCCACGCGCCGATGGAAGCCGGAGCTTCGCCCTCGGCGAGTGCCGCGGCCGGCCGCGCGATAAGGGCGGCCGGAAGGCTCAAGGCAAAGGTCAGTCCGGCGGACCGTTCGAGGAAGCCACGCCGTGAGAGCATGGTGGCATCGATCATATTCATGGCTCACGCTCCCTGCTTGGCGGCGCGCTCGACGGCGCGCAGGATGCGTGGATAGGTACCGCAGCGGCAGATGTTCCCGTCCATGTGACGGACAATGTCGTCGCGGCTTGGATTCTTGTTGGCCGCAAGGAGCGCGGCGGCCTGCATGATCTGGCCGGATTGGCAATAGCCGCATTGCGGCACCTGCAGGTCCACCCAGGCCCGTTGCAGCGGATGGTCGTTGTTGGCCGACAGACCTTCGATCGTGGTGACGCTCCTGCCCGCAACGCTGGCGACCGGCGTCTGACAGGAACGCACCGCGCGGCCGTCGAGATGGACCGTGCAGGCGCCGCACATGCCCGCGCCGCAGCCAAATTTCGTGCCTGTCAGCTTGAGATGCTCCCGCACCACCCACAGCAGCGGTGTGTCCGGGGCGGCATCGACGCTTGCCGGCTTGTTGTTCACGGTGAAGGTGATCGCCATCACGTACTCTCGTCACGGTTGGTCGTTGGATTATATAGTAGATTCCCAATAGGGATTCATGCCCAAATGTTCCCAATCTAGGTGCGGTACGCTACCACGTGCGACCACTGAACGGAGCTACTTGCTGATGTCGAGAAAACCTGTCGGAGGCGGCCAGATAGGCCGCTCGGTGCCCCGCCTCGAAGCGCGCGAAAAAGTTACCGGCCGCGCCGAGTACACCCACCTGATGCGCCTGCCCGGCATGCTGTACGGAAAGATCTTCCGTTCGACGGTGGCGCACGGCCGCATCAAGTCGGTTGACACCAGCGCGGCGGCGAAGATGCCGGGCGTCTATCGCGTCATCACCATCGAGGATGTACGCAAGGTAATTCCGAGCCCGTATTACGGGCCGGCCTTTCACGATCAACCAATTCTCGCCGACGAGAAGGTTCGCTTCGTCGGCGAACCGGTCGCCGTCGTGCTCGCCGCCGATCCCCACGTCGCCGACGCGGCTACACAACTCATCACCGCCGAATACGAGGAGATGGAGCCGATCTTCGATGAAGTCGAAGCCATGACCGCATCGACCTTCGTGCACGAAGAGCTCAAGCCCGCCGGCACCTTCGCCGATCTCAAGCACCTCAAGGGCATCAAAAACACCAACCTCGCGCTGACGGCCAAGACCCGGCGCGGCGACGTCGACAAGGCGTTCGCTGGGGCGGCGCATGTCATCGAGCACGAATTCCGCACCCAAAAGTGCCTGCACATACCGTTCGAGCCGTTCGCCTCGATCGCCGATTACAAGGACACCGGCCTGACGATCTACAGCGGCGCGCAGGGACCGTCGTTCGTGCGTACCGAGATTGCCCGGCTGCTCGGCTGGGCGGAGAACAAGGTCCGTATCAAAGTGCCGTATCTGGGCGGCGGCTACGGCGGCAAACTCTACATCAAGCTCGAAGCGCTGGTGACGGCCTGCTCGATGATCGCGCGGCGGCCGGTCAAGATCGCGCTGACGATGGAAGAGCAGTTTTATCAGATCACCAAACACCCGGCGACCGTGCGCATCACATCCGGCATCGACAAAAACGGCAAAGTGATCGCGCGCAAGTGCCTGGTGTACTGGAACGGCGGCGCTTACGCCGATATCGGCCCGCGCGTGACTCATAAATCCGGCTTCACCGCCGGCGGTCCCTACGACATCGAGAATATCTGGATCGACTCCTACGCCATGTACACCAACATGACGCCGGCGGGCGCGCTGCGCGGCTTCGGCATGCCGCAGCTCACCTTCGCCTACGAGAGCCATACCGACATGGTGGCGCGCGCGCTGAAAATCGATCCGCTCGAATTCCGCCGCAGGAATGTGTTGAAGAACGGCCGGCCGCAGGCGACCGGAACGATCCTCAAGGATGCGGCGCTCGAAGCGGTGCTCGAGCATGTCGCCGACCGGATGCGCTGGTCGGAGAAATTCGACCGCGGCAGCGGCACCATCAAGCGTGGCCGCGGCATCGCGTTTGCGCTCAAGGCCTGCGTTTCTCCCACCACATCGGTCGCCATCGTCAATGTCGGCGCCGACGGCAGCCCCACGCTCTACATTTCGACCGTCGACATGGGGCAGGGTTCAGACACCGCCATGGCGCAAATGGTCGGCGAAGTGCTCAACGTGCCCACTGAATCCGTGCGCGTCGTCGCCCGCGACACCGACATCACGCCCTACGACATGGGCACGCTCGGCTCGCGCTCGCTGTTCCACATGGGCCACGCGGTGCGGCTCGCCGCCGAGGACGCCCGCAATCAAATCGAGGCGCTGCGGCGCGAGGTCGGCGAACCTGAAGGGAGCAATACGCCCGTCTCCGGACTGTTCGTGAAGAAATACGGCATGCGGGCCGGCAATATCGTCGGCAGCGGCAGCTACAAGCCCGAGCACGTCATGCCGGATCACGACACCGGAGAGTCGACCGCGATCACGCCGTTCTGGATGGTGGCCGCGGCCGGCGTCGAGGTCGAGGTCGACACCGAGACCGGCCGCGTGCGCATCGCCAAGCTCGTCAACGCGGTCGATTGCGGCACGCCGGTGAATCCGCGCATCGTCGAGACGCAGATCTCCGGTGCAGCGACGATGCAACTCGGCTTCACCCTGTTCGAGAAGATCAATCTAGACAACGGTCAGATCACGAATGCCTCGCTCGCCGATTACAAGATACCGGGCATCGGCGACCTGCCGGCGGTGGTGATCAACGATGCGGTCGACGCCTACCAGAACAATGCGCCGTTCGGCGCCAAGGGCGTCGGCGAATCCTCGACCATGCCGGTGTCTCCGGCCATCGCCAACGCCATTGACGACGCGGTCGGCGTACGGCTCACCGAACTTCCGCTCACGCCCGAAGCGGTGTTTCGCGCACTGCGCGAGAAGGAAGGAAGGCCGCTGGAGGCCGCGTAGGCGCTCCCCTCGCGGAAGCCCAAACCACGGGCGGCGATTGGAGCCGCCCCTATGCATAAATTGCGCAGCGCTCCGCTCAAGCCGCGATGGAATCTCGCTTTCCTTTGCCGGGTGCCTGCCATACGTTTCGAGAGCGAGGCTTGATCCCTCGCTACAAGCAAAAACGGCAATACGGGGGAAGCAATGGCCGCCCAAGCGGAAGTTCACATCTCGCGGTTTTTGGATGAGTACGGGGTTGGCTCTTTCCACTACAAACTGATTTTCTGGACCGTCCTGATGGCGTTGATCGACGGTTACGACATCGGCGCCGTCGCCTTCGCCGCTCCGAGCCTGATCCGGGAATGGCACGTCGCGCCGAAAGAGCTCGGCATCGTGCTGTCGGCGAGCAATTTCGGTGTACTGTTCGGTTCGCAGATCTTCGGCTGGATCGGCGACCGCTATGGACGCAAAACGGCGCTGATCTGCGCCAACGTGCTGTTCGGCATATTCACCTTCATCGCCGCCTATTCGACCAATCTCACCGAAATGTCGTGGCTGCGCTTCATCGCCGGTCTCGGCATCGGCGGCGTCATCCCCAATATCGTCGCGATCAACGCCGAATCCGCGCCTCGCAACAAACGCGCGACGCTCGCCATCATCGCCACCGGCATGGTGCCGCTGGGCGGCGCTTTCGCGGGTTTTGCCAGCGCCGCTTTTGTGGCCAGCCATGGCTGGCAGATCCTGTTCTTCATCGGCGGCGTTGCCCCAATCGTGTTCGCGCTGGGCGCGATTTTCTTCCTGCCGGAATCGATAAAGTTCATGACGATCCGCGAAAGTCAGCGCGCTAAAATGGAAGCGCTGCTCAAGGAGATTCGTCCGGGTTTTGCCGTGCCGCCCAACGCGCGCTTTGTGATCGAAGACGAGAAGCAGGCGCCGAGTAGTCCTGTCAGTCTATTCCGCGAAGGGCTGGCGCTGATTACGCCGCTGACCTGGCTGATCTTCGCCTGCAACCTGATGGGCTATTTCTTCCTGCTGAGCTGGACGCCAACGCTGATGGGGGCGGCGCACGTGCCGCCCGCAACCGCGGCGCTGGCGGGCGCGGGACTGCAGGTCGGCGGCACGGTCGGCTCGCTGCTGCTGTGCTGGTGGCTGCAGCGGGCGCGCTTTCTCGCCGTCGCCATCATGTTCGTGATCGCGGTGCCGATCGTGGCCTCGATCGGATTTGCCGGCTTGAGCTCGAGCGCGGCGCTGATCATCGTGACGTTCTTCGCCGGCTTCATGGTGCTCGGCATCCAGTCCGGCATCAACGTCGTCGGGGCGATGATCTATCCGACGTCATTGCGCGCCAACGGCTCGGGATGGCAGCTCGGCATAGGACGGATCGGCGCGATCATCGGGCCGTTCGTCGGCGCGCAGTTCGCCACCCTTCCAGTGCCGGAGCTCTACATGTGGTCGGCGCTGCCGTTCGCGGCTGGCGCAGTGGTGACTTCCATCGTGTACGTGCTCAACCAGGCGCGGCTCAGGGCCAATCCGGAACTCGCGAAGGCACAGTAGCCATTCGCCTCGCGCCAGCGCGCGGGGAGATGTCGGATCGCATGAGCGATCCGCGCAAGGAGGCGACGCTGCCGGCTTTGGCGCCTCCTTTCGATGTTGCCCGAGCGAGACACCACCCCACGGCCCACATCACTGCGAAACCAGCTCCATTCACCAGTAGCTGAAGCCAGAGGCCACCACCGAAGGTGTGAAACAGGAGCCTGCCGAACAACGCGGCTATACAGCCAGTGGCAAATACCTCCAATGAATGACGGCCGCAGAGCGCAACAGGCTGGAAGATCCGCCAATTGGCAATTGATCGCGTGACCGCGGAGCTGAAGACCAGATAGCTGAACGCCAGGATGTCCAACAGGCGCAGCGCTGAGAGATCCGTCTCATTGGGTGGTGCGATATCTATCGGCCGCAGATCGGGCAGATGCCAAGCCGTCCACGGAGCACTCTCGACGAATGCAAATGCCAGGTATCCAGCCGATAGCCAAGCGAGCGGCCGCAGATAAGGAAGCTTGCTATCACCCGCTTGCATGTTCATGGCCACCGCGGCGCCGATCGTGAACAGCAATTGCCACGCGAACGGATTAAAGAACCAATGGCCGCTGCCGACCCAATTCGGCAGATTGAGAGACGGCACAATGTTAGCCGCTCCCCAAAGCGCAGCGGAAGCGACTATTGTGAGCCACGGCGCGATGCGCAGGCCGGCGTAGATCAACGGGAACACCGCGAACAGCGCCAAATACAGCGGCAGGATGTCAAGGTAGGTGGGAACGGCTTGGAGCGCGAGCCCGTGCATGATGCCGGACAGGGGAGCATTGAAGAAAGGACGTACGATCCTGGGCTCCGTACCGTAATAGCGCGTCCAGCCGAAGACGACGGCCAGCGTCGTGAGCAACAGTCCGATCTGAAAAACATAAAGCCGCAGCCACCGCCGTACGATGCGACTTAATCCGGCGACTGCTCCATGACGCTCGAACGCGCTGCCGTACGCCAGCATCGACGACATGCCCGCGATGAACACGAATAGTTCCGCCGCGTCGCTGAAGCCGAAATTATGCAGCGTCGCGAGACCGAGCACATTATTGGGAATGTGATCGACAAAGATCATGAACAAAGCGAGTCCGCGCAGAACGTCCAGGCGCGGATCTCGTGTCGAACGGCTGCGCTGATCCGCCATTACTTTCTCGTAATGTCCTCGTAATGTCGCCCAGCGTCCGCCTTCCACGGCTAAGTGGTCGTTCACTCTCGCAGTTCAATGGTTGGAAGTTGCTATTGGCCCCAGCGCTTTCCGCGCAGCAGGCGCTCTTCGCTCAGACCTGCAATTTGGCCAACCCCGGCATGATCGTTTTGCGGGCCAATTCGTGCAGGTTTAGATCACCGCGGTTGGCAAGAATCACCAGCCCGAGCTTCCGGCTGGGGACAATCCCCAGATAGGCGGAAGCGTTGTTCAGGCCGCCAGGCTTATCGACAATCGTAAAGCCGCCCGCTTCATAGCGTTCCCAGGCCATAGCCTGGGCATTGCATCGATCGACACGGAACGCCTCGCGTTCCGTCAGTTGCAGTGCCTCGCGCAATCGCGGATCGCTGGGTCCGTCGTTCAGGCTGGCAGCGACGAAGAGCTCGAGATCGCAAACGGTCGAGAACATTTGTCCGGTACCGGAAAAGTCATAATAGCTCTGCTGGTTTCCGATCGGGCCGATGGCCGTGCCGTTGGCTGCATAACCCTGAACCGCTCGCTGCAGGAAGACTTCGCTCATGATGGCGCGATTATCCGGGCCACGCTCAGGAACGAGCGTCGAGTTCATGCCGAGCGGCCTGAGAATACGGTCGGTGATCAACGCGCCGATCGGAGTGCCGTAACGCCGTTCGAGTGCAAGCTGCAGCAGGATATAACCCGCGTGGGTGTAGATGCGTTGCTTGCCTGGCGACTCCCCGGAATGCTGGGTCCAGATGTTGAGCATCGCGAGAAATTCATCGAGCGTGTAGGAAGCGTTTGGCCAGGGCGGGTGGTCGGTCGGCAGCAGCAGCCCTGACGTGTGGGTGGCAAGCTCGCCGATGGTCACGTAGCGAATATAGTCGCCGTGCAGTTCGCCAACGTATTTGTTGACTGGATCATTCAGCGAAAGTTCGCCACGTAAGACACCCTGCGCCACCAGCGTCGCTTCAAACGGCTTGCGCACCGAAGCGATGTTAAAGAGCGTATCCGCGGTGATGGGGCGCCTGGAACGCACTTCCGCGCAACCCCGATTGAAGTACAGCGTCCGTCCAGCGATGGAGACTCCGACCGCAACACCACCCGCGCCACTTTCCGGCGCCAAGCTGTCCATGGCTGCGTTGACGATCCTGCCGACGTCGCCCGCCATATCTGTTCTCCTCGTTATCGGTGACCAGTGCCGCCAACCAAGGAGATAGGATTGCCGGAGGCGCAGCAGCAGATGGAGGTTCCGGGATCGGCGCGCCCACGCTCTGGATTTACGCGCAAAGACCGCGGTGGTGTCCCTGTCTCGTCGGAGCCGCGTCGGCGCTTGACGCGACCTGGAGAGAGCGGCCGGTTCGGCTACGGGCAATCAAGACCTGGAAGAGGACGTTGGAGGTTCAGGGAAGCACGCTCCGCCGCCCGAACGGTGTTTTCAAGGAGCATCGTCACTGTCATTGGCCCTACGCCGCCCGGCACCGGCGTGATCAGTGAAGCTTTCTGCCGCACGCCTTCAAAATCCACGTCTCCGACCAAGCGTCCATCAGGAGTCCTATTAATCCCGACGTCAATGACAACTGCGCCCGATCTCACCATTTGAGATACGATCAAGTTAGGACAGCCTGCAGCGACGACCAGCACATCTGCAAGGATGGTGTATTGGGTCAGGTCTCGGGTCTTTGCATGGCAAATGGCAACCGTAGCTTCCCGCTGCATAAGCATTAAGGCCAGCGGCTTGCCGACGATGTTGCTGGCTCCGACTACCGTTACGTTTTTTCCTTCGACGGATACGCCTTCGTGTTCGAGGAGCTTTTGAACGGCATACGGGGTGCAGGGCGGAAAAACGGTGTTGCCAATAACCAGGCCGCCAACGTTAAACAGATGGAATCCGTCCACGTCCTTGTTAAGGTGAATAGCCTCGATGACGGGTCGGCTCGAAACGCTCGGCGGCAGCGGAAGCTGGACGAGAATACCGTGAATGGACGAGTTCGCGTTGAGATTGTGAATGCAATCGATGATCTCGCTTTCCGTCACGGTGGCCGGAAAGCGGAAAACTTCAGAGTGAATTCCAACCTCCCGGCAGGCGCGCACCTTGCTTTTGACGTAGGTAGCGGACGCGGGATTGTCGCCGACTAGGACGACAGCGAGACCGGGAGTAATTGCGCGTGCCGCCAGCGCACGGACTCGCTCCGCGAGCTCCGATCGGACGGCCTTTGCAATGGCCACCCCGTTGATGACGCGGGCGCCCGAATACGGCACCACCGTTTTGCTGGCCGGTTCTCCGTTCTGAGTTGGAATTGGTGCTGTCATGCTTTCCTAGGAAGCTCTGGTGTCACCTCATTGCGGCAACTCAGCGCCGGAAGCATCTCGAAGTCAAACTCCCCACGAAGACGCTTCCCTTCAGGGTCAACGAAAACGGACACGCGGCTTGTCCGCGGTGCTCAACCTGCTGAAGCAATTACGATAACGGGAACGATGGAAAACCAGGGAGCATCGTGGTGGCGCCCGTTGTCATTGCAATTTCAGTAACTCCAGCAAGCGTAGGGTGGACAAACGCGCAAGCGGCGTGCCCACGTCTTCAGCATTCGCAGCGCAATCCGCGTAGGCTTCGCTGCGCTCCGACGCTACCGACTATTGCGCACGCGTTTTCGTGCGGCTTTGAAAAAGTGCTGAAGCATCCGCACTAGCAGCTTGCGGACCCAGCAGTTCCACGTCCGAATACGTATTGGCCGCGATGACCCTGACGACCACATCGGTTGTCGAAAATACCAAATCGCCATCGATGACGGTCAGTCCATCGGCAGTGACATCGATCGACTGGTTGTTCGTTCGCGTGACTTTCCAAGTATGCTGGACCTTGCCGTCCCTCGGCTTCTTCGCCTTTGCCACCACATTCTCCTACTGCCTTCGCCGCCGCGGCGTCGCTGCTCAGGCTGGCTTGCCAACCGTAGCTCGCGGGAGCTAGCACCGCCCGCCTTCGCCGTAGCGCGTCGAAGACGCGCGTAAACGCGCTTCGGGCTACGGCGGGCAACCTTCGCTCCGCTTCGCGAGCGAAGGTTGGTGCCCGTGGAGGGAATCGAACCCCCACTCCTTGCGGAACACGATTTTGAGTCGTGCGCGTCTACCAGTTCCGCCACACGGGCTTAAGCCGATACCTATATCCAGGACTGCCGCTCTCGGCAAAATGAAAATGGACGCCTTGCGTCGACCCTAAAGATGGGCAAATTGCGCTAGCTCTTTGAGGCCCAGCGAGGATTACATGCACGATACTTTGGCCGCCAGGCCGGCCTGGAACGGATCATTTCGCGACGGTCCGGCGGCGGCCGCGCTCACGGTCTTCGTCATCGCGCTGGCCACCCTGCTTGGCGCCTGGTATTTTCAATACGTGCTCGGCTATCCGCCCTGCCCGCTCTGCCTCGAGCAGCGCATCCCCTATTACATCGTTATTCCGCTTTCGCTTGTGGTGGCGATTGCGGCGCGCTGGCGGGCGCCGCGCGCGCTTGTTGCCGCCGGCTTCCTTATCCTCCTCGCCGCGACCCTTTGCGGCGCCGCGCTCGGCACCTATCACGCCGGCGTCGAATGGGGCTTCTGGCCCGGCCCTACCGACTGCAGCGGCCCGGTCATCGACTTCAGCAGCGGCGGATCTATGCTCAGCCAGTTGCAGAACCCGACGATGCATATCGTGCGCTGCGATAAGGCCGCGTGGCGCTTTCTCGGCATTTCGCTCGCCGGCTATAATGTGCTGATCTCGCTCGCGATGGCGGCGGTCGCCGGCTACGCCCTGCTCGGACGCAAGGCTAAGCCCGACACGCATTAACCGCGCCGGCGGATCGATCTGCGGCAAAGGATCGCTCGGCCCGTTCCCGTTCCGCGCCCTCGTTGCAACGATAGCTGCGATCAACTAACGTCGCAAAATTGGGCGCTCACGGCTCGCTCCGCGGATGCCCGCGTACAACAATTATTCCGCCACTGGCGGCACCTGACAGGGAGGATGAGATGCGCTTTGTGGCGCATGGCAATGCTGCACGCAAAAGAACTGCACATGGACACGCTGCACACGCGGCCGCTATCGGCGGCATTTGTGCGCTGTCTTTTGCACTCACACTTGCACTCACTCTTGGCGCGGCGCAGGCGCAAAATGCGCCTTACGTGATGAAGATCACGACGCCGACCATTCACGCCGCGCCCGATATTTATGCGACAAATTTCGCCGCCGCCGTCGAAAGGGATTCGGGCGGACGCATCAAGGCCCAAGTCTATCCCGCCAGCCAACTGGGCTCGATCCCACGGCAGATCGAGGGCACGCAATTCGGTTCGATCCAGGCCGCCGTCATTCCCCCGGAATTCTTCGTCGGCGTCGATCAGCGCTTCGAAGTGCTGGCCGCCCCGGGGCTCGTCAGTTCGGTCGAGCAGGGACAGCGGGTTGCCGCCGACCCGGCCGTGCTCAAGGCGATGCTCGGGCTTGGCGCCAACAAGGGGCTGCGCGGCGTGGGATTGTTTTACGCCGAGCCGGCAGAAGTCGTCTCCAAAAATCCGATCCGCCATCTTGCCGACTTCAAGGGCAAGAAGCTGCGGATTTTCGCGTCCGAATTCCAGTCGGAAGCCTTCGAGCGGCTCGGCGTCACGCCGGTCGCGATGTCGCCGGGAGACGTATTGCCCGCCATCCAGCAGGGCACTCTCGACGGAGCGGCTTTCGGCGTGCAACTGCTCTCCGGGCTGCATTTCTATGACAGCGCGAAATACGTCACCATGACGAGCCACTCGGCGATCTTCATCATCGTCGAGGTGAGCAAGAAGTGGTACGAGTCGCTGCCCCCTGATCTGCAGAAGATCATCGATACGGATGCCGCGAAGGAAGCGGTGGCGATCAATCCGCAAGCGGTCAGCATCCTCAATGGGGCGCGGAAATCGTGGGTCGATCACGGCGGCGAACTGATAAACCTGCCGCCCGACGAGCAAGCGCAAATGCTCAAAACCGTGTCCAGCGTCGGCGATGACGTTACGGCTTCCAAACCGGCAATCAAGGCGACTTATGAGATTGTGAAGGAGGCCGCGCAGCGATCGAAATAATCAAATGAAATAATCATGCGATCGCGCATGCGGCTCATGGATCAGGCTGGGGAACACCTGAGAGGGAGGACGACATGCGTATCTTCGATTGTGGAAATTCCGGACCGTCGGCTATCGCCGCCGGCGCGCTCGCCGTGTCGCTGGCGGTGCTGCCGCTCCGCCCTGCGCACGCGCAGCAACCCTATGTGATGAAGATCTCCACGCCGACCATCCACGACATTCCCGATGGATGGTCACGGAATTTTGGAGCGGCGGTGGAGAAGGATTCCGGCGGACGCATCAAGGTCGAAGTCTATCCGGCAAGCCAGCTCGGCTCCATTCCGCGGCAGATCGAGGGCACCCAATTCGGCTCGATCCAATGCGAAGTGGTGCCGCCCGAATTCATGGTCGGCCTCGATCCCCGTTTCGAGGTGATGGCCGCTCCGGGGCTTGTGGAGTCTCAAGCGCACGGCCAGCGCGTCGCCGCCGATCCGGCGGTACGCAAGCTGATGCTCGGGCTGGGTGCCGACAAAGGGCTGCACGGCATCGGACTGTTCATGGCCGAACAGTCGGTCATGGTCACGCGCATGCCGCTGCGCCACCTCGCCGACTTCAAGGGCAAGAAGATCAGAATCTTCGCTTCGCAGTTTCAAAGCGAGGCATTCGAGCGGCTCGGCATCACGCCGGTGGCGATGACGCTCGGCGACGTTCTGCCCGCCATCCAGCAGGGCGCCATCGATGGCGCCGTCACCGGCATCGGACCGGTCGCCAATTTCCACATGGTGGACGCGGCGAAATTCGTCACCGAAACCAACCAGCCGGCGATTTTCCTCATCGCGGTGGTCAACAGAAAGTGGTTCGATTCCTTGCCCGCGGACCTGCAGCAGATCATCGAGAAGGACGCCGCGGCGCAGGACGAAGCCATCAGACCCTACGCGGTGGAGCAGGTAAAGCAGTCCGAGGCGGCATTCACGTCCGGCGGCGGCGAACTCATCAAGCTCCCGCGCGACGAGCGGGACGCGATGATGAAAACCATTGCGAACGTCGGCGCCGACGTGTCGAGCAAAAATCCGGCTCTTGCCGCCGCCTACAAGATCGTCGCCGACGCGGCGGCGCGCACGCGCCAATCTCCGAGCCAGTAACGCGCGGCCGCCGCAAGCCGGCGGCGGCCCGCCACACACTGCGCTGACGCAGCCGGGCCTGGGAGGTGGACATGGTCGTCAGAAGAAGCACAAAGGCGGCGCGCGTGTGCGTAGCCGTGCTCGTCGTGTCGCTCGCCGCGACGCTGGCAACGACGCTCGGCACACAGGCGGCGGACGAAAAGACCTATGTGATGAAGATCGCGATCGCGACGGTCGGCGACGCGTTGCATCAATACGCCAAGGACTACGCCGCCGCGGTTGAAAGAGATTCCGGCGGCCGCATCAAGACGGAGATCTATCCGGCGAGCCAATTGGGCTCGACCCAGCAGCAACTCGAAGGTGTGCAGTTCGGCGCGATCCAATGCCAGATTGTTCCGCCTGAATTCCTTGCCGGCATTGACGAGCGCTTTGAAGTCCTGACGGCGCCCGGACTGGTCGCCTCCCTTCAAGCCGGGCAGCGGCTCGCCGCCGATCCGACGGTGCTCAAGCTGATGCTCGGGCTCGGCGCCGATAAGGGTCTGCACGGCGTCGCGCTGTTCATGACTGCGCCGTCGGTCGTGGTGGCGGCAAAACCGATCCGCCACCTCGCCGACTTCAAGGGTAAGAGAATCCGCATCTTCGCCTCGCAGTTCCAAAGCGTGGCGATGCAGCGGTTGGGCGCCATCCCCAAGCCGATGACACTCGGCGAAGTGCTGCCCGCGTTGCAGGACAACGCGATCGACGGAGCGGTTTCCGCGCTCACCGTCATCAGCCCGATGAACTTTCAGAAAGCCGCGAAATACGCGACCGAAACCGGGCAGCAGGCCATTTTCGGGATCGCCGAGCTAAGCAGAAAGTGGTACGACTCGCTGCCGGCTGATCTAAAAGAGATAGTCGACAGAGATGGCGCCGCCGCGGCCGCCGCCATCAATCCGCAGGTTGTCACCATCGACTACCAAGCGCGCAAAGCCTGGGGCAACGGCGGCGGCGAACTGATCAGTCTTTCGCCCGACGAGCAGTCGGCCATGCAGCAAACGCTGGCGAGCGTTGGGTCCGACGTGTCGAGATCAAAGCCGTTGCTAAGTGCCGCCTACAAAATAGTCACCGATGCGGCGAAGTGAGCGTGCCATGCGGCGGAGATTTTCGTTGTCCGGAAAGCGGCGATCATCTAGCCTCATTTGCGGACGGATGCGCGGGTGCGGTCAAACGCCGCATCCGTCTGCTAACAAAAAAAGCCGTCACCGGGGGATTGCTGCCCGTTTGCTGCATGACGCGGCAATCGGCGCCTGATTGGGAGGATGACATGCGCGTCGAGGAACGAAGATTTCCGGCGCAGGCGGTATCCGCCGCCGGCGCATTGATCCTGTGGTTGGCGCTCCATTGCGGCGCCGCTCAGGCGCAGAGCCAAACTTACGTGATGAAAATCACGCTACCTACCTTGCACGATACGCTTCACCAAGTGGCCTTGAACTGGGCCGCGGCGATCGAGAAGGATTCCGGCGGCCGCATCAAGCCGCAGGTTTATCCGGCAAGCCAACTGGGTTCGATCTCGCGGCAGATCGAGGGCACGCAATTCGGTTCGATCCAGGCCGCGATCATTCCGCCGGAGTTTTTCGTCGGCGTTGATCAGCGCTTCGAAGTGATGGCGGCGCCGGGACTCATCGATTCCATGGAGCAAGGCCAGCGCCTCGCCAAGGACCCGGAGGTGCTGAAGCTGATGCTTGGACTTGGCGCCAACAAGGGATTGCATGGCGTCGGCCTGTTCATCGCGACGCCGTCCTCCATCATCTGCCGAACCCCGATCCGGCACATCGGCGACTTCAAGGGCAAGAAGATCAGAATCTTCGCCTCGAAATTCCAAAGCGTGGCGTTTGAACGGCTCGGCATCACGCCCGTGGCGATGACTTTGGGCGACGTGCTGCCGGCGATTCAGCAGGGCGCCATCGACTGCGCCGACGCCGCGCTCAACGTCTACGTTCCGTTCCACTACGTGGACGCGGCCAAATACGTGACAGAGACCAACCAACCGGCCATCTTCAGCATCATGGAAGTCAGCCAGAAATGGTTCGATACCCTGCCGAAGGACTTGCAGGAGATCGTCGTCAAGGACGCCGCCTCCGAGTCGGTGGCTATCAACCCATGGGCGCTGGATTTCCGCCATAAGATGCAGAAGGACTGGGTGGCACAGGGCGGCGAGTTGATCAGCCTGCCGCCGGACGAGCAGGCAGCGATGATGAAGACACTCTCAAGCGTCGGCGAGGACGTTTCCAAGAGCGATCCGGCGCTGCACGCGGCCTATGAGACGGTCGTTGCCGCGGCCAAGCGTGCCGCACAGGCGCCGAGCCAATGATCGACGCCGATGCGCCAGCGGCCGGAGAAAGCGTCGGCAAAGTCCATGCGGTCGTGACAAGATTGAAGTGCTGCCGGACGGCCAAGGCGCCAATCCCGGCAACGAGGCGGTGGGTTGGAGTATGATCGAGACGATACATAAAGGGGTTGAGTGGCTGTTGGCGCTGACCCGCACCTTGTCGGCGATTTTTCTCGCCGCCAGCGTGGTGATCAACTTCATCAACATCATCGGCCGCTATGTCTTCAGCGTGTCGATCCCGTGGGCGGAAGAGATCATGCTCTTCCTCATGGTCGGCTGCGTCTTCACCGGCTGCTGCGCCGTCGCCTGGCAGAACCGCCATATCCGCATGGACGTGATGATTTCGGCGCTGCCGCCGAAGCTGCACGCCTTCTTCAACCTGCTGTCGGACCTGGTCCTGATCGCCGCCGCGATTACCGTCGCCATATTCTCCTACCCGGTCATCACCCAGCTCGCGGCGTTCGACGAGCGTAGCGAAGCGGCAAACTTTCCGCTGGTAATCCCGCAGTCGATGGTACCGATAGGCTACAGTCTGATGGCACTGCTTGTGGTCATTCGGCTGCTGACGCCGCGGCGCGCCGCGGACGGTTCATCCGGCGACACGCACAGCTGAACGGGCGACAACGATGGCCTATCTTATTTATTTCGGGCTACCGGTGCTGCTGCTGATCATCGGCTTCCCGATTTTTCTCGTGCTGCTGGTTACGTCGATCGTCGCCATCCTTACCGTGGCCGGCGTGCCGTCCGACGCTCTGCAGACGTACATGTTTGGCAGCCTCGACAATTTTCCCTTGCTCGCTGTGCCGTTCTTCGTTCTCGCCGGCGAGTTCATGGCCCAGGGCGGCATCGCGCGGCGCATCATCGCCATGGTCATGGCGATCGTCGGCGGCATACGCGGATCGCTCGCGGTCACCACGGTGGCGGCGTCCGAGCTGTTTGGAGCCATGTCGCACACCGCCATCGGCACCGTGGTCGCCATGGGGCGCATGATCTATCCCACGCTCAAGGAGAACGGCTACAACGACCGCTTCGCCGTCGGCCTCATAGCGTCTTCCGGCGCCATCGCCGTCGTCATCCCGCCCTCGATCGCGATGATTCTTTATGCGGTCTCCGCCGAGCAGTCCGCGGTGCAGCTGTTCACCGCGGGCGTGCTGCCGAGCCTGCTCATCGGCGTCATCGACGCCGCCTTCGTCATGACCTACGCGAAGATCAAGCGCGTTCCGCTCGGCGCGCGCGCGCGGTGGGACTTGATCTGGAAGACGTCCAAGGAGGCGAGCTGGTCGATCGGCACGCTGGCGGTCATCTTCGGCGGCATTTATGGCGGCGTGTTCACGCCCACCGAAGCTGCAGGCGTTGCGGTGGTCTATTCGGTGTTCGTCACCATGGTCGTCTATCGCGAGGTAGACATTGCCCGCTTCTGGAAAATTCTGGTCGATTCCGCCTATTTGATCTCGCAGATCCTGCTCATCGTGACCTCGGCCGGCATCTACTCGTGGCTGCTCACCACCAGCGGCATTCCGCAGCAAATAGTCGCCAGCATCGATGCGATGCACTTGGCGAAATGGGAGCTCCTGCTTATCCTCAATGTCGGGCTTCTGATTGCCGGAAGTTTTCTTGAGCCGCCGGCGGCAATTCTCATTCTCACGCCGCTCCTGCTGCCGATCGTCGAGGCCGTCGGCGTCAACGCCATTCACTTCGGCATCATCGTCGCCGTCAATCTGAGCCTCGGCATGTACACGCCGCCGTTCGGATTGAACCTGTTCTCCTCGCAGGCGATCTTCAACGCTCCCTTGAGCCGCATCTATCTCGGTGTGCTGCCGTTTCTGATCTTGAACTTCGCGGCGCTGTTGATCATCACCTATATCCCCGAGATCTCGATGGTGCTGCTGCATCATTGAGGCCGCACGCCGGCCCCTCCCCGCCGCATTCGGCCAATGGGCGCCGCTGCCCTGTAGTGGCTTTCATCCCTTATTGCATCCTAAGATTGCGTTATCGGCGGTAGTCGAATAGGGTGAAGCCGCGTTCCTAACGACAGCCACACCGTCACGCCTCGTAGGAGTTTTTCCGCCATGAAAGCCAGTTTGTTGATCGCTTCGGGAATTATTCTTGCAGCTTTTGCCTCTGCCAGCGCACAGACTGCGGCGCCCGCGACACCGGCCGCGAGCGGCAATGTCGTGTTTCCGTCGGCCATCTCCCCGAACTACTCGAAAGAAAAGCCGTTTCGGGCGCGCCTGCACACGTGCCGCGATCAGTTCCGGGCGAACAAAGCAACCGGCGGCAACGGCGGGCTTCGCTGGATTCAAAAAGGCGGCGGCTATTGGAGCCA
>DATJTL010000108.1:0-3204 GCA_035503415.1 Xanthobacteraceae bacterium
CCTCCTTCCGTGTCCTCAACCCAAATCCGTGTGATCCTCCATGACGAGCGCTCTGTTTTCGCCCATCCGTCTTGCCGACCTGGAATTGCCCAACCGCATCGCTGTCGCCCCGATGTGCCAGTACAGCGCCGACGACGGTGCCGCGACCGACTGGCACATGACCCATCTCGGCATGCTGGCGAATTCCGGCGCCGGACTGGTGGTGCTCGAGGCCACCCATGTCGAGCGCCATGGCCGCATTACCCACGGTTGCCTAGGCCTCTATTCCGACGCCTGCGAAGCAGCGCTGGAGCGGGTGGTCAACCATTGCCGCCGCATCGGGACCGCGAAGCTCGGCATCCAGCTCGCTCATGCCGGGCGCAAGGCCTCTTCACAGCGTCCCTGGGAAGGCGCCAAGGCGCTGGAACCGAACCAGGATCCCTGGCCGACCATTGCGCCGTCGGCGCTGCCGTTCGGCCCGGGCTGGCACACGCCGGCCGCCATGACCGAGGACGACATGGCGCGCGTGCGCACGGCTTTCACCCAGTCGGCGCGCCGGGCGGTGCGGCTCGGCTTCGATGCGATCGAACTGCATCTCGCCCACGGCTATTTGCTGCATAGCTTTGTCTCGCCGCTTTCCAACAAGCGCAACGATCAATGGGGTGGCACACCCGACGGCCGCATGCGCTTTCCGCTGGATGTGGCGCGCGCTGTCCGCGCCGTCGTACCGTCCGGCACGCCACTTGGCGCGCGGATTACCGGCACCGATTGGGTAGAGGGTGGCCTTACCGCCGACGATGCGGTGGCCTTGGCCAAGGCGCTCAAGAGCGAAGGTCTCAACTACCTCGATGTCTCCTCCGCCAACATCACACCGGACAGCCGGTGGCCGAGCGAGCCCGGATTCAACGTGCCGATCGCCGAACGCGTCCGACGCGAGTCTGGGATAGCAACCCGCGCCGTAGGCATGATCGCTAATGCCAAGCAGGCCGAAGCGATCGTCGCCGAGGGCAAAGCCGACATGGTGGCGATGGCGCGCGCCTTCCTCGACGACCCGCATTGGGGCTGGCATGCCGCGCAGGCCCTGTCAGCCGAGGTGGCTCGGCCGCTGCAATATGCCCGCACCGCGCCGAAGCTGTGGCCCGGCGCGGCCATGCGGGGCTGATAGCGGCACTGCTTGGCCGGCGCATTTCGTCGGCATCAAATCCGGGCTACGACCTTCGGGATGAGCAATCCCGTTCTGGTCGAAGTTTTGCGCGGCGGTTTGGTCGAGAGCCGCCACTGCGGCGCGGTGGCGGTAGTCGATGCCGCTGGAGCAAGCGTGCTCGCTATCGGCGACGTGGCGGTGCCGGTTTTTCCGCGCTCGGCGATCAAGGCGTTGCAGGCCTTACCGCTCGTGGAATCCGGCGCCGCGGATCGCTACGGCTTCGGCGACGAGGAACTGGCGCTTGCCTGCGCCTCCCATAGCGGCGAGCCGGCGCACGTCGCCGGCGTGGAACGTATGTTGGTAAAGGCCGGCCTCGAGACCTCGGCGTTGGCATGCGGGACGCACTGGCCGATCAATCAGCCGGCCGCTTATGCGCTGGCGAAAACCGGCGCGCCATCGGCGCTGCACAACAATTGCTCCGGCAAGCACGCGGGATTTTTGTGTCTCGCCTGCGCCACGGGAATTGATCATTCCGGCTATTGGCGGCCGGAACATCCGGTGCAGAGGCAGGTGCGTGGCGTGCTGGAAGATTTGACCGGCGCGGTGTTGGGGCCGGATCGTTGCGCGATCGACGGCTGCTCGGTGCCGACCTGGGCGATCCCGCTTGCAAATCTCGCCCACGCCTTCGCCAAATTCGGCAGCGGCCACGGATTGTCGCGGGAGCGCGCTGGTGCGGCGGCGCGGCTGCGCGCCGCTTGCGCGCAAAAACCCTGGTACGTCGCCGGCACCGGCCGCTTCTGTACCGAGATCATGCAGCTCCTCGGCGCACGCGCCTTCGTCAAAACCGGTGCTGAAGGCGTGTTCTGCGGCGCGCTGCCCGAACTTGGATTCGGCATTGCCGTCAAATGCGACGACGGCGCTGGCCGTGCCGCTGAGACCATCATGGCCGCGGTGATTGCACGTTTGCTTCCGCTTGAACCCACCGAGCGTGCGGCGTTCACGCGTTTCGTGCACCCGGTGCTGCGCAACTGGAATGGCATTGAAGTCGGAGCGCTGAGGGTTACGCATGCACTGAGCTAACCCACCGCACCAGCCAAATCCGACAAAGATCAATCACCGCACGCGGTTGCCGTTGATCGTCAACTGGGCGAAGCGCGCGGCATCTTCCTTGGTGAGGTCGTCGGTGACCGGCTTCTTCCATTCCATGCCGACGATGGCGCCGCGGCGGGCGCCGCTGATGAGGTTGTCGGCTACCAGGCTGGCGCCGGCGCCAGGTGCGACCGAAACGGTGATCCCATAATCGGCGCCGCGCACGATGTTAGAACTGATGGCGACGTCGCGCAGATATTCGCCCCAGCCGGCGGCGATGCCGGTGTGCGGCACATTCTCGATGACGTTGCCGCTGACGAGCGTATCCGCCTCAATTCCGATGCCGACGCCGGCATCGTCGTCCGGATCGGTGCCGGCGGGACGTTGCGCCACGAGATTTCGGATCAGGTTGCCCTGCACGACGGCGAGCCTGCCACCCTGGTTGAAATTAGTGACGGAGACGCCCATGGCGGCGCCGTCGACGATGTTGTTGGCGATCACGGCGCCCTCGAAGCCGAACTCGGCGTAGAGTGCGACTTCGCCCAAGCCGGTGCAGGTATTGCCGACGATTTGCAAATTTGACGCGGCGTTGCCGCGCACGGCCGAGAAGGCGGCGTGGCGGATGCGGTTGCCGCGCACGATGACGTTGCCGGCGCGGAAGACATTGATGGCGTTGCCGTACTGACCGGACCCGCCGGATTTGTTGGTGATGTTTTCGATGTGGTTATCAACGACCAAGGTGCCGTCGTCGCCGGGTGCGCTGCGCCAGACCAGGATGCCGTTATTGCCGGCGGAGCGTACGTGATTGCCGGAGATCCTCAACGTTGACGCATCAACCGAAAAGATGGCGGCATCGGCCGCGCTGACCGTATTGCCGGAGATTTCGCCTTCGATCCCCTGCAGCGCGATGCCGTTGCCGCCGGCATCGACGATCTCGCAATCGGCGATGCGCACCGCGCGCGCCTGCATGAGGTGGATCAGGCCGCGTTCAC
>DATJTL010000109.1:0-8066 GCA_035503415.1 Xanthobacteraceae bacterium
GCCTGCGCGGCTTCGACTTTCTGGATGGCTGCACGGCGCGCTTCGTCGAGCCCGATCAGTCGGTCAGCCTGCGGGGGAAGCCCGCGCCGCGCGAGGCCGCGGTCGAACGCTTCGGGATTTTCGCGGATGAGGCGAATGTCGTGCATCTTCTAGCACTCAAAGAATCGGGACGCCCTTATAGCAAACTCGTCATGCGCGGGCTTGATCCATATGGTTTGCCGGATCGGAGGCCCCCCGCGACGCTCGCGTCACGGCCACCTATCCCCGGCAACAACGAAGAGAGGTTACTCCGCCGGCTTGCCGGCGGCTTCCGCCTCAGCGGCGGCGCGCTCGGCAGCAAGGCGTTTCTCCACCATGCGCACCGACCATATCGAACCCTCGTAGAGGGCAAGCAGCGGCAGCGCCAGCGAGCATTGGCTCAACACGTCCGGCGGGGTGAGCACGGCGGCGATGGCAAAGGCCCCGACGATAAAATAGCGCCGCTTGGACTTGAGCTGGTCGGAGGTAATGATGCCGATGCGGCCAAGCAGCGTCAAAATCACCGGCAACTGGAAGGCGATGCCGAAGGCGAGGATCAGCTTCATCATCAGTGCCAGATAGTCCGACACCTTCGGCAACAGCTCGATGGTCGCTTCGCCCGGCCCGCCCAATTGCTGCATCGAGAGCGAAAAACGCGTGATCAGCGGCCACACCACCAGATAGACGACGGCCGAACCGAGAACGAAAAAGATCGGCGTCGCGAACAGATACGGCAGGAATGCCTTGCGCTCCTTGCGGTAGAGCCCGGGCGCCACGAACATGTAGATCTGCGTGGCGATAACGGGGAACGAAATGAAGATACCGCCGAATATCGCAAGCTTGAGCTGCACGATGAAATATTCGAGCAGGCCCGTATAGATGAATTTCGAGTTCGCCGCGCCGGCCACCCAGACGTACGGCCAGGTCAGTACATTGTAGATGTGCTTGGCGAAGAAGAAGCAGCCGATCGTCGCCACGGCGAAAGCGGCCAACGCCTTGATCAGCCGCGAGCGCAGCTCGATCAGGTGATCCATCAGCGGCGCCTTGGTCGCTTCGATCTCCTTCTCTTCGTCCGAGGGGGTCGTCATCCGGCGCGCCCTGCGGGGTCGGTTTCCACCGCCTTGTCATGCGGCTGCGGCGCGGCCGCCTCGGCGCCGGCGCCGGCCACTTCTGATTCGCGCGGGGCTTGCTCGCTCGCCGTTTGCGGCGGCGGAGCGGGCGTTTCCGCTTCCGGCGTCACGGCGGACTCCAGCGCGGCGGGCAACGTCTCGGCGGGCAGCGTCTCGACGGGCAGCGTCTCGACCGCTGCTTGTGCCGGCGCAGTTGCTGCCTCGGCAACGGGCACCGCTGCATCGGCAGGCGGCGTGGCGGAGAGTGTGCGCTTGACGTCCTCGCCGATACCCGTGACGTCCGCGCGCACGTCCTTGAGCGGATCGAGTCCTGTCACACTGTCCTTGACGTCGCGCGCCATGTCGTCGACCTGCTTCTTGAGGTCGGTCATTTCGGCTTCGCGCAGCGCTTCGTGGAACTGGTTCTGGAACTCGGACGCCATGCTGCGCACCTTGCGCGTCCATTGCCCGAGCGTGCGCATGACCGTCGGCAGCTCCTTGGGCCCGATCACGACCAGCGCCACAACGCCGATGAGCAGAAATTCGCTCCAGCTTATGTCGAACATGAAGTCACTTCCCCGGCCGTCTCACCCGCCGATTGCGCCCCGGCTTTCGCGGCCGGAAAGCGCGAGCCGCCGGGGACGGGGAGCGACCTGACCGACCATTGGCCGCAGTTTACGAGAGCGTGCGCTCGACCTTGCTGTCGGCCTCGGCGCGCGGCGCCGCCTCGCCGGCCACCGCCTGGTGGTCGAGGGTCTTCACCGCGTCAGACTTGGCTGCGTCCGCGGGCTCGTCGTCCGCCAAGCCCTTCTTGAACTGCTTGATGCCCTTGGCGAAGTCGCCCATCAGGTCGGAAACTTTGCCGCGCCCGCCGAAGAGCAAAAGCCCGACAGCGAGGACGATCATCCAATGCCAGATGCTCAGAGAGCCCATAACTTCCTCCGTCCGCAACCGCGTACGCGTCCGCGGCAAGGTCTCGATTTGACAGAGAAACTAGGCGTCGCGGGCGGCAAAAACAAGCTTAACCGGGAAGGCGCTACGCCGCAGGGTGAATGCGCTCGCGCGCATGCGCGCGCGCCGAAACCGGCACGATAAAGATCGCCCAACCTTGCCTTTTATTCCTCGACGCGTTCCGCCGGCGGAACGAGGCCGAGATCGAGATCGCCGGGTTCGAGCGGATCCTCGTCCTCGCGCAAGGTTGGATCGTCCGATGGCACCGGCACGGTGAAACCCGGCGGCAGCGACGCCTCGATCAGGCCCGAGCCTTTGAGTTCATCGAGGCCGGGCAGATCGGCGAGCGCCTCAAGCCCGAAATGCGACAGGAATGCTTCGTTGGTTCCGTAGGTCACCGGCCGCCCCGGCGCCTTGCGCCGGCCGCGCAGCCTGACCCAGCCGGTTTCCAGGAGCACGTCGAGCGTGCCCTTCGAGGTGGTCACGCCCCTGATCTCTTCGATCTCGGCGCGCGTCACCGGCTGGTGATAGGCGACGATGGCAAGCGTTTCGACCGCGGCGCGCGAAAGCTTGCGCGGCGCCACTGTCTCGCGGGTGAGCAGCCAAGCGAGATCGCCCGCGGTGCGCAGCATCCACTTTCCAGCCACGCGAACGAGATTGACGCCGCGAGGAGCATATTCGTTCTGCAGATCGGCAAGCAGCGCGCCAACATCGGCGCCGGCCGGCAGCCGCGCGGACAGCGTCTTCTCGTCAAGCGGCTCCTCGGCGGCAAACAACAACGCTTCGAGGATACGCAACTCTTCCGCACGCTCCGCGCGCTCACTATCACCAACAATCACTCGCATCTCCGCAACATTCGACATTCGGTCCCCCTCGCTCAACCGTTCCCCGCGTCCGCCGCCACGCCGCCGCTTGCGCTCTCGTTGGCGCGCGCCCGCACGAAAAGCGGGGCAAAAGCCGTGTGCTGGTGGACTTCGAGCCGGCCTTCACGCACCAGTTCAAGCGTTGCGGCAAAGCTCGACGCGAGCACGGTCGGCCGCTGCGACGGCTCGACCAGATATTCGATCAGGTACTGATCGAGCGGGCTCCAGTCAAAGGAGCGCCCGATCAGCCGCTCGATCGCCTCACGCGCCTCCGCCAGCGACCAGACGGAGCGCTTGGGCATGCGCACAATGGCGCGCGCCTGGTTTTGCCGACGCGACGCATAGGCCGACAACAGGTCGTAAAGCGTCGCCGACCATTGCGGACGCTTGATCTCGGCGATCGGCTCCGGCTGGCCGCGCTGGAAAACATCGCGGCCAAGCTGCGGCCGGTTGAGCAATTGCTCGGCGACCTGGCGGATCGCCTCGAGGCGGCGCAACCGTTGCGCCAGCGCATTGGCCATGTCCTCGGCGCTCAGTCCATCCGGCGCCGGCTGCTCCGGCAGAAGCAGACGCGATTTCAGATAGGCGAGCCACGCCGCCATCACCAGGTAATCGGCGGCGAGTTCGAGCCGCAACTTGCGCGCCGCTTCGATGAAGGCGAGGTACTGGTCGGCAAGCGCGAGGATGGAAATCTTGGCGAGATCGACTTTTTGTTGTCGCGCCAGCGTCAGCAGAAGATCGAGCGGCCCCTCGAATCCCTCCACATCGACCACCAGCGCCGGCTCGCCGGCAGCAGGCGCCTCAAGTTCGCTCTCGAAGGCCACGTCTTCCGCGCTCATGCCGATCCCCGCGCTGGTTCCCACACGGCGCTCATCAGGGCGGAAAATTCCGCTCGTTTGACGGCAAGATCGATCGGGTCCGCCGGTTTGCGACGCGCCAAGGCTGCCTCCGCTCGCCGGGCAGCTTCGCCACCAAGCACGGGCGCCTCGGCGGCAACGGCCTCCATCTCAACCATGTCGCCATTGCAATGCAGCGCCACATCGCAGCCGGCCTCGATGGCCGCTCGCGTGCGCTCGGCAAGCGAACCGCTCAGCGCCCCCATAGACAGATCGTCGCTCATCAACACGCCTTGAAAACCAATCGAACCGCGAATCACGTCACGCACTATAGCGACCGAAGTGGTGGCCGGCGCGCTCGGATCAATGGCTGTGAACACCACATGCGCGGTCATGGCGAGCGGAAGCCCCGCGAGCGGCCGGAACGCCGCAAAATCACTCGTTTCCAGGCTCGCTCTTTCGGCGGTGACTGTCGGCAGTTTCTTGTGGCTATCGGCGGTGGCGCGACCGTGGCCGGGAACGTGCTTGACGACCGGCAGGACCCCGCCCTCCTCCAACCCTTCGGCGAACGCGCCGGCAAGGGCCGCGACACTTTCCGGGTCGAAGCCGAAGGCACGATCGCCTATCACCGCGTCGGCGCCCGCTACCGGCACGTCGGCAACCGGCATGCAATCAACGTCGATGCCTACGCCGGCGAGATCAGCGGCGATCAGCCGTGCGGCGAGCCGGGCAGCGGCAAGTCCACGGGCGCGATCGCGCTGGTAAAGCTCGCCATAGGCGGCCGCCGGAGGATATTCCGGCCAATGGGGACGGTTCATCCGCTGCACCCGGCCGCCCTCCTGGTCGACCAGTATCGGAGCCTCCCAGCCCAGTACTGTCCGGCACTCTGCCGTCAGCCGCTGCAGCGCCTGCGGCCCCACAATGTTGCGCTGAAAAATGATCAGCCCCCACGGGTCTGACTCACGCAGGAAGCGGCGTTCGGCCTCGCTCAACGCAGGCCCGGAAAGACCGGTAATGAATGCGCGCATGGCCCGCCGCTTATCCCCCGCGCCGCGCGAGGGTCAAGCGTTAAGCAGCCAGTTTCACTAGTTTCTCTGGATCAGGCAGTTGCCGCCGGCGGCCTTCAGGCTGCTGCAAAGGCCCGCTGCTTGTTCGGCGGAGGCAAACGGCCCAACCAAGGCGCGGTAATAGATGCCTTTGGCGCCGAGATCGGCGCGGCGGAAGATCGCGCGATGTCCGCCAAGCTCCCGCGGATATTTCGCCTGCAGGGAGCGGAATGCCGCCTGGGCTTCAGCCTCGCTGCGTTGCGACGTCACCTGGACCGCGTAGCGACCAACGCCCGCAGGCGCCGCCTCACCCGGCGAGCCCAACGCCATCGGCCCTGGCCGGGCGTCCACCATACGGGTGGGCGCCGGAGCCGGGGTTGGCGCTCGCGTCTCCCGAGTGGGCACGATCGAAAGCGGACCTCCTGGCGTCTGCGTTTGCCGAGGCGCCGCCTCTCTGACTGGCCGCGTTACGTGCGGCTTCGGCGGGCGAGCTTCTGGCGCGGTCACTGTATCTGGCGAGCCCGCCGCATCGGGCGGATTGGCGGCAGTCTGCTGATCGGGCTGAATTTTGATGGTTTGGACAGCCCTGCTGCCGGCCGGCGGCGATCCAGGCGGCGGCGCGGCCATTTGGTTTGGCATGCCGGCGGACGGCATCGCGGCGTTTGGATCAGCAAAAGCGGGCGGTGCAACCGACCCCATAGGCACGGCTTGGGTCTGGTCCGATCCAGCCGGCTGCATTCCCGGCAGCGGCGCACCCGTCCCGCTGGAAATGACCGGGATTGTGGTCACCACCCGGGGAACTGGATTAGCCGATTGCACGGGGACCGGCTGCTCTTCGTGGGCGACGACCTGTTCGCCGGTCCCGGCTGTGCCAGCACCGGTCTGGCCAGACGTGCCGGCTTGGGTGTCGCGCTGGGGCACGATTTTGATCGGCGTGTCGCTTGGCCTGATGATCGGCGGCAGCGACGGGATCATCGAACCGCCGAACATGGCGCGGTAGCCCAGTGCACCGGCAGTGCCGAGCACCGCCAAGCCGAGCAGAGCCACGATGACGATGGTGCCGCTGCGCCGCGTCGGCGGAGCTTCCTCGTCATATGCGTCGCGGTCGTAATCCCCTGCCTCGTCCGCGTAGGCGGAAGCTTGCCCGTTGTAGCGCTGCCGCTCATCGGGCTGATAACCGCCTTGCGTCGAGGGGGCATAGAGCGAGGGCTCGGCACGGGGCGCCGACGGTCGCACGTCCTCGCGGTAATAAGGCTCCTGCTGACCGGCATTGCGCCGCGGATCGCCACCGCCATTCTGGTACGCTGGCGCCGATCGGGCATATTCCCGCTCGTCCGGCTCTTCTTCTTCGAAGCCGTGCTGGTGCGGCCATGAGGCCTCACCGGACGGCTGCGCATAATAGGCATCGTTCGACGGCTGCGCGTAGCCCGCGTCAGCGTCGTGGCCCTGTTCGGCGTAGTCTTCGTCAGTGGCGGCCCAATCGAGCCCGGCGGAGGCGCCCTCGTCGAAGCCCTCAGCCTGGCCGTGATCGTGTGCGGAGCCGCCATGCGCCTCGTTCTGGCCGATCAGGCGGGCAAGTTCGGCAAGCGGGTCGGACAAGCTATCGCGCTGGATAGGCTCATGGTTGCGCGCAGGGCCGCGGCCAGGCGTACGAAAAGTGTTATCGGCCATGAAACCTGCCCCGTTGAGCCTTTCCCCTCGACTGCATTTGCGCCGCGTCGAAGGCTACGGAGAATTTGTTACCGCATCTCGTTTGGCGCCTCGACACCCAGGAGCTTGAGTCCGGAGGCGAGCACGGTGACTACCGCTTTTACAAGGACAAGCCGAGCCACGGTCATTTGTCGATCATTCTGGATAATGAAGCGTAAATATGGCGCTGAATTGCCCAGTGTCCATAACGCATGAAATTCACTCGCTAAGTCGAACAGATAAAAGGCAATTCTATGTGGTTCGTGCGCCAACGAGGCGCCTTCGATCACCCGCGGGTACAGGGCAATTCGCCGCATCAGAGAGAGTTCGGCCGGATCGCTGAGGCGGTCGAGCTCCGCCGTCTCTGCGAGCATAGCGATGTCATCCGGCAAATCCGCGAAAGCGGCCCTGGCGTTGCGGAACACCGACTGGCCACGGGCATGGCCGTATTGGACGTAGAAGACGGGGTTGTCGCGTGACTGCTCAATGACCTTGGCGAGATCGAAATCGAGCACGGCGTCATTCTTGCGGTAGAGCATCATGAAGCGGACGGCATCGCGACCGACTTCGTCCACCACCTCACGCAGCGTGACGAACTCCCCTGCCCGCTTTGACATTTTCACCGGCTCGCCGGCGCGCAGAAGCTTCACGAGCTGGATGAGCTTGACGTCGAGTTCGGCCTGGCCGCCGCTCAAGGCCTTCACCGCCGCCTGCATGCGCTTGATGTAGCCGCCATGATCGGCGCCCCACACATTGATCAAAGTGCGGAAGCCGCGGCCGACCTTGTCGGCATGATAGGCGATATCGGAAGCAAAGTAGGTGTACGAGCCGTCGGACTTCATCAGCGGACGATCCACGTCGTCGCCGAATTGGGTCGAGCGAAACAGCGTCTGCTCGCGATCTTCCCAGTCCTCGACCGGCGCGCCCTTGGGCGGCGGCAGCCGGCCCTGATAAACCAAACCGCGCTCGCGCAGCCAATCGATCGTTCGCGCGACCCGATCGATTGAGTTGGCGCCAGCCGCCTCCTGGAAGATCAGCGTCCGTTCGTAAAAGAAGCGATCCTGACTTACGCCGAGCGCGGCAAGGTCCTGGCGAATCGACACCATCATCTGTTCGAGCGCAATGCTGCGAACGACGGCTAATCTCTCGGCCTCAGGTGCATTCTTCAGGCTCTCCCCAAAGGTCTTGGCGATGAGAGAACCTACGGGCTTGAGATAGTCGCCCGGATAGAGCCCTTCGGGAATGATACCGATGTCCTCGCCGAGCGCCTCGCGGTAACGCAGGGACGTGGAGCGCGCCAGCACGTCGACCTGCGCGCCGGCATCGTTGACGTAATATTCGCGCGTGACTTTGAAGCCGGTAAAGGCAAGCAGATTGGCGAGCGCATCGCCGAAGACCGCGCCGCGGCAATGGCCGACGTGCATCGGGCCGGTCGGGTTGGCGGAGACGTATTCGACGTTGACCGACGCATCGCCACCAATAGTGCTTGTGCCATAGTTTGCGCCGAGCCGCACGACGGCGCGCAGCGCATCGAGCCAGGCTGCGGGCTTGAGC